>CAIVLG010000215.1 GCA_903906695.1 uncultured beta proteobacterium | reverse complement strand
TATTGAGAGTTCCATAATTCATGACATCACCACAGGGTAGCCTGCATCCAGCAAGCGGCAATGATCGAGGGACGCTTCTGGGCGCTTTTGAGCTTGTTGCGCGCGGTCGTGTGCAACTCGGTGAGGTTGTTGGGACAGTAGTTGGCCATGGCATGGCGCTTGAGCCACGCCCACAAGTATTCGACCGGGTTCAGGTCCGGCGCATAGGGTGGCAGGAACGCGATCTGGATGTGCCCGTTCAAGCTGTCCAGGTACTCGCGCACGAGCCGGCTGCGATGCGCCTTCAAGCCATCCCATATCACCAGCAGCGGTTGCTTCAAATGAGTTTTGAGCGCCTTGAGGAAATCGACGATCTCCTCTTTCTTGATGCTGCCTTCGTGAAGTCGGAACAAGCAGTTGGTACGGGTCAGACCGGCAATGACCGAGACATGGTTCCAGTTGAAATGGAACTGAATAACGGGCGTCTGTCCCTTGAGCGCCCAAGTACGCACACGGGTGGGGCGTTCGCTGAGTCCGGACTCGTCGACAAAGACGATTACTCGGCCTTCTCGCTGGGCTTTTTTTTAAGGGCAGGAAACGTGCTTCGCTTCCATGATCGCACCGCATCCTCATTGCGCTCGATAGCGCGCTTGTTCGGCTTTTGCGGGCTAAAGCCCATCGAGCCCAGAATGCGCCAGATCTGTGTCTGGCTGTATCGCACACCGTGCAAGCGCTCGATGACTGCGCCCACGCGCTTGAGCGTCCACAACTCGGTGCCAAATCCGTGCTCGGTTGGCTTTTGCAGGATCGCTGCACGCAGAGAAGCCAATTGCTGTTCATCCAAGTGGGCCGGTCGTCCTCGCTCAGGTACGCCGCGCAGGGCATCAATGCCACCTTCATCGAGCAACTTCTTCCACGTGTACAAGGTTTGCCGCGCCACACCAACGGCAAGCGCCACTTCGGCGCAACCTTTGCCCGCGAGCAGCAGTCGCCCCGCCTTGACTCGCTTTCTTGCCGCCTCGCTCAGTCCCCGTTTTGCCATGACCACATTCTCCAATATTGCTACTGGAGACATAACGTTTGAGGCGTTCAATGGTTGTCATGATTTACGGAAATATCAATAATCAATAGCTTGGGGTTTCACTTTGGCCTTCCTTGGCGGCCTTTATACGCTATCCCATATTGGAAATCATGACCTGACCGAAACCAGAACAACTGACCTGCGTTGCGCCGTCCATTAGCCGGGCAAAGTCGTAGGTCACTTTCTTGCTGGCGATGGATTTTTTCATCGAACTGATGATCAGATCAGCCGCTTCAAACCAACCCATGTGACGCAACATCATCTCGGCTGAAAGAATCTCCGAGCCCGGGTTCACATAATCTTTACCCGCGTACTTCGGCGCGGTGCCATGCGTGGCTTCAAAACACGCCACCGAATCGGACAAATTGGCACCCGGCGCAATGCCAATACCGCCTACTTGAGCTGCCAGAGCGTCGGACACATAGTCGCCGTTCAAGTTCAGAGTAGCGATAACGCTGTATTCAGCGGGCCGCAACAGGATTTGCTGCAAAAAAGCATCGGCAATGCTGTCCTTGACGATGATGTCCTTACCCGTCTTCGGATTCTTGAATTTGCACCAGGGTCCACCGTCAATCAACTCGGCGCCAAACTCTTTTTGTGCCAGACCATAGGCCCAATCACGGAAGCCGCCTTCGGTGTATTTCATGATGTTGCCCTTGTGAACAATTGTCAGGCTGGGTTTGTTATTGTCGATGGTGTATTGCAGGGCCTTTCTCACCAGACGCTCGGTGCCTTCGCGCGAAACAGGCTTGATGCCAATGCCCGACGTGTTCGGGAAGCGGATTTTGGTGACTCCCATTTCCTTTTGTAAAAAATTGATCAGTTTTTTCGCCTTGTCAGACTCGGCCTCGAACTCGATGCCGGCGTAAATATCTTCCGAATTTTCGCGGAATATCACCATGTCGGTCTTATGCGGCTCCTTGACCGGGCTGGGAACACCGTCAAAGTACTGAATCGGGCGCAAACAAACATAGAGATCAAGTTCCTGGCGAAGCGCCACATTCAGGGAACGAATGCCGCCTCCCACCGGCGTGGTCAACGGTCCCTTGATTGAAACGACATAGTCGCGCAGCGCGTGAAGGGTTTCTTCGGGCAGCCAGACGTCCGGTCCATAGACCTTGGTCGATTTCTCCCCTGCGTACACTTCCATCCAGTGAATTTGCTTGTTGCCACCGTAGGCTTTGGCAACGGCCGCATCAACCACCTTAAGCATCACAGGTGTGATATCAAAACCGGTGCCGTCGCCCTCGATAAACGGAATGATTGGCTGATCTGGCACGTTCAGCGACATGTCGGCGTTGACGGTAATTTTTTGACCTTTGGCTGGGACCTTGATGTGCTGGTACATGAGATTTCTCCGTTGCTAGCGATTGATATAACTGAAGTGTTTCCGATGCCAAAATCAGCCAGGAGTCGCTGTTTCAGGATGGTTTGGAGCTCTTTTTTGATTCTAGTCCCAAAAAATTAGCGATTTCTGTCAACCGGCCACAAACCAACGCCGTTACGGACAGACCTTCCAGAGCATGGAGGGAACTTCTGCAATAACGTTATTTCAAGGAAACTGAAAATGAACAAACTCCTCGCTGCTTTGGTTGCTGGTCTTTTCGCCGTCGGTGCTTTCGCCCAGGCCTCCGCTCCGGCGGCTGCTCCCGCCAAGGCGGCTGCTCCTGCTGCCGCACCTGCGGCCGCTGCAGCACCTGCTGCTACTCCGGCTGCCAAGGAAGCGGCTCCAGCCAAGGCTGACGACAAGGCTGCCAAGAAAGCTGCCGCTGCTGAAAAGAAGGCCGCCAAGAAAGCTGCCGCCGAAGCCAAGAAAGCTGCCGCCGCTGAAAAGAAGGCTGCTGCCAAGAAGCCCGCTGCTTCCGCTACCAAGTAATCGCCGTTTTGGAAGCACTGCTTCCAATGAAAATGCCCGCTTTAGCGGGCATTTTTTGTCTGAATCATGTTCAATCGGCCGCCGCTTGCAGCAGAATTGAGTCATGAAGAAAATTGACCTCAGACTTCTCGCTTTGCTATTCGCGCTGGGCAGCGTGGCGCATTCCCAAAGCCTGCCACAGGCGGATCTGCCACGAATCAAAATCTCGGCCGGCGTGCATCTGATAGACACTCAGATAGCGTCAACTGTGGAACAGCGAGCCACCGGGCTCATGTTTCGCAGGGACATGCCGTCATCGGAAGGTATGTTGTTCGCATTCGAACAAGCCAGCGAACAGTGTTTCTGGATGAAGAACACACTGTTGCCCCTGACCGCCGCCTTTGTCGCCGACGACGGCACCATCGTCAATCTGGCGGACATGAAACCTCAGACCACCGACTCCCACTGTTCAGCGCGGCCGGTTCGCTACGTGCTCGAAATGAACCAGGGCTGGTTCGCAAAGAGAGGCATCAAAGCTGGTTTCAAGCTCGGTGGCCCGCCTTTTCAAAGCAAATAGCAAACCGGCGTCAAACTTCAGGCAAAGTTGGCTTCGGCGAATTTCCAGTTCACCAACTTGTCGAGGAAAGTTTCCACGTACTTGGGACGCAAATTGCGGTAATCGATGTAGTAGGCGTGCTCCCACACGTCAACGGTCAGCAAAGCCTTGTCTGCCGTCGTGAGCGGCGTGCCGGCGGCGCCCGTATTGACAATGTCGACCGAACCGTCAGGTTTCTTGACGAGCCAGGTCCAACCGGAGCCGAAATTGCCGACAGCAGACTTGATAAATGCCTCCTTGAAGGCCGCGTAGGAACCCCACTTGGCATTGATCGCCACCGCCAAGGCACCTGAAGGTTCTCCACCACCCTGGGGTTTCATGCAATTCCAGAAGAATGTGTGGTTCCAGACCTGAGCCGAATTGTTGTAGATGCCACCGCTGGATTTCTTGATGATGTCTTCCAGCGCCAAGTTCTCAAAATCCGTGCCTTTTTGCAGATTGTTGAGGTTCACCACATAGGCGTTGTGATGTTTGCCATGGTGATATTCGAGCGTTTCTTTGGAGTAATGTGGAGCCAAGGCATCGAGTGCAAAAGGCAGTGCAGGCAGTGTGTGTTCCATGAGATCCTCGTCGGTTGAGTGTTTAAGAAGCGCGATTGTAGAAACTTTGCCTAGCTTGGGTCGGAGACGGTCAAATCAAGCCTGCCGTCAGCAAGGGTGACCTGCAGCGCCTGACCGGCATGGGTTTGCTGCACGCTGGTAATGGTCCGTCCGTCAAGGCTGGTGAGCCATGCGTAGCCACGCCGCAAAACCAGCGTCGGATCCAGCAACCCCAATCGCAAACGAGCACGTTCCAGATCCTCTTGTCGCCGCTTGAAGAAATCCAGCATGAGGAACTGCAACTGTTGCGCTTTGGCTGCCAATTTCAGGTGCTCCTGCGCCACCAGGGCCGACGGTCGACCAAGACGCGATGCGGTCAAGTCAAGCCGCTGACTTTGCTGATCCAGGTATCTGCACGTCGCAAGCTGCAAATGACGCCCAATGTCATCGAGCCCAGACAGCCAGGCATCGCGCGACTCAGCCACCATTTCAGCGGCCGCTGTTGGGGTCGGCGCCCGCAGATCGGCAACAAAATCGGCTATTGTGAAGTCAGTCTCATGGCCAACACCGCACACAACGGGCACCGGACTCTGCGCCAACGTATGCGCCAGTTGCTCGTCATTGAAAGCCCACAAATCCTCGGCTGAACCACCACCTCGCACCAGCAGAATGACGTCGACCGGCGGTCCGGATGAATCTGCCAATCGTCGCGCTTTGACACCCAATCCGGAGGTCAACTCTTGACCCTGCGGCGTGAGCCGGTACAGCCCCTCAAGGGCCCGCCGCAATTCCTGCGGCGCACTGCCACCCTGAACAGACGCGGCAGCCAGCACCACCGGAATGTGCGGCACGCGCCGCCGCAAGGCGGTTATCACATCACGCAGCGCCGCTGCGCCGAGAGAAGTCACCAAGCCGATGGCGCGGGGCATGACCGGCAGCGAACGTTTCCTCGCGGCGTTGAACAATCCCTGAGCTTCGAGTTTGACCTTGAGCTTAACAAACTGTTCAAACAAGGCACCCGGCCCGGCTTGGCTCATGCTTTCCACGACCAGTTGCAGATCCCCGCGGGACTCGTAAACGCCGAGGCGACCGCGCAGTTCAACCATGTCGCCATCACGTGGTGAAAAGTCAAGAAGACTGGCAGCGCGACGAAACATGGCACAACGAATCTGACTGCTTTCGTCTTTCAGTGAAAAGTAACAGTGCCCGCTGGAAGCTCGCGAGAATCCAGACAATTCGCCAAGCACTTGCACCGGATTGAAACGAGCCTCCAGCGCATCGGCCACGGCGCGGCACAAAGCACCCACTTGCCAGACCTTGCTCATGGCGACCGATGCTTTGACTTCATCTGCATGTGACAGCGAAACCATCCCCTGAACGCCTGATTCTGTGTTGGAAACCATTGATTTCATTCAGTTTATCGCTGCCTCATTTGTCACCAATGTGTCACAAGTCAAGGCCGGCGCGACTTGAAGACACTTCCAAAGCAACTTTTTCACAAAGTTATCCACAGATTCTGTGCGTCGCCTCAGGCCCAAAACGACCTCTGAATTTGCTGCTGCCACTCTCAAGGTATCGAAACTCAAAGGTCCGTGGGACATAATTGTGCCGCCCACTATTTGCGCGGAGAGTCTATTTGTTTTCAATCATACAAGCCGCCGGTTGGCCGATCTGGCCACTGATTGCCTGCTCCATTTTGGCCTTGGCCCTGGTAATCGAACGGTTTATCAGCCTGAAGTCTTCCAGAATTGCACCGCCCCGGCTGCTCGAAGAAGTATTGAGCGTCTCACGAAACGCAGTTCCGGCTCCGGACGTCGTGAATCAACTGGCAAAGAACTCGGCTCTGGGCGAAGTACTTGCCAGCGGCTTACAGGCACTCAACAGCAACCCGCGCTGCAGCGCAGACGATCTTCGCGCCACCATGGAGGGGACCGGGCGCATGGTGGCGCATCGCCTGGAGCGCTATCTGAGTGCGCTGGCAACCATCGCATCAGCCGCACCGCTCATGGGCCTGTTTGGCACAGTGGTGGGAATGATCGAGATCTTTGGCTCTCAATCTTCTAGCGGCGTGGCCACCGGTGGCAACCCTGCACTGCTGGCCCATGGTATTTCCGTTGCCCTGTACAACACCGCCTTTGGTCTCATTGTGGCCATTCCATCGCTCATTTTCTGGCGCTATTTTCGGGCCCGGCTGGATGCCTATCTGCTGACTCTTGAACTCGCGTCTGAAAGACTGGTGCGTCATCTCAATACGTTGCGCAAGTGAGCCGGCAATGAATTTCCGACCCCTGACCCGTGACGAGCCCGAAATCAACCTGATCCCCTTCATCGATGTACTGCTGGTGATTCTGATCTTCTTGATGTTGTCCACCACCTACAGCAAGTTCACGGAGCTGCAACTGAACCTGCCGGTTGCAGATGCCCAAGCCCAGCGCGACTACGAAAAAGAGGTACAGGTCAGCGTCAGCAGTGACGGAACGTATTCGGTCAACAAGGTGGCGCTGACCAACCGCGACGCCAGCACACTTGCGGCCGCGCTGGTCGATGCCGCCAAAGCGGGCAAGGAATCGGTTCTGATCATCAACGCCGATGCCAGCGCCAAACATCAGGCAGTGATTACGGTGATGGAAGCAGCCCGGCGTGCCGGCCTGATCCACATCACTTTTGCGACGCAGTCTACAGCCCGGGGTGGGACCCGCTAAGCGATGGAGGTCGCAGCGCAGAGAGCCGCTTTGCAACGCCGGCTTCTCACAGCCTGGACCCATCGGGGCTTGCTGGCATGGGCGCTTTGGCCGCTGGCGCTGTTGTTTGGCACCCTGGTGATGCTGCGACGGGGTATGTTCAAACTTGGCCTGCTTCAAAGCGGGCAGGTCCCGGTCCCGGTCATCGTGGTCGGAAATGTGGTGGCCGGTGGCTCAGGCAAGACCCCCGTCGTGATCGCACTGGTTCAGCACCTGCGGGCCCGCGGCCTCCAAGTGGGGGTGATCTCGCGCGGCTATGGACGCCGCGAAAAGGATTGCCAGGAAGTCCACCAAAACAGCCCCATTTCGGCAGTAGGCGATGAGCCGGTACTGATCAAGCGCAACACGTCGGCCAGCGTCTTCGTCGCCAGCCGTCGCCTTGAAGCGGCACGATCCCTGCTTGAACGGTATCCCGAGACCCAAGTCATCGTCGCCGATGATGGCCTGCAACACCTGGCACTGCGGCGCGACCTGGAAATTTGTGTGTTCGACGAGCGCGGTATCGGTAATGGCTTTCTATTGCCTGCCGGCCCGCTTCGCGAACACTGGCCGCGTCCGGTGGACCTAGTGCTGCACACAGGCAATCTGGCCGCATTAACGGGCTTTAAAGCCCATCGAGCGATGGCTGACCATGCACAGGCGGCCGATGGCAGCCGAATTTCGCTCCAAGCGCTTATGCTGTCGAGCACCAAGCCACTGCTGGCGGTGGCTGCCATTGCCAAGCCGGATGAATTTTTTTTCATGTTACGTGCCAAGGGCCTGGTCTTAGATCGCACCGTCAGTCTGCCAGACCATTGCGATTTTTCAAGCTGGTCCAGCCATGACTGCCGCGATTTCACCGTCATATGCACTGAAAAGGACGCTGTCAAACTTTGGCAACGCCAGCCCGACGCGCTGGCGGTACCGCTGTTATGCACTTTCGATCCAGCGTTCATCACACGGTTCGACGCTTTGCTCTCGAATTTGCTGATGTCCCGATCAAACTCAAGGCTATCATCACACAATGGACACACGACTTCTTGAACTCCTGGTTTGCCCTGTCACCAAAGGCCCGCTTGAATATGACCGTGAAAAGCAGGAGCTGACCTCCCGCAGCGGGCGCCTGGCCTACCCGGTACGCGACGGCATTCCGATTCTGTTGGAAAGCGAAGCCCGAACCCTGACGGACGAGGAACTCGGACTTTGAACTTCACCGTTCTGATTCCGGCCCGCCTGGCCTCGACCCGCCTGCCCAACAAGCCATTGGCCGATATCGGCGGCTTGCCGATGGTGGTCAGGGTAGCCCATCGGGTCATGTCAGGTACACCACCGGAGGGCCCGGTTCGCGTCTGCGTGGCAACCGACAGCGCCAAGATTGTCCAAGTCTGTCAATCCCATCATGTCGAGGCCGTACTGACCCGCAATGACCACTTCTCGGGCAGCGATCGTCTGTCTGAGGCCTGCGAGTTGCTCAATCTCGGCGACGACGAAATCGTGGTGAATGTCCAGGGTGATGAACCACTGATTGAACCGACACTGGTGACAGCCGTGGCCAAACTGCTGATCGAGCGACCGGCAGCCAGCATGACTACAGCCGCTCATTCCATCGGCACCCAGGCCGAATTCAACAACCCGAACGTCGTCAAAGTTCTGATCGATGCTGACTCAATGGCGCTTTACTTCAGTCGTGCGGCGATCCCGTTCTCGCGTGATCAACCGGGCACGTTGCCCGTCCCGGCGCCGCTGCGACACATCGGCATCTACGGCTACCGGGTTGGCTTCCTGAGGCAGTATCCGAGGCTGGCGCCGGCACCGATCGAAGTGACTGAAGCGCTCGAGCAACTGCGTGCCCTTTGGCATGGCTATCGCATCGCGGTTCACATCACTGAACAAGCACCAGGCCCTGGCGTGGATACAACTGAAGATCTGGAGCGGGTGCGCCGTCTGTTCACTGCGTGACTGAGCTGGTGCGTCAGCCGGTCAAGCGCTGCGGCGTGCTATTCTTCGAGTCGACAAAGCATCGAGGCCTGCACTGGAGCAGATTCGAATATGCTGGCTGATTTTCATTTACTCGAAAGACGATCATGAGACTTATTCTGTTGGGCGCACCTGGCGCTGGTAAGGGCACGCAAGCGACTTTCATCTGTCAGAAGTACGGCATTCCCCAGATCTCGACCGGCGACATGTTGCGGGCCGCAGTCAAGGCCGGCACAGCACTCGGTGTCGAGGCCAAGAAGATCATGGACTCCGGCGGCCTGGTCAGCGACGACCTGATCATCAATCTGGTGAAGGAACGCATTTCCCAGGCCGACTGTGCCAACGGCTTCCTGTTCGACGGTTTCCCGCGCACCATTCCCCAGGCCGACGCGATGAAAGCGGCCGGTGTCAAACTGGATTACGTGCTGGAGATCGACGTACCGTTTGACGCCATCATCGAGCGCATGAGCGGTCGCCGCTCGCACGCGCCTTCGGGGCGGACCTACCACGTCAAGTTCAACCCGCCCAAGGTTGCAGGCGTGGACGATGTTAGCGGTGAAGCTCTGATCCAGCGCGCTGACGACAAGGAAGAGACCGTCAAGAAGAGGCTGGAGGTTTACAGCGCGCAGACCCGTCCGTTGGTGAGCTACTACGCCAGTTGGGCCAAGACAGATCCGTCGGCGGCGCCCAAGTACCGCGTCATCGACGGCACTGGCGGCGTCGACGAAATCAGGGTCAAGGCATTCGCCGCATTAGCCGAATAATCGGTTGGCCAAAAGGTCCCGAGGCGAGCTGCGAAAAAGTTCAATAGCGGGCGCTGCCTGGCGTGCGCGGAAACGGGATCACATCGCGCACATTGGACAGGCCCGTCACGTACGCCACGGTGCGCTCGAATCCGAGGCCAAATCCTGCATGGGGAACGCTGCCGTAGCGACGCAAGTCCCGGTACCAGCTATAGGCGCCCTTGTCGAGACCCGTGGCCTCCAGACGTGCATCGAGCACTTCGAGCCGCTCCTCGCGCTGGCTGCCGCCAATGATCTCGCCAATCCCGGGAGCCAGCACATCCATGGCGGCCACTGTCTTGCCGTCGTCGCTCAGGCGCATGTAAAAGGCCTTGATCTCCTTCGGGTAATTCATCAACACAACCGGGCCGCCGACATGCTTCTCCGCCAAATAGCGCTCGTGCTCGCTTTGCAGGTCGATACCCCATTGCACCGGGTATTCGAATTTGTGCTTGGAACTCTCCAGGATCCTGATCGCCTCGGTGTAGTCCATGCGCACGAACTCGCGTTCGACAATGCCCTGAAGCTTGGCGATAACACCCTTCTCGACGCGGTCCTCGAAGAAGGCCATGTCGTCGGGACGCTCCGCGAGTACTGCCTTAAAGACGTACTTGAGCAAGGCCTCGGCCAAATCAGCATTGGCAGCCAGATCGGCAAACGCGATTTCAGGCTCAACCATCCAGAACTCGGCCAGGTGACGGCTGGTGTTGGAGTTCTCTGCGCGAAACGTTGGCCCGAAGGTGTAGACCTTGGACAGAGCCATGCAATAGGTCTCCACGTTTAATTGGCCCGATACCGTAAGGAAGGCCTCGCGCCCGAAAAAATCCTGCGAAAAGTCCACTTTACCATCGGAGGTACGCGGCGGATTCAGCGCATCCAGTGTCGACACCCGAAACAGCTCACCGGCTCCCTCTGCATCGGACGCAGTGATGATCGGCGTGTTAACCCAAAGAAATTCGTTCTCACTGAAGAACCTGTGGATCGACATCGCCAGCGTGTGCCGCACGCGAGCACTGGCGCCAATGACATTGGTGCGGGGGCGCAGGTGAGCCACCTCGCGCAGAAATTCCATGCTGTGCGGCTTGGGCTGAATCGGATAGGTGTCGGGATCATCGACCCAGCCGACCACTCTAAGCTCGGTCGCGTGCATCTCGAACGGTTGACCGGCGGCGGGCGACGGCACGATCATCCCGATCGCCTCGACCGCGCAACCCGCGGTCAGTTTCTGGACTTCGCTGGCGTAATTGGCCAGCGCGGCCGGCGCCATAACCTGTACCGGATGGAAGCAGGAACCGTCGGACACCTGGACAAAAGAGAAGCCCGCCTTTGAATCGCGCCGGGTGCGGACCCAGCCGCGAACGACGACGATTTCGTCAGAGGGTGCCCGTCCAGAAAGAATGGCGTGGCAGGAAAGCGAAATCATCTGGATGCCCCTCAAGTTAAGGTTGCGCATTTTATCGCTTGCATATTTTCAAAAACTGGTTAAAAATACAGTTACTGGATATCGAAACAGTGTGTACAGACTGACAGCAAGACCTACCCAAACGCAAAGGAGTCGCCATGCTTGAAAGCCCCAAACTGACAGCCCGCCAACAGCAAATTCTTGACCTGATCCAAAGCGCAATTGCTCGCACGGGCGCCCCCCCGACCCGCGCCGAAATCGCCACCGAATTGGGTTTCAAATCGGCCAATGCAGCCGAGGAGCACCTGCAGGCGCTTGCACGCAAAGGCGTCATTGAACTTGTCAGTGGCACTTCGCGCGGTATTCGGCTCAGAAGCGAGGCGCTGCGCTCCATCAATGAATCGCGCAACAAACAATACTCTTTCCAGCTTCCCAGTTTGGCGCAGTTGGCCCTGCCGCTGGTAGGTCGGGTCGCAGCAGGCTCGCCGATTCTGGCGCAGGAGCACATAGACCAGACCTATTACCTGGAGAGCAGCCTCTTTCAACGCAAGCCAGACTATCTCCTCAAAGTGCGCGGTATGTCGATGCGCGACGCCGGCATCATGGATGGCGACCTGCTGGCGGTGCAATCCACCAAAGAGGCCAAGAATGGCCAGATTGTGGTCGCTCGTCTGGGAGATGAGGTGACGGTCAAACGTTTTCGTCGCAACAAGAACCTGATCGAACTGCATCCGGAGAACCCGGATTACCAAACCATCGTGGTCGAGCCCGGTGAGCCCTTTGAAATTGAGGGTCTGGCTGTGGGACTGATCCGCAACACGATGCTGATGTAAACCTGAATCCATTTTCAGATTGAAAGAACTCGAATGAGCACTGCATTATTTGCCATGTCCAACATCCTGATGCCGCTGCAAGCTGCGTGGCATTGGTTCGCACCCAAGGCAGCCGGCAGTCCGGCACCGGCAGCCGCAGATCGGGCGCTGCGTGAACCCGCATCGCCACGCCGTCACAAACCACTGCGCATTGTGCGCATCCTGGAGGTTGATCAGGCGCCAAGCCATGTCGGGCGCATGATCATCTCCGGCCGCATGTCGGATGTCTGCGCCGAACTGGATCGACTGGCGGCACGCCACTGATTCTGCAATCCGCTTGACGCCTGCGGTCGGCAGGCAAAATGTCAAGGCACAATAACAAGTATGAACATTGTGATTCTTGACGATTACCAGGATGCAATTCGAAAGCTCGAATGTTCCGCCAAACTGGAGCCCTACGCGGCTAAGGTCTACACCAACACCGTCAAGGGACTGGGCCAGTTGACATTTCGACTGAAAGATGCGGATGTCATTGTGCTGAACCGGGAACGCACGCACATGCCCAGGCCGTTGATCGAAAAGTTGCCCAAACTCAAGCTGATTGTGCAAACTGGCCGTGTCGGCTCGCATATCGACGTGAACGCCTGCACCGAGCGCGGCATTGCCGTGGCCGAGGGCACCGGTTCACCGGTGGCTCCGGCCGAACTTACCTGGGCCCTGATCATGGCAGCCATGCGCCGCCTGCCTCATTACATTGGCAACCTCAAGCATGGCGCGTGGCAGCAGTCAGGGCTAAAGGCCGGTTCCATGCCGGCAAATTTTGGTCTGGGTGTTGTCCTCAAAGGCAAGACGCTGGGTATTTGGGGTTACGGCAAGATCGGCCAATTGCTGGCGAACTACGGCAAGGCCTTTGGCATGAAAGTAGTGATCTGGGGCCAGCCTGCATCGCGTGAAAAAGCAGTTTTGGACGGGTTTGTTGCAGCGGCCAGTCGCGACGAATTCTTTTCCCAATGCGACGTAGTCAGCCTGCACCTTCGCCTGCTTGACGAAACGCGCGGCATTGTCCGCCTTGATGACCTCGGTCGCATGAAGCCTACCGCGCTGCTGGTCAACACCTCGCGTGCTGAACTGATTGAACCGGAGGCCCTGATCAGCGCGCTCAACCGCGGACGACCCGGCATGGCAGCGGTTGATGTCTTCGAGACCGAACCGATTTTGCAGGGTCATGCTCTGCTGAGAATCGAGAATTGCATTTGTACGCCGCACATCGGCTATGTAGAGCAGGCCAGTTATGAAATGTATTTCAGCGCCGCCTTTGACAACGTCATCAATTTCATCAAGGGCACACCGACCAACATCGTCAATCCGGGCGCATTGCAGGTCCGGCGCTGACTCTGCCCATCGTTGCGAATGCGCCGAGTCATAATGACTTGCATGAAACCAACATTTCAGAAGGTCGGCATCGTCGGTGCCGGCGCCATGGGACGTGGCATCGCCCAGGTTGCGGCTCAGGCCGGCAGTGAGGTTCTGTTGTTTGACGTGCAGGTCGGTGCGGCACTCAGCGCGCAGGTCGCCGTGTTTTCCCAATGGGACAAGCTGTGCGATAAAGGCCGGCTCGATGCAGCACGGGCTGCCTCCTACAAAGCGCGGCTGCTCTGTGCCGACTCACTGGCCGAACTGTCTGGCAGTGATCTGATTGTGGAAGCGATCGTGGAGCGTCTGGATGTCAAAGCCAATCTGTTCACTGAGCTCGAAAGCACTATTCGTCCCTCGGCTGTACTGGCCACCAATACCTCTTCGCTGTCAGTGACCGCGATAGCAGCACGACTCAAACGACCGGAGCGATTTGCCGGCTATCACTTCTTCAACCCGGTACCCCTGATGAAGGTGGTCGAGGTCATCGCGGGACTCAAGACCAGCGCCAGCGTCTGCACCGACCTGGCTGCCTATGCCAGACAAATGGGCCACACACCGGTGCAGGCACAGGACAGTCCGGGCTTTATCGTCAACCATGCCGGGCGCGGCTATGGCACCGAAGCGCTTCGCATCGTGAGCGAGGGCATCGCCGATTTCGCCACCATCGACCGCATCCTCAAAGACCAGATCGGCTTCAAGCTAGGTCCGTTTGAGTTGATGGACCTGACGGCGCTCGATGTTTCACATCCGGTGATGGAATCCATTTACCACCAGTACTTTGAAGAGCCACGCTATCGGCCCAGCGTCATCACCGCCCAGCGCTTGGCGGGGGGCGTGGTCGGCAAGAAGGTGGGCGAGGGCTTTTATCGATACGTCAATGGCATTGCGCAGATCAGTCCCGAGGCCGCAGTGCCGCAGGTTGACGAAATGCCACCAGTGTGGGTCTCGCCGCGTGCGGCACGGCGCGCTGAATTGCTGTTATTGCTGAAGAACCTGGGCGCCCGGATCGAGACCGGCGCCGCGCCCTCCGCGCAAGCCCTGAGCTTCGTCGCACCTTTGGGCTTCGATGTCACCACGGTGGCCGTGGTCGAGCGGCTCGATCCGGCTCGTACCATCGGCATCGACATGCTGGTGGAAGATGCCGCCAGCAAGCGCAGGGTGCTGGCCACCAACCCGGCCACACGAACCGACATGCGCGACGCCGCTCACGCGCTGATGGCGCGTGACGGCAAGGCCGTCAGCGTGATACGGGACAGCGGTGGCTTTGTAAGTCAACGTGTGGTCGCCACTATTGTCAATATTGCGTCCGATATGTGCCAGCAAGCCATTTGCTCACCGGCCGATCTTGAGACCGCAGTGACACTTGGATTGGGCTACCCCTTGGGCCCGTTGGCGATGGGCAATCTCTACGGTCCGGCCAATGTGCTGGAAGTGCTTTTCAATATGCAAACAGTCTACGGCGACCCACGTTATCGCCCCAGCCCCTGGCTGCGTCGACGCGGCGCCATTGGCGTGAGCCTGATGCACGAGGAGGAATAAACCATGCACATCGGCCTGCTTGAAGACGACCGCGAGCAACGTGATTTGCTTGAATTGTGGCTGAGCAGCGGTCAGCACAGCAGCCGTGGCTTTGGGTTGGCGGCCGACTTTATTGAAGGCGCAAAGAAAGAGCGTTTTGACTTGTTGCTGATCGACTGGATGCTGCCCGACGGCACCGGCGCCGATGTCTTGCAGTGGGTCCGGCAAAACCTGGGTTGGGACATACCGGTCGTTGTCGTAACTGCACGCGACGATGAGGCAACCGTCGTTTCCGCCCTCAAAATGGGAGCAGACGACTATGTCGTGAAGCCGCCCAAGCCGATGGAACTGCTGGCGCGCCTGGAGAATGTGGCGCGGCGGGTCAAGCCTGGCGGACTGCCGGTCTTGCGACTGGGTTCGTTTGAAGTCGATGTAACGCGCCATCGCCTCACCCTGGATGGCGCGGCCATCACGCTGACCCAAAAAGAGTTCGATTTGTCGGTCTACCTGTTCCAGAACCCGGGCAAGCTGCTATCAAGGGATCATTTGCTCAACAAGATCTGGGGACTCAATACCGATGTCGATACCCGTACCGTGGACACCCACATCAGCCGCTTGCGCAAGAAGTTGCTGCTTGACGGCAGCAAGGGCTGGAAACTGACACCGATCTATGGCTACGGCTACCGCTTCGACCGGGTTGATTCGGTCGACTGATTTATGAAGACCTCCGTCCTTTACGCCGGTCTCGCGTCGCCTCATGCGGGCTGGGTTGCAATTGATGAATTGGCCGAACTGCTGGCCCATTTCTTTGAGGCCGAGATCCTGTCACCCAAACCGATACCTTGCACATGGCCGGCACGCTTGATTCGCCCGCATCAGGTTTGTTACCAGCCTTTGCAAACTGGCGGCGGTGACGTACTGATCGTGGTCGCTCGCGGACCCGGCGATCTGGGCCTGATCAATGCCATCCCGGACTGTCGCAAGAAGTTCAGCAAGATTTACGGCTTTGTGACCGACTCCTACTTCAAACCCGGCTTTGTCAGGGAAACCGCTTTTTATGATGCGATCACGGTCACCGCGCATGAGGATGTGGACTATCCCAAGAACCGTTTTGGCATTCCGGTGCATCAGTTGTACCAGGGGGCTGATTGCCTGACCTGGGTGCCACGCGAAGCAAATATCCGCGAGATCGATGTGATCGGTTTTGGACGCACGCCGCCCAGTTACCAGGCCTGCTTCTCCAAACGCTTTCATCCAGCCGACTCACCCTACCTGTACCTGCACTCCCCCCTGGGTAACCTGTCCGGCCCGAGTGTGGCGCTGGAGCGCGGCATGTTGTTCAAATTGCTGCAGCGCACCCGCATCTCGCTGGCATTTCATCTCTACGTCGAGCCGCAGGGCGACCGGCCGCGCTCCATGATGGTCACCAGCCGCTGGCTCGAATCCCTGCTATCGGGCTGCATCGTCGCTGGTCGGCGACCCGTCTCCCGCATGGCCGACGAAATGCTGTTCTGGCCAAAGGCTACGCTTGAGCTGTCGGATGATCCTCAAACTGCTTCAGATGAACTGGTCGAGCTGTTGTCAAACAACGATGCCCTGGCGCAGCAACGGCGCAGCAACATTTTTTATTCACTCGGTCACCATGATTGGCGCTACCGGATTGAGGCACTTTGTGGCCTGACGAACTTGCCGGTGCCAGAGACGTTGCGCGCAGAGCTGGCACGCTTGCAGGAACTCTGCGCCTCGTACGCATCGACCTCCTGAGGCCTCAAAGGCTCGCGCCAGTTCACACTTCTGTCACGCTGTTCTGCGCCGGCTCAGTAGCATCGGGGCTCATGAATCCTCGATTTGCTCCACTCAAGTGGGCCGGCACGTTGTTGCTGGTTTTGACGAACTTGCTGGCCGGTTGCGCCGGGTCGTCTGGCTGGATGCGTGAGGGCTCGGATCCATCGGTCCAAAACCCTAATTTCAAACCCATTGAAAAAGCCAGTAGCGCCACCTTGATGTCCAAGGAAGACTTGGCCTTGTTAGAAGAAACCGTCAACCCGGTCTATCGCATTGGCAGCGGTGACGTGCTCAAGCTCGACGTTTTCGGAAGACCCGAAGTCACTGGCACGCATGTGGTCGGTCCGGACGGCAGGATCACGATACCGATCGTGGGTGATGTCGCCTTGAACGACTTGACGCGAGAAGCTGCCTTGGAGCTCATCGATCAACGTTTGCACAGGTTCTACACGCAACCTCTTGCCACACTGGCGGTCGAGCAGTACACCTCCAACCAGGTCACTGTCTTGGGGCGGGTCGAACGGGCTGGTGTCCAGAAGTTCGCGCAGGCGCCGACACTGGCCGAGGTCCTGGCCGGCGCCGGTGCCATGCCAATCCTGGACAAGCAGGCTACTCTCACACGCTGCGCCATCATGCGCGGGCGCGAAAAACTGATTTGGGTTGACCTCAAGGCTCTCTTGAATGGTGACCCCAGCTACAACATTCGCATGAAGAAGGGCGATATCGTCTTCATCCCTGATTCTTCGGACACCGCCATCTACGTTTTGGGTTCTGTGCCCAAACCTGGCTCCTACCGGCTGACGCCACGCATGACCGTGCTTGACGCCCTGGCGCAGGCCGGCGGCCCGAACGAGGACGCTGCGCCGCAGCAGATCGGGGTCTATAGAGCAGGCGCCAAGCAGATCGAAGTCATTGCCTTTTCCGACCTGGTCAATGTTTCAAGAACCGTCAATTACGCGTTGGAAGACGGTGATGTGATCTTCATTCCGAAGAGCGGTCTTGCCGATTTTGGATACATCATGCGTCAGATTTCGCCCTTCATCTCGGTCCTGACATTTGGTACCACGATCAACACCTTGCTTAAATAAATGGGTAATCAGAATTCTCCTGAAGTTCATGTGGATCCTTCCACGAATTCGGATTTTTCCAGGATCAACGTCTCGGTCGTGGTGATCGGCCGTAACGAGGGCGAACGACTTGAGCGTTGCCTGCGTTCCGTGAAACAGGCTGACTGGGGCAGCACACGCTACGAGCTGATCTACGTCGATTCCCGCTCCACCGATCAAAGCGTTGTCAAGGCGCAGGCGTTGGCTGCCAACGTCATCGTCCTGGACGACGCCAGCCCCTGTGCATCCAAGGCGCGCAACCTGGGGTGGCGCTCGGCCAGCGGCGAGTTTGTGCTATTTCTGGATGGTGACACTGAACTCCACGCTGACTTTGTGCAGCGTGCACTGCAGACGCTGAGCGAGCCCAAGTTGTGCGCGGTCTGGGGTCACCGACGTGAGTCCAGACCTTCACAATCAATCTACACCAAGGTGCTTGATCTCGACTGGATCTACCCGGCTGGTCGCACGCTCTACTTTGGCGGTGACGTTCTGGTACGACGTGCAGCGCTGTCGCAGGTGGATGGTTTCGATCCCACCCTGAAAGCCGGCGAGGAGCCTGAAATGTGCGCTCGACTGCGCGCCGCAGGCTGGCAGATCGAGCACATCGATGCCCCTATGACGCTGCATGATCTGGCGGTCAACTCCTTTCGCGCCTACTGGTTGCGGGCCTACCGCTCCGGCATCGCCTATGCGGAGGTGGCGCAGCGCATGCGTCTGCGCGGCGATGTCCTTTGGCAGCACGAAGCGCGGCGCGACTTTCGCCATGGAATCGTCTTTGTACTGTCGCCTCTATTGTTCGCCGTGTCGCTATGGCTGAGCACCACCTTGGCCCTCATTTTGCTGGCGCTGGCGGTCCTGTTTGTGGCCCGTACTGCGCGTCGCTGTGCCTGGAAGGCACCGGGACAAGGGATCTTGTGCACCCAGTATGCGGTGCACGCTCACTTCCAGAAGATACCGGCGCTTTTCGGCCAGCTCAAGTGGCGCCGGGCGGTTCGGCAGCACTTCGAAATTGCCCTGGTCGATTACAAGAAATGAATGCTTCCCCTCGCATCGCTGTGGGCACCAAGGCGTTGCTAGTAGCAGCGCTGATGCCCCTGGCCTGGTGCCAGCGCGTGATCTTCGACAAATGGCAACGGCTCTGGAGTCTGGCGCTCATTCAGGAAGCGATTGGCGAGCCCGTCGACTCATCCAATGTCATCATGGGCCGGATCGAACTCCACGGCACACGCAATATCCGGCTCGGACGCAATGCACTGATTTACCCCGGTGTCTATCTGGAGACCCAGGGCGCCGGCGTCATCACCCTGGGCGACGATGTGGTTTTGTCACGCGGCGTGCATATTGTGGCGTTCGAGCGTGTCACCCTGGGCGATGGTTGCATGGTCGGTGAATACGCGAGCCTGCGTGACGCCAATCACAAACTCGATGCCCATTCGATCCGCACCTCCGGTCACGTCAGCGCGTCCATCGACATTGGCCGCAATGTCTGGATTGGCCGCGGCGCCACAATTCTCAAGGGCAGCAGCATCGGAGACAGCAGCGTTGTCGGCGCCAACTCGGTGGTAACCAAGGCGGTCGCCGCACATCAGGTGATCGGTGGCGTGCCAGCCAAGGCTCTGCATCCGGCCACCTCCAATTCAATCGATCCGACCGCGAAGCAAGCATGAACACCCACCCTCCCCCGATGGCCTATCTGGTCAGCCGCTACCCTGCCATTTCACACACCTTCATTCTGCGCGAGGTCCAGCGTCTACGTGACCTGGGTCACACCATCTTCACCGCCTCCGTGAATCCACCTGATCGCTCGCTCGATGCGATGGAAGCCTACGAAAGAAAGGAAGCCCAAGACACTTTCTTCATCAAGGCGCAAGGCGCGCTCGGCGCAATGGTGGCGCTACTGTACTGGGCTGTTAGATCGCCGACAACGCTATGGCGGACTCTCTGGCTGGGCTCGCGACTAGGCAAAGACGGTAGCCCGCTCTACGGTCTGGCCTACGCCATCGAGGCCGTTCTGGTAGCACGCTGGATGCGTCAACACGATCTGAAGTTCCTGCACGTCCACTTTGGCAGCGTCGGCGCCACGGTGGGTGTGCTTGTCAAGAAGCTCATGAACTGCCATCTGTCCTACACCATCCATGGCCCCGACGAGTTCGACGACGTGTTCGGCCAGCACCTGCCTTTAAAGATGCAGGAGGCCGATAGCGTGATCTGTATCAGCCAATTTGCCAAGGGGCAATTGATGCGCATCAGTGACCCCAAGAATTGGCCCAAGTTGCAGGTCTGCCGCCTGGGCATCGATCCGGCCCAATTTACCTACTCAGTGCGCCCAATGAACAAGCGCAGAGTCGAACTGCTGTGTGTCGGTCGCCTGTCGTCTGCCAAAGCGCAGGTGCTGCTGGTGCAGGCCTGCGCGCAGCTGCGCGATGAAGGCCTTGATTTCGCGTTGACCATGGTCGGTGAAGGACCAGATCGCGCGCGCATTGAGCAGACGATTGCGGGGTTACAGCTGGAACCCCAGATTCATCTCACCGGAGCGCTCAATCAGGAGGCGGTCCGTGCCCATTTTGCGCGTGCAGATGTCTTTGTCCTACCCAGTCTGGCAGAGGGCATTCCGGTGGTGCTGATGGAAGCCATGTCCAGCGGCGTACCCTGCATCTCAACGCCGGTCAACGGCATCCCTGAGTTGATTGAGCACGGTCGCACCGGACTGCTGGCCACGCCCGGCGATGTCCCGAGTCTGACCACGCAGCTGCGACGTTTGATTCAAGAACCAGAATTGAGACGATCGCTGGCCGAGGCAGCCCATGCCAAAGTGCTGGCTGACTTTGACCTCGGTGTCAATGTGCCCAAATTGAGTCGCATCTTTTCCCAATTTGACGCGACCGGGTCCTGAGTCGCGTGGAACCCGTGAGCCCGTCATCTGCCACCCCCCTCTCCCTCAAGCAGCGCATGCTGCGGGCGACCGGCTGGCTGGTGGGCGGCAACATCTCGTCGCAGGCGCTGCGACTGCTGAGCAACCTGATCCTGACCCGACTCCTGGTACCGGAGGCGTTCGGCTTGGTCGCAGCCGTCAACACTCTGTACTTTGCGCTGGTCATGTTCTCCGATCTGGGTGTCTGGCAGAGCGTGGTCAAGAGCGAGCGCGGCACGCAGGGCGAATTTTTGGGCACCGCCTGGTCGGTACAGTTAATGCGGGGCGCCTTGCTGTGCGCAGTCGTACTGCTGATTGCGCTGGGCTTTCATCTGACTGGCCGCATCGGCTACTTCCAGAGCGGCACTGTTTATGCGGATCCCCGGCTTCCTCCCATGATTGCTGTCTTCAGCCTCTGTGCCCTGCTGCAGGGTCTTGAGTCCATGAAGCTGGCAATCGCGCAGCGCGAGCTCAAGGTCGCCTATCTGACACGCCTGGAGGTCATCACCCAGGTCATTGCAATGGTCGTCACCCTGGCACTGGCACTGGCAACCCGATCCGTTTGGAGCCTGCTGGCGGGCACCCTGGTTTCGGCCGCCGCCAGAACCGCCATGAGCCACTGGTATTTGCCGGGTCCCTCATGCCGGCCCGGCTGGGACCGGTCCTGCGCCGGTGAGATCGTTGGCTTTGGCAAGTGGATATTTGTCTCGTCCGTGATCGGCTTTCTGGCAGCCCATGGCGAAAAACTGATTCTGGGCAGCAGCCTGACGACCGAGACTTTTGGCGTGTTCTCGATTGCCACCACCTTGATGATGGCCGTCATGAGTGTCTACGCCAGCCTGAACGCACACATCATCTTTTCAACGCTCAGCGAAGCCCTGCGCAGTGATAGCGAAAGTGCGGCGCGGGTGTATACGCGCGTCCAACAGATTGCGGATGCCTTTCTCGGTGTCATGGCGGGCGGCATCTTCATGTCGGGACACTGGGTAGTTGATCTGCTTTACGACCATCGCTACCAGAATGCAGGATGGATGCTGCAATGGCTGGGCCTGGGCCTGCTGGCGATCCGGCACCAGGTGGTGGAGCAACTCATGTTTGCCAAGGGGCAGCCGGTCTGGGTCAGTGCCAGCAACAGCGTGCGAGCGATCAGCCTGGCACTGCTGATCCCTGCCGGCTTCGCTGCCGCCGGTGAGAGAGGGGCCATCGCCGCCGTGGTTGTAAGTCAGTTTTCCAGTTGGCCGGTAGCACTTTGGTTCAAGTACCGCAATCAGCTGCTCACTCTCGCGTCGGAGCGGATCTGGTTGCCGGCATTCGCCGTCGGCGTGTTAGCCGGCTGGGCCCTGGACTCGGCACTGAGCACCATTCTGAAGTAAGACCATGCGCATCACCTTTTTACTACCTTCTGACAACCTCACCGGTGGCAACCGCGTCGTCGCTATCTATGCACAGCAACTGATGGGGCGCGGCCACCAGGTACTGGTGGTGACCTGCGCACCGGATCGCCTGAGTTGGCGCGAAAAACTGCGTGCCCTGATGAGGCGAGACTGGCAAGCGCTGCGAAGCGATGGCGTCACACAGCCGGGCCACATCCAGCTCTCCGGTGTGCCGCACAAGATCCTAGAGCGCCCACGCGCAATCGAGGCCAGCGACGTGCCCGACGCCGACGTCATCGTCGCCACCTGGTGGGAAACTGCGGTGTGGATGCACCGCATGCCCTCCACCAAAGGCCGCAAGGTCCATTTGATTCAGGGTTATGAGGTCTGGCTGGCGCCGCAGGCCACGGCCCAGGTGCAAGCTGCCTTGCGCCTGCCCAACTTGAAGATTGCCATATCGTCCGACCTAAAAAACACGATCGAGGAGGAAATCGGTGACCTCGGCATCACGGTCGTCCCCAATGCCGTGGATCTGACGCAGTTCAATGCACCCTGGCGCAGCAAACAGCAAACGCCAACGGTTGGCTTCGTTTATGCAGTCGCCCACATCAAGGGTGCCGACATCTGCACCCAGGCCTGCGAACTGGCGCGACTGCAAATTCCGGAACTCAAAGTCTTGGCATTTGGCGCTGACCAGCCCAGCGCCGAAGTGCCAGTGCCTAGCGGTACAGAGTTCTTCTACCGTCCCGCACAAACCGAACTCAGGGACATCTATGCACGTTGCGACGCCTGGCTGTTCGGCTCGCGACTGGACAGCTTTGGTCTGCCAATTCTTGAAGCCATGGCCTGCCGCACGCCCGTTATCGCGGTTCCGATCGGCGCAGCAAGCGATCTACTGGGTGATGGCACCGGAATGCTGGTTGCCAAGGAGTCACCGGGGGACATGGCCGCTGCCATCGTTACCACCTGCAGACTGACCGAGAGCGATTGGCGGCGGCGCTCCGAACGCGCCTACGCCAAGGCGCACAGCTATTCCTGGAGCGATGCGACAACGCGCCTGCTGCAGGTCCTGCAATAAGAAAAACACCATGAACGCAGACATTGCTCAGCCACACATCCGAAGCAGCAACACAATGCAGGCGCGCACGACGGGCACCTACCTGCCAACGCTCGACGGTTGGCGCGCCATTGCCATCGCACTGGTCCTACTTGCCCATGCTTCGGACTCGATACAAAACGCGATCGATTTCAGCGCTTTTTCGAATACCGATACTTTGAAGAAATTCGGAATGCTTGGGGTTCAACTCTTTTTCGGATTGAGCGGGTTTTTGATCACCAGCAAACTGATGGATGAAGAGTTCCGCCACGGAAAGATATCTCTCAAGTCGTTTTACATTCGACGGGCTTTTCGCATACTTCCGGCATCCACCTTCTTCCTGGCGATCGCCGGCATTTTGGCCCTGACTGGATTGATTGACATCAGTCTCGGACGCTGGCTCAGCGCCCTGTTGTTCTCGGCCAACTACACGCACGCCGACCATAGCTGGTACCTTGGACATTTCTGGTCGTTGGCGGTGGAGGAGCACTTCTACTTTCTGTGGCCCGCAGCCTTTCTATTGCTGGGCGTAAGCCGCCGACGCACGGCTCTGGCCATCTTTGCAGCCTTGCTGATTGCGCTCTGGCGGGCCGTGGATTTCAAATTTCAGTTGACGGGTTCAGCACCCGATGTGTTCTGGGGACGCACCGATATTCAGGCCGACAGTATTCTTTGGGGTGTTCTGGTGGCCCTGCTGTATGGCGAAAGATCGTGGCAACTTCGACTGCAGAAGTTCTATTCGCTACCGGCCAGCTGGCCGACCCTGGTCATCGCACTATTGGCGATCCAATCGATTCCGGACTTGAATTGGAAACTGAATTTCTTGCTGATCTCCATCAAAGCCGTCCTGATTCCGCTCGTTATATTGGGCACTGTCATTCAGCACTCGGCATTGGCCGGGCGCATTCTGGAAACTCCGATACTGCGTTGGCTGGGGCGACTTTCCTACAGCCTGTACTTGTGGCAGCAGTTGTTTCTGGTCTGGAATGACGACCGTGCGCCAGCCCTGGCGTGGTTGCAGATCTTTCCCTCCAACCTGCTCGCCGTCTTCGCCTGCGCAACTGTCAGCATGCTATTCATTGAGAACCCGCTGATTGCTGCGGGGCACCGGATCGCCAGCCGCATTGCGCGCAGGTCCACGTCGGACGACCGGCCTAATACAACACACGCCTGAAGGAAAACGAAGTTGGCGTCTTCGCTGTGGAAATACCCGTGCCGTTTTCGGCCCCCTCTTTTCGGTTCTTGATGCTTTCACCCCAGCCCAGTAACAGGAACAGCATCGGCTCGGTCTGCGACCCCATGTAGACGGTGGAGAAGGCAACGAAGCACATCAAAAAGATGCCGGAAAAAGTAAAACCGATCGGCGCCTGGCCAGGTGCAGCGGCCAACCCAAATTTGACCTGCGAAATGATGGCGTAGACGAAGATCAAAGCGAACATGGCTGGTGCCAGCACACCATGCTGCAAGGCCATCAGAAAGAAGGCGTTATCAACCGATTCCATTCCCTGAATTTTTGGTACCGTGGTCAAGCCCCAGCCGGTCCAAAATTTGGCCATCAGGAATTCCTTGTACTGTTCAATCATCACCTTGCGGTACAACATGGTTTGGGCTTCGTCGCTGAGAATTTCACCCTCCTTTGGTGTGATGTACGCGTCCAGAGCTGTCTGGCCGGCGATGCCGCCAACCAGGAACACAACAACGACGATGATCAGCCACTTCTTGCGATCCTTGGCGTTGCCCACCATCGTCAGGGTCGCGCCGGCAAAGGCCCCGATCCAGGGACCGCGCGAAATCGTCATCAAGGCCATCACGATCAACACGATCGAAATTTGATACTTGAAGTCAAACGGAAATCGCTTCAACTGCTTCTGAATCCATCCGAGCCAACCCGCTTGCGTCTGCTCCCAAACTCCCTGCCAGGACAACCAGCGATGCAATCGATAGACTGCAACGATCATGATGCAGGCCAGAATCGGATGTTCGAAGGTGCCGGCGGTGCGCGCAATTCCATAGCGGATCGAAACAGAACTGTACGAGTTTGGAAACAGCGGAGACAGCAGCTGGTAGATCGGACTGACCCAGAACTTGGCTTCGTACAGGAACACCGGGAACAGCAAAAGAAACATCAGCACGAAGCTGCGCGCGGTTTCGATGTCCATGCGCCGACTGTTGATGATGTAGCGGCCCAGCAAAAACGGCCCGATGACCGAGCTCACCATGTAGTGCGCGTAATGCTGCGCGTCCGAATAGCCGCGCCCCAGAAAGTCGGCGACCACGCGCAGCACGACATACATCAACAGCAGCGCTTCCATCGGACCGATGCGAATTTCCTTGGCCTTGTCACGAACCAGGCTGAAAAGGATCGGAAAGACCGCTGCCGACATAAAGTTGTAGTCGGCTGCCAGAGGCACGTGAACCCAGAAAATAAAGGGAACAAGTAAGAAGAACGGAATCCAGACGCGCAGAAAAGCGGTCTCGATGTCCTTCTTCACGATCACGATGATCGAGACCAGCATCGCGATGAAGACGCTGTATTCGGTCATCTATCTGTTGCGCTTTTGCACCCAGCGAACACGCAGCAACTCCAATTGCAGTCTCAGGTTGGACAAGCTCATGAAACGGCTGAATCTTTCCTTGGTCAGCATCTCGACCATCAGTTCCTTCATGTAACCGCCCTGCTGAAAGACGGGAATGCCACTCACGAAAAGCCCCACTGCCTCCGGGTCCAATTTTTCCAGTACACGTTTGGCACGGGTCACCTCTCCCTTGCTCACGGCTTGCGCCTCAAGCACCATGAACACCTGCCCCAGTGCATCGATCAGCAGTTCCGCATCCGCACTCAGCAGAACCGGCGGCAAATCGATCAGGACAAAATCATATTGTTGCGACCACTGGCTGACAGCTTGCTTGAACAAGTCGAGCCGCTGCACACCCCCTGCAAGCAGGCTGCCAAAGCCAATGGCCTCCAGCTCTTGCCCCTCGTGAACAACGGTTTGCCCGATCTCCTCAAGATTGGCCCGCTCCGACAGGTAATCCGACAGACCAGGAACCTGAGCATCGAAGACAGGACTGGGAGCAAAGCTGTTGGCATCCAGTACCAGTACCCGCAGACCCAGTTGGCGCACAACCACTGCGGCATCAAGAATGATAGCGGTTGCGCTGCCGACCGTCTTGACCGAGGTAAAGGCAAATACATTTTTCCCGGTTCGGGTCCTGCTGCGGATCAAGGTCGAAGCGAATCGTCGGGTTTGTTCCTTGGCAAAAATCTCGGATGCCAGATCATGACTCTCCAACTGCCATCCAGCCGCTGGAATGCCCATCAACTTTTCAGCGTCGTTGACGGTGTAGATGCGCCGATCAACCATGTCCAGCGCGATGGCGGCGACCAAGGCCAAGACCGTGGCGGCTACCAGCAGCGCCAGCAGCAACTTGGTTTTCCCGACGCCCATCGGCATCTCGGCCGGCATCGCTGGTGTGACCAGGCGCACAAAGCCGATCGCGGCACTTTCGTTTTGCAGATAGTTGAGACGGTCTCGGACTTCTTTTTGCTCCTGCTCACGTTTGCGAATATCGCTGGTAAAACGCATCGCCTTCTGGAAATTTCTGGCGTAGTCTGCAGCTTGCCCTTCGATCTTCTTCAGCTTGACCTCAATCTCGGTCTCAACCTGCTTGGTCTGGCGCAACGATGCCGTCAGCCGCGTCTTCACATTGTCAAAGGCGACCTGCTCGAATTCGGCTTCCCTGCTCTGAAGACGCTTGTTGATGGCGTCATATTCCGCCAGCGCCGGCTTTCTTGCCGGATGCTTCTCTTCCAGTCCGGCAGCCGTTCGCCCGAGTTCTTCGGATCGCTTGACCACCTCGTTTCGCAAAGCCTGCAGTCCGTTGTCCTGCAGGCGCATTTCCATAATCGAGCGCCCGACCGAAGTTGGTGTTTCCCGCTGTACCAGAAACGCCTGCAGCGTGGCTTCAGCGTGCGCACGCTCGATCGAGGCGCTGGTGAATTTCTCTCGCGCCTGGGACAGCATGCTGTCGTAGGGATTGACGACATTGTCGCCAAAAGTAGTCAGGCCAAGCTGTTCGGAGAGCTGTACGCGCTGCCCTTCAAGTTGCGTAATCTCGTCCTGCAATCTCTTTGAATTGGCTTCCAGTGCTTCAACCCGCTCGACCGATCCGAAGATCTGCTCGCTCTTGGTCGTCTCCAGAAACGCGGTTGTGATGGTATTGACAATTTCAGCAAGCGATTCCTTCTTGTCGCCTTCCAGCACAATGCGCACCATGTAGGTGTCGGGAATGGCACGCACCGAGACCTGCTTCTGCAAAAACTCAATGTACTTTCGCTCGCTCAAGGCCTTGGGTTGGACGTCGATCTTGGCCTCGCGCAACTTCTTCAAGGCACGCTGTACCACGTCGTAACGTTTGACGGTGCTGGAGAGGTGATTGACAAATTCGCGATACTGGGAATTCGATTGCAACTCGACTTCCTTGTCGGTCGAAAGAATCTTCATGTAGTTGGGCGAGACCTGAAACACCGACTCAGCGCTGTAGTAACTCTGCCCCTTGATCCAGACCAGCGGCAGACCAGCCAGCACCACCAGCAGCCAGATCGCAATGCTGATCCGGTAGTGAGTGCGCAGGCTGCGCAACGGGCTGATGCCGCGTCCTGGCAGTTGACTGGTATCCATCTCGATTGGGTTGACTCTTTGTAAATTGGCTGGCGCGCCAGCTTAGGCGCCATCTGCTCTGCGTTGCCCCGAGCTCCATTACACTGCGGGAACCGCCTGCGAGTGTTACCAGAGTGTGGCGGTTTTGTCCAGAGAGGCGTCGCTACCAAAACATGATTGAACTTCTGCTGGCCCTGGCGCTGGTCCCGATCGCGCTGCCAGCCCTGTCTCTATTGATTCTGACCCTGGCCGCGTCGGCAGGAGGGCGCGGCGAGGACGCCGGTTTCACGGATTGCGGGGCGCCTCCAGTACGCACGGCCATTCTGGTGCCGGCACACAACGAATCTGTCAATCTGCTGCCGACGATTGAATGTCTGAAGTCTCAACTGGGCCCACGTGATCGCCTGCTGGTGATCGCCGACAACTGCGACGACGACACAGCCGAACTGGCGCGCTCGGCCGGGGCCGAGGTCATCGAGCGTCACGATGCGCAGCTTCGCGGCAAGGGCTACGCACTGGCCTTCGGTGTCGATCATCTGCGTGCCGACCCGCCCGACGTGGTGTTGGTGGTGGACGCAGACTGCCTCGTCTCCGAGGGTGCCGTAACCTGCATTGCACAACACTGCCGCGCCAGCGCCAAGCCAGTGCAAATGCTCAACCTGATGAGCGCCCCAAGCGGTGCCGGTCTCAAACTCAGGGTGCTTGAATTCGCCATGGTGATGAAAAATCTGGTGCGACCGCTGGGATCGTTTCGATTGGGCAAGGCCTGCCACCTGATGGGCACTGGCATGGCGCTGCCCTGGTCGCTGATGTCGACCGCCAAACTGGCCACCGGTCACATCACCGAGGACATGAAGCTCGGGATTGATCTGGCTGTTGCAGGACACGCGCCGCAATTTTTGCCCCAGGTCCGGGTCAGCAGTTCCTTCCCGGTCGATACGGGCGTGGCCAAAGTGCAAAAGTCACGCTGGGAACACGGCCACCTTGCCACCCTGACCGAGGAACTACCCGGCCTCGCGGCAAAAGCGATCAGGTCCTGCAGTCCGGCCTTGATCGTGCTGACCATGGATCTGCTGATCCCGCCCACGGCCCTGTATTTTTTGGTACTCGCAGTAACCGTGGTCGGCAGCCTCGCAGCGGCAGCGGTTTGGCCCGTGTGGCGCATGGCAGCGCAGTTGTCCGGCGTCTCGGCGCTGTGTTTTATTCTGGCCATCGCCTTGGCATGGCAAGGTTTTGGACGCCACCTGCTCAGCGCCAGAGAACTCATGAGCACGCCGCTCTACGCGCTGTGGAAGATGCCGGTGTACCTGGCGTATTTCCTGAAGAAAAGGTCGGGCTGGGTACGCACCAAACGCAAGTCAGAGTGAGCGATGCAGCCAGGTCGGGACACACCACGCGCCAGCAAAGAAATCAATTCCTTTTTTGGGGCAACTTACATCATCAACCTGCGCTCCAGATCGGATCGGCGAGCCGAAATGGCAGAGCAGTTGGGGCGCATCGGCCTGAGCTTGCGGTCGCCCGGTCTGACGCTCTTTGAAGCCATCAAACCCGACGCTCCCGCCGGCTTTCCAACGGCCGGCGTTCGCGGCTGTTTCATGAGTCATCTGGAGGTGCTGCGCGATGCCAGTCGCAAGCACGCCGCTTCGGTCCTGATTCTTGAAGATGACCTGAATTTCTGCGAAGACTTTGTCGCCAGATTCAGTGCCGTTGCCCACTGGCTTGAAGCAAGCCAGTGGGGCATGTTCTACGGCAGCTACTTTCTGGCTGAGCCGCTGCAGCGGTCGGAGCAACCCTGCACGCCCGTCGATCCGCAGTGCGCGATTGGAACCAGCGCCTTCATCGCGATCCATGGAAGACATATTGACGCGCTTGTCGCTTACCTGGATGCCATGCTCAAGCGCTCACCCGGCGACGCGCTCGGTGGGCCCATGCATATCGACGGCGCCTACTGCTGGTTCAGGCAAGCTCATCCTGAAGTTCTGACCTGTCTGTCCAGCAGTGCGCTGGGTTTTCAGAGATCGTCCAGGACCGATGTACAAGCCTTGCGCTGGTTCGATCGGATGGCCTGCTTATCAGGTTCTGTTGCCAAGCTCCGACGCTGGCGCAACCGGTACCGGCAGCCGCGTTGACGGCAAGATTGCCAGTGCCACCACCCAGCCTTCGGTGTGGGTCAGCCAACCGTTCAGGCTGACGCTGTGCGTGTCGGAAACGACATCGGCAAGACAGCATTCGGCGAAAAATGTACCGGTATCCTCACCCATGCTGACTTCGATATCCTGTGGCTCCAGTGGACGGCACAATGCCTTCATGACGGCCTCCTTGGCGCTCCACAGTCCATGTGCAAGCCAACTTCGCTGCACCACCGGACGGGTCGCGATCCACGCCAGTTCACGCTTTGTCATGAAGGCTGACCAGTGTTCTGGCGCCAGACTTCCGATGCGCTCCAGATCCACACCCAGGCCAGCACAATCGGCCGAGCGTGCCGCAACGGCAATCACCTGGCCTGGCAGTCTCCGCGCAGGGTCTGGCGGGACATGGCTGATGCTTCCGACGAAGCCTTGCGGCCAGACCGGCGAGCGGTCCGCCGCCACCGGGATGCTGGCGCTCGCCAGACCCAGTCGGGTCAGGGCAATGCGCGCATGCATCCGACCTTGGGCGAATTCCGCCAGACGCGCTGTAGACATCGGTCGAATCGTCGCCTGCTCACCCGGCGTGAGCACGGGTGCCTCGTCGCGCAGCAAACCAGAACTGACCGCCAGATATGGCGGCACTTCAATCGAACCCAGAAGGGTCGTGCCGTCAAACACGACTCAGGCTGGCGGCAGTTGCGGCGTCAGCGGTGTTGCCAGCAACCTGTTTCTCGCTCGCAGCACGCTGTGGCGCCAGATCCCCGACAGATAACCGGGAACCATCTCGTGGCGTCGGCCCTGCAGTAGCAGTTTGGCCCGGCCCAGCGCGCCTGCTGCCAGTGCCAGCAGATCGGTCAGACAGGCTTGGCGCAAGCCCAGGGTCAGCAGAAAATAGCGCCGCCTTGATTCGAACATATAGTCAGGTAGACGCTTGGGCGCCGCGCCGCGCTCGGTCAGCCCGGTACTCTGACCGGCAATATGGATCACCCGACTGGCGGGTACATACCAGGTCTGAAAGCCCGCTTGGAGTGCGCGCCAGCAGAACTCGGTCTCCTCATAGTAGAGAAAGAATCGCTCGTCCAATCCGCCAATTCTCTCCAGCATGGAACGCCTCAGCATCATCGATGCGCCGGCGCACCAGTCAATCTGCTGCGGCCTGGGCGCCATGACGCGCGCAACAACCCAGCGGCGCAGCAGGCGCGAGACCAGACCCAGGCCCAGACCGGATTCGAGTTCGCTCAACGCGCTCGGAAAGCGAAACGCCATCGGCCAGTCGCTGCCATCACCATTCTCGAAACTGCTGCCGGCAATGCCGACCGACGGGTTGCGTTCCAGAAAGGCCAGCAGGGCACCGACGGCGCCGGGCTTGACGCGAGTGTCGGGATTGAGCATGTGCAGGTAATGCGGATTCCAAAGCTGCACGGCGTGCGCAAATCCGACGTTATTGCCGTACGCGAAGCCACCATTGCGTGGCGCCTCAATCAGTGCGACCCAATCGCCCCAGCCTTCGCGCGCAATGACTTCGGCGATCGCCGCATAGTCACCGGAGGCATTGTCCACAACCACCACGCTGAGCTGGTAGGCGGGATGCAAGCGCTCTGACTGCAGCGAGCGCAGGCAATCCAGTGTCAACGCCGCCGAGCGATAAGTGACGATCACCACTGCCACCCGCAACAGTTTGCCGTTGGTGTCGCTCATGCTCTGCTCCCAACTGATGACTCGGACCAGGCCGGCAACTGCGCCAGCAGCGCGCTAGCCAGAGAATCGACATGGGCCTGCTGCAACATGCTGGCGTGACCGCCTGCCACATCTGCCAGCACAAGTTGGCCGGCAACCTGGCGCCAGCCAAAATCGTCGTCGCTGTAAATTTCCTTGTAGGGCGTGTCACCATCAACGCCCTGCGAAGCGCGCACCAGCAGTACCGGCACATCGGGTACTGCTGGAGGTTGATAACGCTGTTCCAAGGCAGTGTAGATTTGCGCCACCTTCAACTGCGGCAGCCACTGCGGCCAGGGCTGGTTATGGCGCACCAGTCGCTGCAGCAGTCCAAAACGCAATCGCGCAGAAATGCGTGCCAGATAGGCCGAGGACTCGTAGCGCAAGGCATTCCAGACCTTGCTCAGCGCAGAGGCTGCCAATACCAGCATGCGGCTCAGCGCCACACCCTGTGAGGGATCACCCTGCATCAAAGCCCGCATGCGCGACAGGCGCGCGCTGGCAATCCGGCCGGCCCGATGCGCCGCCTGCGGTGTCGCACCGTCGAGAATAATGACCACTTCCACGTGCTCGCCCAAAGTCTGCAGGCGCGCTGCCATCGCATAAGCGATCACACCACCGGCACACATACCACCCAAGCGATACGGACCGTGGGGCTGAACCGAGCGAATCTGTTCGACATAGTAGGCCGCCATGTCTTGCATCGTGGCATGCGCCATGGCAATGCCGGGCAGGCGTCTGGGTTCGATGCCATAGACCGAAAAGGCGCTCGGCAGACACCGTGCCAGATTCAGATAGAGCAGCGTTTCGCCCAGTCCGTCGTGAACCAGAAACAGGTTTTTGTGCTGCCCCGGCCGCAGCAATACGATGCCGCTGCGAGTGTCTGCACTTGTGGGCTGGATCAGGCGCGCCAGCGCGCGCACCGTCGGTGCCGCAAGAATGGTGGTCAGGCGCAGCTGCACGCCAAAGCGACGCTCGATTTCGCTGAACAATTTGACCGACTGCAACGAGGTTCCGCCGAGTGCAAAGTAGTCATCCTCGACACCGAGACTGTCAATCGACAGCACTTCTTCCCACAATTCCTTCAGAGCGATTTCGATCGGCGTGACTGCCGCTACGGCAGGCGCCTCCATCGAACGCGACCTGCGAGCCTGCCGGCCAAGTTGCTGCAGCACTGCCGCACCCGACACCAGCACGCCGGCCAACCGGTCATATCGCTCCGAGCGGGCCACCGGTGCAGAGACGGATTTTGCGCCACCCTTGCGCTCGTCGGCCTGACGCGCCTCCAGCACCGCTTGCGGGTCATGACCCGGTCGATGCTGGATCTGCAACGCTTGCACGACCGGCAAACGATAAAGCCAGCCATCAGCGCGGGTTTCACCGTAGGCGGCCGCCACGCTGTCGACAAAAGCGCGAGCCGGCTCATTGCGGGCGGTGCTGATCACCTGCAGGTTAACCACATCCAATCCGCGATCGCGGGCGCCCTCCCCCAAGCGACGCAACATGGCATGCTCAACACCGCGTCCCAGCACGCGGCAGCTCAACAAGAAGCTGTCCACTTCCCAAGCGTGATCACGTGCCTGTGCAATCAGAACACCCACCAATCCGTAATTTCCAAAGCGATCACTGACACGCACACGAAGCACTTCCGCGCCCTGCGCCACGAGCGACTTGAGCTCCTGCACGCTGCGCCGGCGAGTCGTGAAATTGAACTGGTTGGTACGCTGCGTGAGTTGCTCTATGCGCGGCCACTCGTCTTCAGCCGGCAGCTCAATGTCGACCTGAAGGCTCAGTGCAGCCATAAATTCACCAATGTCACTGACGCTCGACTCCAGCGAGCGCCGGGCCGCGTTCTCACGGTACATCTGAGTACGGGTCGCGTCTTCCTCGGTGGTGGCCAGCTTGTCGAAACTCCAGATGTGGCGCAGCCAACCTGCAATCTGGGCCTCCGCCGGCACTTGCAGCGTCACCACCTGGGGCAACTCGGCGCGCATCTGGGCGCACTCCATCGGGTTGTCATCCAGAAACACAAAGGCATCAAGCCCCAGGTTGAGTTCTTCGGCCAGTGATCGCACGTTGACCGCCTTGGGCAACCAATTGATGCGGTGCGCCACCACGTCGCTCAAGCGCAGCCTCATATCCTTGCGCCGATCCAGCACATCCAAAACATCAGCCTCGGAATTCTTGCTTGCCAGACAGATCAGAACGCCTTTGCGCTGCTGCGCCACAGCGAACTCCTGCAACGCCAGGAACGGCTCGCTCAGTGCAATGCCGTCGACCCCGTCTTCGCCCACCACACCGCGCCACAGCGTATTGTCGCAATCGAGCACCAGCACCTTGGCCGCAGGCACCCGCAAGGCGTGAATGCGGCGCGTCAATGCCAGCGCCAATGCCGCAAAGTAGTCATCCGAAAACGGAATGTGGGCGAGCTCGTCGCGCCTGGCATCAAAGCGATCCGCACTGGCGACGCGATCAATCTCCTGGTCGCTCAGAAGCTGGATGTTCCCCTGGCTGGCGACGCTCGCCAGCAGCTTTGCAGAAGCTTTCTCGATGGCCAGCGCAACCAGTTCCGGCACGTGTGCGGAAGGCGCCAGCAGACTCAGCAGCACAGTGCCTTTCCGGGCGGCAGCAAAACTCTCCAGAGCGGCGGCGAGTTCGTCAGCGATCCTGGCAACGGTCTGGCAGGCGACGTTCGGCTCACCCTGCTCGCGCACGAAATCTTCCAGCCGAATCAGCGCGATGTTGATGCCGTCGCGGTTGCGGTCAAACTCGCTGCCGGGTGTCAATAACTGCTGGAACACCTGGTTATAGGGCGCGAACTGAAGGTCCGACTCCAGACCTGCCTCTGCCAGCAGATAAGCCAGCGGCGTGCCCATGGGTTCGGCGACAAAAGTGGAGCTGATAACGATCACTGCATACTTCCTGAAATGGTGGGGGTGCCTCACCAGTACCCAGTACCGCGGTCCTGCTGGTTGGCGCCCGATCAATGACGGATATGGTATGGAATTGATCACCAAAAAACATCGCAGAAGTGTGAAATCAGCGACTGCGCTTGCTTGGACACGCTTGAATGAGATTGCTTCGTAGAATCAGAACGTCCCACCGACAACTTCATGTCACTCCAGATCCATCGCTTGCTGATCGTCATCGCATTGATGCTGCTGCCCTCTTGCGGCGGAGGCAGCACAACGTCCGCTCCAACCGGTGCCCCAGGGGTGACGCAGAAATCGACGGTGGCCACGCACCTGGGCGCCAACTTGCAGCCGATCAGGGACTGGTCGTTCACGCCGGTCTACGTGGACCTGATGCATCAGGCACGCAAGTTCGGGTCTCCCGCTGCGCCCTGGGATGAAGCAGCGCCGCTGGGCGCTGACGGCTGGCCGGTCGGTGACTTTGGCGTCGTGCTGATGACAGGTGCCAGCAAGTACTCAGGTAACGCAGGCACCTACAAATTGTCCTTTCGAGGCCACGCCAAGGTGACGGGTGTAGCCACCAGCGCCAAGGTGATCAACCCGTCTTACGACGCGGTTCGTGACCTCAGCAGCGCCGATGTGGTACTGGCAGCCAATGAAGATCAGTTAATGCTGTCCTTTACCGGCACCGGACCTGGCATCAAGGAGGTGAAGCTCATCCGTCCCGGCTACGACACGGCCATTTCGCCTTTGTTCACACAGACGTTTCTGAGCCACATCGCCAGATTCAAGACACTGCGCTTCATGGACTGGCTGCGAACCAACAACAACCGGGTGACGTCTTGGGAGTCGCGCGCGGCGCCCGAGACAACCCACTATGCATCAGACGCGGGGGTGCCGTGGGAACACATCATCGCACTGGCGAACCAGACACAGAAGGACATCTGGATCAATCTGCCGATCAGTGTCGATGACGACTATGCACTGCAGCTGGCACGTTTGCTCAAGCGAACACTCAACGCTGACTCGAAGGTCTATCTTGAATACAGCAACGAGATCTGGAACGGTGGCTTCGAGCAATACAACAGCAACCGGGCCATGGCCATGGCCGAGGTGCAAGCCGACCCGGCATCGAAACTGATCTATGACGGCACGACCAAGCAAGATCAAATAGCCTTTCGCCGCATCGCCAAGCGCCTCAAGGAGGTCAGCGACATATTCCGCGGCGTCTATGGCGATGGCGCCATGTTCACCCTGATTCGGCCGGTGCTGGGTTTTCAGGTGGTGCAGTCCATCACCGCCCAGTTGGGACTGGATTTCGTGGCAGATGTGTATGGCCCGCCGGCAAGCTTCTTCTATGCCATCGCCGGAGCACCTTACTTCGACCTCGGGGACCAGCAAACCGTCGATGGACTGAGCACCGAGCAGGTACTCACGGCGATGAGCAACTCGATCCAGCGAGCCTCCATCGTCAGCGACCTGGAAGCCGACCAGGCGCTGGCCGCCTGGTACGGGCTAAAGTTCTTGGCGTATGAAGGCGGACCTGCCACTTTCGGCCCGGGCAGCCTGGCGGCCAAGAAGGCTGCCAACCTCGATCCGCGTATGCTGGACTTGTGCGTCGACTACCTGCATCGCTGGTATCAACAGGGCGGCGACATGATGATGTGGTTCATGGCGGGCGCCGGCGACTGGGACACCCCCTACGGAACCTGGGAATTGACCACTGACCTGGCGCTGCCCGATACACCCAAGATCAAGTGCATGGATACCGTGCTCGGGGCGCCACCCACCGCGCCCATCGGGCGCAATTCAATCCCCGGCACCTTCGATGCACTGGCCTATGTCGGAAACGCTAGCCCCTATTCGGCAGCCTCGCGTGATCGGGTGCACTACCTGCATCCCGGCGCATCGGTTGACTATTTGGTTCAGGCACCAGCCAGCGCCAGCTACTCGCTGATCCTTCGCACCGAAGCCAGCCAAAGCGGCAATTCGATTGATCTGGCCGTCAATTCGGTGCTGGTCGCACCTGCCTTTGAACTGGCCAAGACCGGCTGGGGCAATCCGACTGACAATCTACCCATCACAGTCAAGCTCAAACAGGGCTTCAATACGCTGCGCCTGACGACCCGCACTGAGACTTCCGGCTTCATTCTTTCCAGCCTGAGCTTGCGCTGAATGCCCACGATGCACGACCTCTCCCCAACTCCATTGACACAGTCCAATCGGCGCGCCGACATTCAGGGCCTGCGAGCCATCGCGGTTCTGCTGGTCATCATTTTTCATGCCGGCCTGCCGTTGCCGGGCGGATTCGCTGGCGTTGATGTCTTTTTTGTGATTTCCGGTTTCGTCATCACAAGCATGCTGCTGACCGAACTTGAGAGCGGGCAAGGCCTGAACCTGAAGAAGTTCTATCTACGCCGCATTCGCCGCTTGCTGCCGGCACTCGCGACCACCTCGATCAGCACCGCCGCCATTGCCGTCCTGGCCAACCCGATCGGCACCCAGGTCACGGCGGCATTCACCGGCATCGCCACTTCGCTGTTTGTTGCGAACGGCTACCTGTACCGATCGGCGCCTGGCTATTTCAGCCCGGGCGCCGAGTTCAATCCAATGCTGCACACCTGGTCGCTGTCGGTTGAGGAACAGTTCTATTTTGTCTTTCCCCTGGTGCTGCTGCTGGGCTGGCGCTCGACCCGCTCCGGCGCACCGCCAAACCGGCGACGCTGGACTGCAGCGGCCTTGATTTTGGCGATGCTGAGCCTGTCGTTCTGGGTTTCCTGTGAGATGTCCTACCGCTATTCCCTGCTTCCAGGCATCAGCGCCCCAGCTCAGTTCGCGTTCTACGCATCACCGACCCGAGCTTGGGAATTTGCCGCCGGCGCCTTGTTGGCACTGAGCGGCGCCTGGCTCCAAAGGCTGCCCGCTTCTGCGGCGCTGACCGCTGGTACAGCCGGGCTGGCCATGATGGCCTGGTCGGCCTTTGCCATCGATGGCAGCATGCCGTTCCCGGGCTGGGTGGCGTGGGTTCCGGTCGCCGCGACCCTGTTGCTAATCGTCGGTGGCAATGCAAACCGCAACTGGATCACCCGGCTCCTTTCCAGCCGGGCTGCGATCTGGATCGGTGATCGCTCCTATGGCTGGTATCTCTGGCATTGGCCTTTTGTCGTGTTTGCGCGAGCGCTGTTCCCACATTCAGCGAGCGCCATCGTGATTGGCTCAGCGCTGTCGATTGTTCCGGCCTGGGCGTCGTACCGCTTCATCGAAACGCCGATCCGCTCCGCCAGACGGCCTTCCACTGGATCAACACTGACGCTGGCCGCGATCTGCATCATCGGGCCGATACTCGCATTTGGCGGCTTGTGGCTGGCGAATCGGGCGATTGTGAGCTCCAGCAGTGCGGTGCAGATCGGTGCGGCACTGCAACTGCATATCGACGAAGTCCGTCATTGCGAAGGCAGCAAGGCGCTGGATCCTGAGCTGCGACCCGACTGCCGCTGGCCAGTTGCACAGGCTCGCGGCCGGGTGCTGCTGCTGGGCGACTCCAACGCAGGTCACTTCACCGAGCCGGTGATCCAGGCGGCGAATGCGGCCGGCTACGATGTGAGTGTTGCCACCCTGGCGGCCTGCCCCTTTGTCGACTTGCGAATTTACAGCAACGGTGTTCCCAATGATGCATGTCAGGCGTTCGTTGCCAGCGCACTGGCCGAGATTGAAAAGCGCCGCCCCAACCTGATCATCCTGGCCACCGCAAGCGACGGCTACATTGAAGAACCTTCCACCACGCTCGGTGCCACGCCAGACTCGGCGCCGGCACACAGTCCAGCAGACAAAGCCATTGTCTGGAGCAGCGGGCTGTCCTCGGTGCTGGCGCGCCTGACTGCTTCTGCCCCGGTGCTGCTGGTCCATCCGATCCCTCGCTTTCGCACCTGGACACTGGACAGTTGCGCCGCCTACAAAGTCTGGCTCGATCCGAATTCGTGCGCTGGCACGACGACCCGCATCGAAGTGGATGCCTGGCGCCAGCGCGCGGTCCAGAGCGAGTTGGCGGCGATTGCGAAAAACCCCCGTGCGGCGACGCTGGAACTTGCTGACATTCTTTGTCCTGATTCCACCTGCCGTGTGCTCAAGGATGGGGTCTGGATCTTTCGCGACGGCGCCCACCTCAGCGTGCCGGGTGCGTTGACACTTTCCGGCGCGTTCAAGACGGCAATCGAGAAGCAGGCAGACCGGTAATTCCGCGAGCGGACTCAGCGCAATCGCAAGCCATGCAGCGCGCCCTGCAAAACCAATGCAAGACCACCCAACTCAAACCAGCGCCCAACCGAAACACCGGCAAGGTAGAGATTGATGATGGCATCGGTGCCGTGCGCCGATACCGTACGCAGCGCCAACAGCAGCAGCAGCAGAACCAGACCAAAGGCCACTGATTCGGATTGAACCGCACCCACCGTCAATTCGCGGCGCAAGCGGCCAAACAGAAACAACAGGAACACGGCAAGCAGGAATTCCGCCAGGTATTGCAGCGGCCGGCGCACACCATACCAACCCTCGATCTTGGCCAAGCCGCGCAGCATATGGGTGACAAAAACATCCCCGCGCAGCAGCGTGTTGATTGCCAGCAGGCACAGCAACAGCGCCGTCAGGTACCAGACCCGGTGCGGGTCCCTTTCTGTTCTCGCAATGTACCCATTGACCAGGCAAGTCCAAGCTACACCGAGGTAGGCCGCCGCGATAACGCCGTGGTACCAACTCAGACCCGCTAGTGCCTGCTCCCAAACGCCCGCTGCGCCATAAACCACTTCCAACGCTGCGTCCATTGCCTCAGCCCAACTCAGTAGACCGTTACCGCCACATCCGCTCCGGTGCCCGACCGGTTTGATGGTTGGACGGTCCTTCCAAGCAGCAACAGGGCTGGCCACTTGTAGCGCAACACGAACTGCTCGAGCACGATCGGACCGGCCACGCCCAACGCCAGACCCAGCAATATGTGAAACAGCAATTCGTCAACCTTCAGCGCAGTCAGGGCGAGCCTGGCAAAGGCGGTGAAGAAGACGTGAAAAAGGTAAATTGAAAAAGAGTAGCGTCCGACCCAGGCAAGTCGAGGTATCAGCAAGCTTGAGCTCACCAGCAGCAAACACAAAGAGACGCCGGCCAGCAGCATCGTCACCGTACGTCGATCCGGGTTCGGCATCGGCAGCCCCATCATCACAACACTGCCCAGCGCCAGCAGCGCCAGGGCCAAACGGACCCCGGGGACGACCAGCAAGTTTCTTAGCGAAAACCGTGACACCGCCAAGCCAACAAGGAAATAGGGAAGCAGGTAAATGGCGCCCTCGATGCCCAACCAGTGTGGGCCGCGCACTGTCAGATAGATTGCACACGTCAACGTCAGCACCAGCCCGAAACCGGCAGGAGTGGCAATGAAATCACGGCGTTCCAGTACCCACATCAGCACAAAAACCCAGAACAACGATTCGACAAACCAGTAGTGCGCCACCGGCAACAGATGGATCAGATACCACGGTCCAAGCAGCGCGCTGGCCCCCCGCGTCACGGTCTGCAGCAGGGCAAAAAGGGTGCCGACCACCAGCATCGGAATCAGCAATCGGCGCGCCTTGCCCAGCAGAAAGGCACGGCTGTCGCCGGCAAACGGGCGCAGACCATAGACCAGCCCCGACAGAAAAGTGAACAGCGGCATGCGCAGATAAACCAAACCGTCGTTGAACCTGCGCATGACCCCATCGTGTAGCCCCAAACCGAAGCTTGCGTCGGCCCCGATCACATGGTAGAGCACCAGCAGCAGGCATGCCAGACCGCGCAAGGTTTCAATGCGCAGGTTCACCTTGGTCCTAGACATAGCGAGACATGCGCACTGTGTTGGCGCCCTTGTGATGCAGATACTCGACCCGGTCGCAGGCGTTGCGAATGATGGTCAAACCAAAACCGCCTTCCGGAAAGACATCAAAGTTGGTTTCGGCCAGTTCCTCAGGCGGTTCGTAGGCCTCACCCAGATAAATGACCTCCAGCACAAACTCCTGTCGAATGCAGGACGCAACCAGTTCTACCGGCGCACCCGCCAACAATCCCTTGGCGTGCCGGACTATGTTGGTAAACACCTCGACGCTGGCAACCTCCAACATGGCGACCTCGCCTTCCGACATACCTGCCTGCGTGGCCTGTGGCACCACAAACTCGCGAAGCGCACGCAAGGATTTCATGTCGATGCTCAGTTCACAGCGTTCCTTGCCGCTTTCGCCAGCGGGCAGCGCGACCAGAACCAGCGATACATCGTCATTGACGGTGACCTTGTCATGCAGCAAGCGGCGACGCAGCGAATGCAGGGCGGCACCGGGTACCCTGTGTTCGAGCACCAGTTGGCGCACGGTCGTGTTGATCAGATCCCGGCCAATACGATCGCCATTGGGAAGAACAGCATCGGCCAGGCCGTCCGAGCACAGAAACAAGGCGTCTCCGGCGGCGATCGGGTACTCATGCTGGACATAGTCAACGTTTTGCAAAACGCCCAGCGGCGGATGCTGGTTGGGTAGAAGTTTGGTCTGACCATCAGCGTGAATGACGAGCGCTTCTTCGTGACCGCAACCAACCCAGGTGATGCTGTTGCGGGCCCGGTCAATCCGGATATAGGACAGGGTGACAAAGACCTCGAGCTGCTGCAAGTGAGGCGTCATGATGCCGTGCACCGAGGACATGATGGCGATCGGCTGCGGCACCGCATGTCCGCTGCCGCGGACAGACAGCAATTCAGCCAGCGAGCGACTGAATTGCAGCTTGGTGGCGGCGCCCACAAGGGCAGCCGGCACGCCCTTGCCCATGACGTCGCCGGCAATGATGTCAACACAATGCTCGCCCACTTTGATGACCTCGACAAAATCGCCATCGATGCCCTTGGAAGCCTGGTTGAAACAACTGATCCAGACACTGGATTCCTGCTGCAGTGGACTCGCCGCCAGCAGAGTTTGCTGGATGCGGGTACCAATTTCCAGTTCACGCTGCCTGGCTTGGGCCAACGCCATCTCGGCTTCGCGCAACTTCGTGATGTCGGTCTGTATCGTGATCAACTGCCTGATGCTGCCATCCTGGTTCGGCACCGGAACCGTGGTGTTGGCGACCCAATAATTGCCACCATCGCGCCGACGCAGCGACAACTCCCCGTGCCAAACCCATCCGACTGCGAGGGTGGATCGCATGTCGGCGTAGGCGACCGGGTTCAGGTACTCGCGAAATTCATAATATTTTCTGCCTAGCAGTTCATCTTTTGGAAAACCCGAAATCTGCACCAGCTTGTCATTGGCATAGATGATGGTTCCATCGGGGTCTTCGATACTGACAATGGCATGCTCGTCGAGCGCCCTTTTTTGTCGCTCCAGATCGGTCGTCAATTCGCGGTACTTGAGCAGAAGTTCGGTTCTTTCCCTCTCGATTTCTTTCTTTTCACTGATGTCACGCACGGTGGCGGTAAAAATTGCCTGATCCTGAATGCGCAATGGAACGATCGTCAGCTCCATTGGAAACACGCTTTGGTCACTGCGCATGCCCAGGGTTTCGATCGTCCGGTTCAAGCGATGAAGAACCGACCCGTCACCCGCCGCCAGAAAACGTGCGAGGCTCTCCTGGTGAGAGTGCCGCAAATTTTCCGGCAAGAGGTATTCGTGCATCGGTTTGCCGATGACCTCGGCTTGGGTCCGACCGAAGATGCGCTGCGCAGCCGGATTGAAGACGATGATGTTGCCGGCCGAATCGAGGGTCAATATTCCGTCAACCGAAGAATCGAACATCGCGCGCTGGCGCGTTTCGCTGGCATGAGCGGCCTGGTACAACTGTTCATTGATCGCCACGTGCCGCCTCAGACTGCGGGTGGTTACGACCGTCAACAACAGGATCACCGACAAGGTGGCAGCGGCCAAAAGCAGGGTCCACTTTTCAAGCTGCTTGACGTCCACCATGACGTCGCTCAGGGACGACTCGACGATCAACGTCATGGGCCATTTCGGTAACACAGCAAATGCGGTGCTGACCTGTTGATCATCAAGACCGACGCCGACGTAGCTGCCCCACTCCTTGCTCGGCAGATACTCGCTGAACAGCCGAAGCTGACTCAGCGAACTGCCCAGCTTGCGCGCGACGTTGCTGCTGGCGACCATCAGTTCCCCCTCGTACCCGATCAAAGCGACCCGCACGCTGGGGTCATTGGCTGAAGCTTCATAAACCGAACTGAAGTAGTCCGCATTGACGAGCGCCAGCAGCGACTGCCCCGCTCCGGCAGGACTGCTCAGTCGCACCAGCATTGGCAACACATTCGACTTCTCGGCACCGGAGCTTCTGCGCTGAAGGTCAGCCAGGTCCCGGCCTGCCAGAATTCGGCCCGTCACCACCTTGGACGGGTCGAGCGGCCAGACTCCAAAAGTATTCATGCCGACCTGCACCCCCAGATTGCCCGGGGACGTGCTGGCCATGACCCGCCCCTCGTCGCTCAGCACAGAGACGCTTCTCAACTGCGGGTAGCCACGCACCACGCTGCCGACCAGGGATTGCATTTGTCCGGGCTCATGCGGGTCGAGCAAACTGCGATCAGAGGAGGCCAAAACCAGCAGCATCGATTCGACCGCACTGATATCAGTGGCGGTCTGGCGCGCCATCAGTTTTGCCAACTGCTGAAGCTGCAGCAGATTTTCAGCCCGCTTCTCGCTGCGCTCGATCTCAATGAATCCCAGGCTCAGCGCCAGCGCAATCGCCGCCAGCAAACCGGCCATGCCAACCAGGTGCCGGCTGTTCAGCCAGACTTTGAGAGGGGTGGCCGACGAATGACCGGATCCTGGCACGATCGCCTTACCTTCCGATGACGATTTCGTTCAAGCCATACTGCCTGGCAGCCTTCTCAAGGCGGCCGTCGGCTTTGATGCGAACCACAAACTGGTCGACCAGGGACAGCCACTCGGGATCGCCTGGCTTCACCGCATAGGCGTAGGGAATGACGTTGAACGGCTTGGAAGGCGAAACCAGACGCACCCAGTCGACACTCTCCAGCAGACGGCGGCTATAAGGGTAGTCGGTCATGAAGACATCGACACGACCCGACTCAAGCTCCTGCTCACGGGTCTGCGGCGGGCGGATCACGACCAGATTGGCCTGCCTGAGGGCCGCTTTCATCACGGGCTCCATGAAGGTGCCTGCCTGCACCGCGACCTGAATTCCGGGTTTATCAATATCGTCCCAGTTCCTGATGCTGCGATTGCTGCGCGTTGTCATGCCATAGATATCGCTTTGCAAATACGGCTGCGAAAACCTGAGCGCCTGCTGACGCTGTGCCGTCACGCCGACCGCAAACATCGCGACATCGCAACGGTCGCCGGTGAGGTCGCCAATCAATTGCGCAAACGAAGACTCGACGTACTCCAGCCTAAGCTCAAGATCCCTGGCAAATTCATACGAGAGCGTGATATCGATGCCCTCGAGTTTCTGGTTGCGCGGATTTCTGAAAGAAACGCCGTAGTAGTCCGGCCAAATGCAGACCCGCACCGCCTTGGCCGCCTTCACATGATCCCATACGGGACCCGCCAACACCGGCTGCACGCACGACAAACCAAGGCCCGCAAAGAGGGCCAACGCAGCCAGACGGCCTAGCGTCATCACACGAAACCGAATCATCTGGAGTCAGTCAAAAACAGTACTGCCGCGCCGGGCAGATCAGACAAATGACTTGACCGCTTCTTCGCGTGACTCGTAGATATTGAACACCCGGTGCATGCGCATCAGTTCAAACAAGGCGCGTACCGTCTTGGACATGGCGCAGAGCTTGAAATCGCCTCGCCGGCTATTGAGCAGACGCAGGCAGGAAATCAGCGCGCCCAGACCCGAACTGTCAACAAACTTGACGGCCGACATGTCGAGCACGACCTTGGTTCGCTCATGCATCATCGATTGCACCGCATCCCTGAACTCACGCGCATTGCCGGCGTCCAGATTGTCTTCGTTCAATTCAATAACCAGCACATCGTTGTCTTCGATCTTGCCCTTGAGTTCCATATGCTTTCCTTCTGTGGTTGGGAGTCCGGATTGGCTTGGCCCGTATTAAAGCTCGAAGCGGTTTAAGGAATGTCACGACAATGTGACGAACTCGCGCCCGGATTCCAGGCGCTGCGCCTCAGCCCAGGCAGACCGCCCCGATCTCACGTTCAAGGACGGCAAGTGCCTGCGCCAGTGCGGCGCTGGCGCCTTGCACCGCCAGCGCTTCGGCTTCATGCGCACACTGACCGATGCGATCAAAGCCGAAACTTGCGGCAGCGCCTGCCAGCCGGTGCAACGCCGACGCCAGCGACTGGCCATCGGGCGCATCCCGGATCTCCAGCCAGCGGCCTTGCAAGCCCGCTCTAAAGCGGTGCTGCAGCAGCAAGAACTTGGCCTGGATCTGCGGCGACAGACCGTCAGTCGGCGACTCTGCCACGCCCATGCTCCCAATAGAAACGGATATCTTGCGGCAATTTGATCGGGTCAAAGGGTTTGACGATGACACCGCTGGCGCCATACTGCAGCAACTCCTCGACCTCGTCGGGCATCGCCTTGGCCGTCAGAAACACGACCGGCACGCCCTTCATGCCGGCCTGGCCCCGCAAGCCCTCGAGCGTTTGTGGGCCGCTCAGGTCGGGCATCATCACATCGAGCAGGACCAGGTCCGGTAGAAACAGCGGAGCCTGCGCCAGCGCTGACCGCCCCCCCGCGCACATACAAACCTCGTAACCTCCCACGGTGTTCAGACTGAACTCCAGAATCATCCGGATATCCGGATCGTCCTCCACGCACATGACACGTCGCAATTCGCTCATGGCTGCGCCTTCGTGTCAGCTTTGAGCAGCGCGGTTCGAAGCGCTGCAATCACTGTTTCGCTACCGCCCTGTGACTTTCGCAACCACTTCACGCCCATGCGGCCGACAAATGCCGCATCCACACTGTCGCTGTACAAAATGACCGGCCGGCCGGCCGCCAGGCGCTTGAGCGCGCTGCAAAATTCCTCGGCAGCACCTTGCGCCTGAGGGTCCGCCATGATGATCGGGGCCTGTTCCTGCAGCGGCAGAGCTTGGGCTTGCTGCAGGTCGGCAGCGCCTTCGACCCGGCACAGCGGCGACAGCCAATCGGCCACCCTGCGTCTGGCGTCAAGGTCGCGGTCGATGTGCAATAGCCAGGGTGTCGAGACCGGTGCTGCGGCATCCACGCGCGGCAATTCGACACTGAAGATGGCGCCTTGACCGGGCACCGAATCAACGCCGATACGCCCGCCCATGCGCTCGATCAACATGCGGCTGATGTAAAGGCCCAGACCGGTTCCGCCCATGGCACGGCGATCCGAACCATCGGCCTGCGAAAACTTCTCGAACATGCGCGAGCGAAACTGGGGATCAATGCCCGGCCCCCGATCACGCACCCGCACCCGGACATGGCTGTCCGACCAGTCGAGACTGACACTCACACTGTCGCCGCCGGCTGAATGCTTGACGGCGTTCGACAAAAGGTTTGCCATGACCTGCAAGAAGCGCTCGCCATCGACTCGAACCAGCGGACTCTCCTCTGCAATGACGGCGCTCAGCGTCACGCCGGCGCGCTGCGCATAGGCCTGGTTGGTGGTCATCGCCTCCTGCAACAAGGCATCCAAACGCATGGAGCGCATTTGCAGCAACATCTGGTTGCCTTCAAGTTTGGTCAGATCGAGGATGTCGTCAATCAAGCGACTCAGGCGCTCGCCATTGCGCTTTGCGACCTCCGCCAAAGGCACTGCTGCCTTCGGCAAAGTTCCCGCCGCACCACTGGCCAGCAAACTCAATGCGCCCCGAATCGAGGTCAGGGGTGTGCGCAATTCATGGCTTACGGTAGCCAGGAATTCGTCCTTCATGCGGTCGATGTGACGTCGCTCGGTCAGATCGCGGATCACCAGCGTGTGCTGGATACGTCCTTGTTCGGTCCAATCGCTGAGCGCAATTTCGGCTGGGAACACCGTGCCATTGGAGCGCCGCAGCGACAACTCGGGCCGCAACAGCAGATCAGGCAATGGCGCGCCCAACACGGTAGCGCCTTGCTGCCCGGTCAGCGGCTCCCGGTCACGTCCAAAAATGATCCTGGCAGCAAGATTGCTCTCTTCAATCAGTCCGTCATCGTCAAGCGTGATGACGGCATCAAGAATATTGTCATGAATGGCACGTTGACGCTGCGCCAGCGCCGCCAAGCGCGACTGCAGGCCCAACACCCGCGCGTAATGACGCAACTTGGCTTTCAGCAGGCCGGAGCTGATGGGACGCACCAGGTAATCGTCGGCGCCACGCGACAGCGCATGGATGAAATGCTCTTCCCCTTCCAGCGACGAGGTCACGATCACCGGCAGCCAGCGGTCGGTGACCAGTTCACGTATGCGCTGCGTCACCTCGAAACCGTCCATGCCCGGCATCAGCAGATCAAGCAACACCACATCCAGCGCCTGCTCGGTCACCAGTTGCACAGCCGCGCTGCCACTTGCCACACCCAATGCCTGATGACCCAGGCCCTGCACCAGGGCACACAACTGCAGACGCGAGGCCTGGATATCGTCGGCCACCAGAATCCGCAATGCGCGTGTCGCCGTTATTGAACTGTGCATGGATGGCGGATCATAGTTGGACTGCAGCGCAAAGGGCGTCCTCAGTTTAACAAGTCGTTGACAATCCTGTCACAACTGGTTTGCGGCAAAGGACTGTAATACGAGGCATCCAATCAAGCCGCCTTGCCTCATGACCACCTCTTCGCTGCCTCAACTCAAAATGCCTCTTTCCAACCGGTTGCGGGCCAGCCGTGCGCGCCTGGTCTGGTGGTGGTCAACGCGAAGGCTGACGCTGCTCAAACGCAGTCTGGACGTCACGCTGGTACTGGGCGCGCTACTCGTGCTGGCCCCGCTGTTTGCGCTGGTGGCGCTGGCCATCAAGCTGTATGACCGCGGTCCGGTCCTGTTCTGGCAAAAGCGCGTCGGCCTGAACGGTCGAATCTTCGAATTTCCAAAATTTCGTTCCATGTGTGTCAATGCCGAAGCGGTGCGTGCCGCCTTGATGGCCAACAACCAGCATGGCAGCGAAGGCGTCACCTTCAAGATGAAACGCGACCCCCGCATCACACCGATTGGCCGTCTGATCCGGCGCACCAGCATCGACGAGCTGCCTCAGCTCTGGTGCGTATTGACTGGCGACATGAGTCTGGTCGGACCGCGTCCGCCGCTGATCAACGAGGTCGCACGCTATACCATGAAGGAGCGCCAGCGCCTGTCGGTAACGCCCGGTCTGACCTGTATCTGGCAAGTCAACGGACGCTCCGAAATACCGTTCCCCCAACAGGTTCTGATGGACATCGACTACATCCAGCAACGCTCGATGCGTACCGACGTCAAGCTGCTGGCACAAACTCTACCGGCCGTCATTCGGGGCCGTGGCGCCTACTGATTGCAGGGCTTATGGCGAGCTGGTTGAACCCTGACAAGCCACTGGCGGCCGACCCCGCCATGGCCTTCAGCGAACGCGCCGACCGGCAGCTTCGCGCGCTCGACTTCACGCTGTCGGCGCTGATCCTGCTGCTGCTTGCGCTGCCAATGGCGCTGTGCCTGCCCATCGGACGGCCGCGCGCCCTGCTCTACACCAGCTGCAAGGGTCAGGTCTTCAAGCGCTGGCAAATCGATTTTTCAAATCGTTGGATGGGCCGCTTGCTGCGCCGAACCGGCGTCGGTTCCTGGCCCGTTTTGCTCAATATCCTCAAGGGTGAGATGGCCTGGGTCGGACCGCGTCCGTTACCGAGCAGCGTACTGGCTGAGGGGCCGCCCGCGTTGAGTCGGGTTCGTCCTGGCCTGGTCAGCAGCTGGGATTTGCGTCGGCGCACCGCAGTCGATTTTGGCTCGGAACTTGATGCCAACCTGGAATATCTGGCCCAGCGCAGTTTGCGGCATGACCTGGGTGTTCTGTTGCGGGCGCTTCTACTTGTGTGGCTGCCGGCGCCACGTGAGATCAGCGAGGGCCGCCTGTGCGTGGGTGATGTTTCTTTTGACAATGTCAACATGACGCAGGCGCTGGCAAGAATTGCCGGAATGCTGCAGAGCCCCAACGCGCAGCAGGTGAGCTTTGTGAATCCGGCCTGCGTCAATATTGCTGCCCGTGATCGGGGCTATCGTCGCCTGCTGGCGCGTGCTGCCCTGGTACTGCCCGACGGCATCGGCATCAAGATTGCCGCTGACATACTGGGAGTCGGACTGAAACAGAACGTCAATGGCACCGACCTGTTTCCGCGCCTTTGTGAAATGCTTGAGGCCGGCGATGCCAGTCTGTTCCTGCTTGGCGGTCAACCCGGTGTTGCCGAGAAAGTCGCTGAGGTGGTTCGGCAGAGCTGGCCGCGCTTGCGCATTGCCGGCTTGCGCGATGGTTTTTTTAGCACCGCCCAGGAGGGCGAAGTGGCGGCACAGGTACGCACCAGCAAGGCGGACGTGCTGCTGGTGGCGCGTGGTGTTCCGATGCAGGACATATTCATTGATCGCCACCTGCACCAGCTGGGCGTCAGGGTGGCCATTGGCGTGGGCGGCCTGTTCGACTTCGTTTCAGGCCGCATCGATCGCGCTCCGGCATGGATGCGCGACAGCGGCCTCGAATGGATTTATCGTCTGCTGCAGGAGCCATCGCGAATGTGGCGGCGCTATCTGGTGGGAAACTTCACTTTTTTGGGACGCATCTTGCTGCAGCGCCTGGGTCTGAGGCGAGCGGCCAGCGATGAGCTGCATCAGGCCGGCCACGCCATGGGCGCCGGCGCAGCCGGCATTGCCGGATTGCGCACTGTGCTGTTCGCCACCGCGACGGCGGCGCACGATATACCGGTGAACGACGACTTTCCGGCGGCCCTGCTGCCGATGGGCTGCAACACCTTTATCGAGCGCACGCTGGAACAATTGTCGAACGCCGGTATCCGCCAGATCGATCTGGTGGTCAGCTCGCGCCCGGAGGAAATGCGACAGCTGCTCGGCAATGGCGAACGCTGGGGTCTGCAACTGCGCTGGCATCTGGCCAAAGACACGGCCACCCCCTATGGCATTCTGCAATCGCTGGTGCTGGAGCCGTCCGAGCGAATACTGATGGGTCACGCAGACCGGTGGATCGCCGACGAAGCACTGCTGTCGCTGGTACAGCGCGACCAGGTATTGGTCGTGGCCAGCGAGCAGGCGGGGGTCAGCTGGGCCGGTTGGGCGAGCGTGAAACCTGACACCCTGGACACTGTTTCGCCCTTCAGCAACGAAGCCGCGCTTGGCAGGCAGCTTTGCGGCACAAGCTCCGAATTGCTGGTACTGGAGCCGGATCAACTGATCGAGGTTGGCAGCGCTGCCCAGTTGCTGCAGGCACAGCGCACAGCGCTGGTCGGTGCGCTCATGGACCAGGTACCGGCGACCTGGCTGCGCACCCCCTGGGGCGCCTACAGTCCGGACGCCGTGGTGCAGGACGGTGCCATGATTGAGGGACCGGTATTGATTGGTCCTGGCTGCCTGGTGGCCCCCGGTGCGCGCATCGGCCCGCTCACGGTCCTGACCAGTGACATCGTCATCTCGTCCGACTCCATCGTGCGAAACAGCCTTGTCTTGTCGCACACTTATGTTGGCGCCGGACTCGAACTTGATGAGACCGTCGTCCATGCCCACAGTGTCCAGAACCTTCGTCTGGGTGTACGCACTGTCATGCCCGCCTCTGAGGGTCTGCTGCTTGGCCTGCAGACAAAGCGAGCGGTCCGCACGTCCTGGTCAGCCAGAGGCATGGCAGCGCTCACGTGCGTTGCGTTTCTTCCGTGGCTGCTGATCGATACTGGCCTGCGCCGCGCACGCGGTTTGCCGCTGCGCTGGAGTCCGCGCACTGTGGTGCTGGGACTGGAGGCTGACGGCGGACAAGTGCGACTGCAAAAATTGCGCTGCGCCAATCCGGGCGCACGTGGTGCCGGTCGATTGCTGGCCAGCTACGGCGCCTGGCTGGATATTGCCGCCGGACGCCGAAGCTGGTTCGGCGCGCGCCCGCGCAGCCAGTCTGAATGGTATGCCTTGAGTCGTGACTGGCAGCTCTTGTTGGCCCATACGCCGGTCGGTTGTCTGCACGCACCAGCCTGGTCGGAAGCTCAGGGCGAGAGTGCCGAAGCAGGCGCCGCCGCCGACGTGTTCTTTGCCGTCAATCAGGGCCTGGCTCAGAGGATCCGTCTGTTGTTCGGCGCCCTGCCGCTTTAGGGCCTTGCGCCGGCGCGCAGACACGCTGGTGACAAGCCTCAAACCAGGAACTCGTCGCCAGCGCGACAATCAGCCTGTTTCAAGTCACCGACAAGACAGGCCATGGACGACCCCATTCTTACCATTGAAGAACGCGAAGCGATCAACTCGGGTCGCTGGTTTTCTTCCCTTTCACCTTCACTGCGGCACGATATTCTGCGATGCGCCTACGTCAAACGTTACAAAGACGGCGAACTGATTACTGCGCGCGGCGAACAACCGCAGGAATGGATTGCCTGTGCGCGTGGCGCGGTGCGGGTCAGCTCGACCTCCATATCGGGCAAGCAGATCACCCTGACCTACGTCGAACCCGGCATCTGGTTTGGCGACGTGGCGATCTTCGACGGCGACCGGCGCACCCACGATGCCTATGCCCACGGCGACAGCACGATCCTGTGCGTGGCCCGAGCCGACTTCAAGAAGATACTGGCGCTGCATACCGAGTTGTACGAAGCGCTGCTGCGCCTGCATGCGCGGCGCATCCGCCAGCTCTACGGCTTGGTGGAAGACCTCAACACGCTGCCGCTGCGGGCGCGACTGGCCAAACAGTTGCTGCATCTGGTTCGAAGCTATGGCGTGCCATCGCTGAGCAACGCAAGCGAGGTCCGCATCGGTCTGCAGCTGGCGCAGGAGGAACTGGCGCAACTGCTGGGCGCGTCGCGCCAGCGCGTCAACCAGGAACTCAAATCGATGGAGCGTGAGGAAGCGATCCGGATCGAGCCCGGCGGTCTGGTCATTCGCAACCGCGAAGCGCTGATGCGCATCATCGAAGCCGACAACTAGAAACCCAATACCCTTAGCACACCATGAGCGATTTTGACCATTTCGTTGGCACCCGACCGGTCTCGGCGGCGCAGGCCTTTGACGTCGACGCGTTGTCCGATTGGCTACAACAGAACCTGAGCGGCTTCAGTGGCCCCTTGAGCGTCGAATCCTTCAAGGGCGGCCAGTCCAACCCGACCTACAAGCTCAGCACACCAAGCCAGAGCTACGTCATGCGCGCCAAGCCCGGGCCGGTGGCCAAGCTGCTGCCGTCGGCGCACGCCATTGAACGCGAGTTTGCGGTCATGCGCGGCCTGTATGGCACCGATGTGCCGGTGCCCCGCATGTACTGCCTGTGCGAGGACGAAGCCGTGATCGGCCGCGCCTTCTACATCATGGAGTTCATGGCCGGGCGCATCCTGTGGGACCAGACCCTGCCCGGCATGAGCAATCAGGACCGCGGCGCAATCTACAACGAGATGAACCGCGTCATCGCGGCTCTGCACAACGTCAAGTTCGCCGAGCGCGGTCTGGCCGCCTATGGCAAACCGGGCAATTATTTCGAACGCCAGATCGGTCGCTGGAGCAAACAGTACATGGCGTCGGCCGACGGCGCCGGGCCCTTGTCGCAGTCAGTTGTCGAAATGGAAGAATTGATGGTCTGGCTACCGCAGCACATTCCAGAGACGGCGCGCGCCGATGCGATGGTCAGCATCGTGCACGGTGACTACCGCCTCGACAACCTCATGTTTGATCCGACCGAGCCGCGCATCATCGCGGTACTGGACTGGGAACTGTCGACGCTCGGGCACCCGCTGGCCGATTTCAGCTACCACTGCATGGCCTGGCACATTCCACCGGGGTCTTTCCGCGGCATCGGCGGGCTCGATGTTGCCAGCCTGGGCATTCCGACCGAAGACGAATACATCCGCCTTTACTGCAAGCGAACCGGCCTGACGACACCGCAGGCCCTCAAGGCCGACTGGAATTTCTACATGGCCTACAACCTGTTTCGCATCGCGGCCATCTTGCAGGGCATCGCCAAACGCATCGAAGCCGGCACCGCCGCCAGCGCCCAAGCCCTCAACTCTGCGGCCGGCGTCAAACCACTGGCGCAAATGGCCTGGCGCTTCGCACAACAGTCATGACCCCCACGTTCGCCACTGCCCCGGCGTCGGCATTGGCCGATGACGCACGTGCTTCACCGCCCCCCGAGGGGGCCGTCGGCCTGCTTGGGGCGGCCCGGCGCTGGCCGATCATCACCCCCACGTTCGCCACTGCGTGTGCTTCACTGCCCCCCGAGGGGGCCGTCGGCCTGCTTGGGGCGGCCCGGCGCTGGCCGATCATCTACACCTCAACCCACCGGAGACATCATGGACTTTGACTATTCACCGAAAACAAAAGACCTGCAAGTCCGCTTGCAGGCCTTCATGGACGAGCACATCTATCCAGCCGAAGGTGCCTACCACGCGGAGATCGCTGCCAACACCGCGGCCGGCAAGCGCTGGACACCGCTGCAGACAATCGAGCGCCTGAAGCCCAAGGCGCAGGCGGCCGGCTTATGGAATCTGTTCTTGCCAGTCGACAGCGCTGCCGCCTCGGGCTACCACGGCGCCGGCCTGACGAATCAGGAGTACGCACCGCTGGCTGAGATCATGGGCCATGTGATGTGGTCGAGCGAAGTCTTCAACTGCTCGGCCCCCGACACCGGCAACATGGAAACCATCGCCCGCTATGGCTCGGAAGCCATCAAGGCACGCTGGCTCAAGCCGCTGCTTGAAGGCAATATCCGCTCCGCCTTTGCCATGACCGAGCCCGACGTTGCCTCCAGCGACGCAACCAACATCCAGACCCGCATCGAACGCCAGGGCGACGATTACGTGATCAACGGGCGCAAATGGTGGACCTCCGGTGCCGGCGACCCGCGTTGCGCCGTCTTCATCACGATGGGCAAGACCAACCCCGACGCACCGCGCCATTCGCAGCAAAGCATGATCATCGTGCCCGCCGGCACACCCGGCATCAGCGTGGTGCGTGCCCTCAACGTCATGGGCTACGACGACGCGCCACACGGCCACATGGAAGTGCTGTTCGAGAACGTGCGCGTTCCTGCCAGCAACATTCTGCTCGGCGAAGGCCGTGGCTTCGAGATCGCCCAGGGACGACTTGGCCCGGGACGCATTCACCACTGCATGCGCCTGATCGGACTGGCCGAGCGGGCGCTCGAGCTGATGTGCAAGCGAAGTTCGTTGCGGGTGGCTTTTGGCAAACCGATTGCCGCGCAAACGGTGACGCAGGAGCGTATCGCCGAGGCTCGCTGCAAGATTGATATGGCGCGCCTGCTGACTCTGAAGGCATCCTGGATGATGGATCTCGCCGGCAACAAGTTTGCCAAGAACGAAATTGCGATGATCAAGGTAGTGGCGCCAAGTATGGCCTGCCAGGTGATCGACTGGGCGATGCAAGCCCACGGCGGCGGCGGCATGTGCGACGATTTTCCGCTCGCACACAGCTTTGCCAGCGCGCGCACACTGCGCTTTGCCGACGGTCCGGACGAGGTGCACCGCAATTCCATCGCCAAGGCCGAGCTTGGCAAATACATGGTCAAGGCCAAACCGGCCTGAACGCGCCGGCGCGGTCCTTAGTGCAGGTGGCGCGGCTTGCGCCCGCCACCATGGCCGATTCCGCCATGGCCGCCGCTGGAGCCGCGTGGCGGCTTGCCAAGCTGCAGCGAATTCACCAGCTCGTCAAAACGCTGTCCAAACAGCTTGTCAATTTCGGCGACCACTCCGCCCAGTTCGGCGCCGTCAAAATGGCGCTCCATCAGGTTCACCACGTCCTGCACCAACAGGTCGCGTTGCACCTGCATGATGGCAGCAGGATCGGGTCCGACGAAAAGCATGACGAAATCATCGCGTGATTCCGACTCCGATTCTTCCTCGTCTTCTTCGTCTTCAAATTCAGTGTCATAGAAGGTGACCTCGATGGCGGCACCGGTCAGCGCGAGCTCATTGAGGTTCATGCACATTTCATCGAGGGCCTGGCGAAAATCGTCATCGCCCTCGACCGTCCAGCAGACCTGCAACAAGTGCTCCTGCGGATCGAACTTGATACCCGGCTCGTCCTCATAGGAGCTGTCGGCTGCCTCGGACAGTGAGCGCGCACCGGTGTACTTCCAGACTGGCTTGAGTGCGTCCTGCAACTGCCCGAAAACGACATCAGGGCGCAAGGCGACCTGACCATGAACATGGATTTCTAGGGGAGCGTTATAGCTTGACATGGAATGCTAGTGTACTGGTTGGTGCGAGGTCGGAAGCGAAAAGCACCTCCCTTTCACTGGGCTAGAGTCGATTTTAGCGGTAGGCAAGGTCGAGGTCCGTCAACAACAAAAAGCCGCCCATCGGGGCGGCTGGCAGAATTTGGTGGCCATCAGGCCGGGTTTACATCACCCGTTTGGGCGCCTCGTGATGGTGACTTTGCAGGCGATCCTTGTGACGAACGACCTGACGGTCGAGTTTGTCCACCAGTTCGTCGACCGCCGCGTACAGATCGGCGTGCGAACTTTCGGCAAAGATGTCGGTGCCCTTGACATGGATATTGCACTCCGCTCGCTGGCGACCCTCCTTTTCCTTCTGTTTTTCAATGGTGAGCAGCACCTTGACATCCACAACCTGATCAAAATGCCGAACAATCCGATCAAGCTTGCTCGTAACGTATCCACGCAGAGCCGGGGTGACCTCAAGATGATGACCGCTGATCGTCAAGTTCATAAATACTCTCCTGTTGCTTTCCGGGTTTAACACATACCAACGGCTTCACTATGCGCCCTGGCACCTCAAAGTGCAACACCATTTATTGACGCAGTGCAATTAAAGCAGAACTTTCGGCTTTTTTTATTTTGCCTCGAAGAAGCCCTGCTGCCTTCGGGTCAGTCGGCCATGGCCCTTGCGAACTGCTTCACATAGACCTCAAACTCCGGCATCGGCAGTGGTCGGCTAATCAGATAGCCCTGATAACAACGGCAGCCCAGTTCGGCCAGGAACTGACGTTGTTCCTCGGTTTCCACCCCTTCGGCGATCGTGGTCAGCCCCATGCTGTCAGCCAGCGCGATAACCATCCTGGAAATGGCCGCGTCATCGGGGTCTGTCAGGATGTCCTGCACAAATGCGCGATCAATCTTGAGCTCATTGAGCGGCAGGCGTTTGAGGTAGGACAAAGATGAATAGCCGGTGCCGAAATCGTCCAGCGAGAAGCCAACACCGATGGCCTTCAGGGCATTCATCTTGACGATCAGATCCTCAACGTTGGAAACCAGCACACTCTCGGTCAGCTCCAGTTTGAGTCGCTGCGCCCGGGCGCCGGTACCCTGCAGGATTGTCAGCACCTGCTGAACGAAGTCGCCCTGGCGGAACTGACGCGCACTGACATTCACTGCCAGCCTCAAATGCGACATCTCTTGCACACCGGCCCAGTGCGCCAATTGTCTGCAAGCCGTCTCCAGCACCCAGCGGCCGATTGGCAGGATCAAGCCGGTCTCCTCTGCCATCTGGATGAACTCTGCCGGCGCGATCAGGCCGCGCCCGGGAAGCTGCCAGCGCAACAGTGCCTCCGCACCGGTGATCTCACCATGGTCGTTCGCCTGTGGCTGGTAATGAAGGATGAACTGCTCCTTGCGCAAGGCGCCCTGCAAGCTGGCCTCCATTGCGGCGCGGGCGTTCAACATGGACTGCATCGTCGGATCGAAGAAACACATGGTGTTGTGGCCATCGGCTTTGGCCTGGTACATGGCCAGGTCGGCCCGCTTTAATGGCTCTTCGGTGCTCTCCAGGTGGTCGCCAAACAGGGTGGCGCCGACGCTGGCGGTACTCCGATGCTTGCTGTCATCGAGCTGGTAGGGCTGGCCGAGCACGTCAAGAATCTTTTCAGCGACGGTCTTCACCTGAGTGATAGCATCCTGCGTCGTCATGCTCAGGGCTTCCACAAGCACCACGAATTCATCTCCACCAAGACGAGCCACCGTGTCTTCTTCTCGCACGCACTCGGACAATCGTCTGGCAACTTGCTGCAACACCAGGTCGCCCTTGTGGTGCCCCAGACTATCGTTGAGCGTCTTGAAATTGTCCAGATCGACCAGCAACAGCGCACTCTTGTGACCATGTCGCAAGGCGCTGGCCATGGCCTTGTCGATTCGATCCATCAGAAACCTGCGATTGGGCAAGTTGGTCAACGGGTCGGTGAACACCAGACTCCTGATGCGTTCTTCTGCCGCCTTGTGCTCGGTAATGTCTTGTACCGAACCGTGCATGGCCTGCACCTGCCCGAGTGAATCGAATGTCAGTTGCCCCAATCCGTGCACCCAGCGTTGCGCTTTGTCGTTGTGCCGCATGATGCGGTAGGCCCGATTGAAATCCTTGTGTTGTCCAAGTATCTGGTTCTTGAAATAGTCGCCCATCATGGTCCGGTCGTCAGGGTGGATCAGGGCCAACCATCCCGGCACCGTGCGCTCATAGTCTGCGTCGATCCCGAACAGTCGATCAAGCTCCGTTGAGCTTTCCCAGCGTCCGCTGTCAATGCTCAGCAGGTAGCTGCCCAGGCCCGCAATGCGCTGAGCTTCGCTCAGGCATTTCTGGGTCTGACGCATCGCCTGCTCCGATCTGCGCTGGGAAACAATGCGCCAAATGGCATCCGAGATCAGCTGCGCCGACTCCACATCAAACTGGGTATAGGGTTGCGGCTTGTTGCCAACCCCCATCATCATACGAACCAGGCCGGACTCGATCACCGGGACGCTGATCAAACGTTCCATCCGGGCGTGCCCCTCGGGCAGACCCTGTTTGCCAGGTGCGCGGGCATAATCGTTGATCAGAAGCGGCGCACGCCGACGCAGTGCATCCGCCCAGATTCCAGCCTCACTGATCGGCTGATGCCTGCTGATATTGGCGTTGCAATAGTGAACCAGAGTGGCTTGCGACCAGGCCAGTAGCTCGATGGTTTCCTGGTCCTCATGGACAAAATGAGCGAAGGCAATCTGGCTGCCGGTGAGCTGCTCGATCATTTCCAGCCCGTACTGCAAGAAAGCGTGCTCGTCGCGGCTCTCCGCGGCACAGGGCAGCTTCAGCAAGGCCTCGGCGCGCCGGGTCAGAACGAGTTGACTGGCTTCGTGCTGTTTGCGCTCGGTGATGTCGCGATGAAAGGACTGGATCAAGGACTCGCCCTGGTCAACCACCAGACTGGCCGAAACTTCGAGCGCAAAGATGTGACCGTCCTTGTGATAGTGCTCGACCTCAAACACCAGCGCTTCACCGGCATGAATTCGCCTGAGCCGCTCCGGCGCCTGGCGACCAGTCTCAGGCGTGTCCAGGTCTTTCAGATTCAAGGCCAGCATTTCCTCCACGCTATAACCGTGCATCCGGGCGAACGACTCGTTGACCGCAACAAAGCTGCCGTCGGCCGCAAGAATCATGATGCCATCGGTAGCGCGTTCGAACAAGAGCTGCAGGCGCTTCTCGCGGGCTTTCAGAAGCAAAAGCGCCTCGCGCTGGCTCAGTTGGCCGACCAGGTGATTGAAGCCGCCGATCAGCTCTCCGATCTGGTCCTTGCTCACCATCGGCTGCGGCAAATCGCCAGTTTCCGACACCGTCGCCAGCGTCCGCGCGGTCGTCGTCTGTGGTGCACGGTCTCGTCTGAGCAACCGCCAGATCCAGGCCCCAGCCAACAGTGTGAGGACGACCGCAGCCAACGCAAAAAGCGCCGAGAACTGCTGTTGTCCAGCCAGAGGCTCCATTTCACTCAGCGTCAACAACGACACAATTGCGCCCCCCTTCCTTGGCCCGATAAAGTGCGGCGTCGGCACGCTGCATCAGCGTCTCTTTGTCCTCGCTGGCACGCAGGATCGCTGCGCCCATGCTGACGGTGAGTACTCTTTGTCCATCTGCCGGACCGACCCGGACCTGTTCCTCTATGACCTTGCGGATCCGCTCGGCGGTTTGGTGCGTCTTGACGGCGTCAGAATCGGGCAGCACGACCAAAAACTCTTCTTCACCAAATCGGGCGGCAATGTCGTACTTGCGCACGTTGGAACGGATGTGTTGCGCAATTTCCTTCAGCGCCGCGTCTCCCGCTGCATGTCCGTAGCTGTCGTTGACCGACTTGAAATGATCGACGTCGATCATCAGAATGCTGAGCGCCTGACCACTGCGCTGCTGACGTCTGCACTCCTCTTCCAGGCGCCATAACAAGGTAGTGCGGTTGGCCAGGCCGGTGAGTTGATCGGTGGTCGCCAACCAGCTCAGTTTGAAGCGGGTATCTTCCAGCTTGTGGATCAGGCCGCGAGCGAACAGGCCGACAAAGATCATTAGTCCGGAAATCGTGAGCGTGGCCAACCCCAGCATCACAACGCTGTTGCGCTGCAGCTTCTTCTGCACTTCGCTCATCTGAAACGAAATGCTGATGCCACCGCGAACATCACCGACCCGATAGCCCTGCTTGGCGTGGCAAGTCAAGCAGCCCTCCTCCACCCTGAGCGGCGCCATGTAGCGGTAATGCGAAGCGCCCCCTATCTGCTGTTCCCAGACCGCCTCCGGCACGCCCTTTTCGAAAGACAGCAGGGCGCTGCGCTCGCTCTGGTCGGGCGCGTTGTTGGGGTTCAACGGCAGAAGACTGGTGATGTGAAAAAAGAACCCTTCAGACTTTTGCAGCAGTTCGGAAATCTCGCGCGTCATCAGGGCAGAGCTCTTCATCGTGTAGGCTTTGCCGTCGGTCGCCAGGATGTCGGGGTTGTCGAGGTAGGGGTTGGACTCGACGCCAGGGCGCTTGAGCACGTAAACCCCGCCATGGTCTGCATTCCAGCGACGCATGAGAACGATGTTGAGGAAATTGCGCCGTGCGCTGTTGAGCATCTCCTCCTGAATCAGTCCGCGGCTGTAATAGGCAGTGCCGAGAAAACCGCCGATGACGCAGACCGCAGCCGCCAGCGAAATCCAAACCACGACCCCGCGCAGGCTGTCAGACTCATTCGAAGCGAGATACGTGGCGCAGCGCGACATCGGTCATCTCCCCTCAGCCCGAGGGTTGTTTGCCTCAGACAGCCGCACGCGCTGATCAATTGGAATCGTTGAATTCTTCATGCTGCACGCTTGCTCGGTCTCAAGAAGGAGTGAAATCAAACCTTGTTACCTGTTGCCATCTGTTCAGCTCAGAGTGTGCCGACTAAACAGCGTGAGTGACTGACACTTGCTGACTGAGGCTGACACAGGCTGACATCTGGCTGCGCGTCCCTGCAGATCCAAACCATCGGCATAATGCACAGACCCGGATATTGACGCCACACCGTATGACAAGCACCGCTAAGGACACTCTGACGCAAGCCCTGGAAGCTGAGCCGCAACTCGAATTCGCGGTTTTGGTGGGCAGCCGCGCCGCTGGCACGGCCAGAGCGGCCAGTGACTGGGACATCGCCCTACAGTGGTCACCAGAACTCGACTGGTTCACGGTGCTGGGCAACACCGAAACCCTGCGCCGAAAGCTGGCCGACAAACTCGGCGTTGCAGCAACGGCCATCGACCTGATTGAACTTCGGCGTGCCAATCTGACCATGCGCGCCAGCGTTGCCGAAGACGGATTGCCGCTCACCGGACAGGATTCTCTGGCCTGGATGCATTTCTTGCGGCGCACCTGGCGCGAACTCGAAGATTACTACAGGGACCAACAGCATGCGGCTTGATCTCTATCAGGCCGAGACCGCCCGCGTTGCCGCCGAGCAAAGCGCACTGCTGGGGCAGGCCAAAGACATTCTCAAACAGGGGCGCACTTTGACTCCGTTGGAGCAAGCGGGAGTGCTGCATGCACTGCAAGTACTGGTCGAAAATGCCATCGGCAAAGCCAAACAATTGCTCAAAGCCAGCGAGCAGCCCGTACCTGTATCCGGCTATGACGCATTCAAGGCCCTGGCCAACCGCAACCAAATCGCGCAGGCAGACCTGCCGGCGTGGAACGCCATCGTTGGACTGCGCAACCGCATCGTGCACGACTACATGAACATCGACATGGATCAAGTCATCGCGCTGTTGTCAGCTGACAAAGACCAATTCGTTGTCGACTTTTTGCTCAAGAAGTTCTAGGCCTGCACGCTGCTCACTCTTCTCGCGGGGTAGTTGCTGCCTCGGGGTAGAGATTCGGGAACAGCAAGTGCAGGCGGTCCTTGAGCGTTGCCAGATCAAGCGTATCCGCCATGAACGAGACCTGGTCGCGGCAGATGATGGTGGTCAGCGTGCTGGTTTTACCTGCAGGTCGTGGTTTGACCCGGCCGGTGCCGGGTGCTGAATCATTTCCCCACCGGATTAATTTGACAAAACTAAAACTGGTTTTTAATGTGGGCGGATGTACCAGCAACGAAATCTCGCCATCACCCTGCAAAAGGCCATCGCCAGCTTTCCAGCCGTGCTGGTGACGGGGCCACGTCAATCCGGCAAAACGACCTTGCTGGTGCAGTTTCCGGCTTGGCTACGTGACCGCTTGCAAGGCTCTTAACCAGCGGCCGGTGGCGCATCGCTTACGGTTGCAGCAGCACGACCAGACTCCCCGAATCGTCAGCCAGGCAACAGAGAAACAAACTCTTCGAACTTGCCATTTTCCGCTCGCGCAAACTCCTGCAGGTAGCAAAAATCAATGCGCTTGAAATCGTACAGATCCATTCGCAGTTTGGCCGCCAGATTGGCTTCTTCCTCATGCGTCAGAGGACGATCCGTGACCATGCGAAATTCGATGTGGTCGAGTCCCAATTGGGCGACCTGGTACTGCCGAATCGGCGCCCAGTGGTAGTCGTTGAGAAGACCCAGCGGCCAAAGGTCTTCCCCCTGCGGCGTGCGCATCAAGTTTCGTGTCCGCCCCAGAATCCGCCGCAAACTCGGCAAGCCCCGCCCGCAGGGGCAGGCCATCGCAACCTCGGCGTAGTCTCGAAGTTCATAGCGCAGCAAGGGCATGGCAAATCCGTGCAAGGTCGTCACCACCACGCGACCCACTTCACCCGGCAAACACGGCGTCCCATCGCTGTCGAGTATTTCAACCAGGAGACTCTCTGACTGAACGTGGTACAGCCCGGACTGCGGACACTGCAAGGCGAGGTTGCCAAGCTCACTGGCACTGTAGATGTCAACAATCGGCACACCCAGCACCTGACGGCATAGGTCGCGCGTTGCATCGCTGAGCACTTCGGCCACCGTGCGCACCTCGCGCAGGCGTGGCAGTTTGAGGTCATTCTGCTGCAACTGCCGCAACAGCGCCGCCAACACGGTTGGATAGATCAGCAAATAGTTCGGGTCGCGCTGCACCAGCCAGCGCACCTGCTCAATCACGTCGGTCTGTGCGGGAAGCGCTGCGGCCTTGCCGGTGTCGAACAAAATGGACGCTGGCGGCCCCCAGCTCGGCAACCAGGTGCCGTCTGGCGTCCGCTCAACGCCCTCGCGGATGGAACACAGCGATCCCGACAAATCACGCTCGTGCCAGGCATGATCGCGCAGCGTGATCGCCTGCCACATCAACTGATCAAGGCCAGAGCGCAGCACCTCGATCGGCTCGCC
>CAIVLG010000214.1 GCA_903906695.1 uncultured beta proteobacterium | reverse complement strand
GCAGCAGAGGGACTTAACGGTGCATTGGTCATTGGATACCTAATGATTTAGACCGACTTTTTCCAGCCATTTTGGCTCCTCGTCCAGCTTGTTCCACAAAAACCGCTCGGGCAGTTCCCAAATTAGCACCTTAGGCTTGGCAGATTTGAAAGAGTCGTCGTTTAGGTATTGTGACGTCGCTTGCAGAAAGCCGCCTCCATCTCTTGCCGCATTGAGTACCTTGGTCGAGAGGGCTTGTTGCAAGAAACCGACGAAATTGGCTCGCAAGGAGTAGGAGGTTCCGGTCAGGACCACGGGAACAGCGCTGTCACCAAACAGACCGATCGCGCTGTCAACACTGGTCTGCCGGGTGACAACGGGTATTTCGGTATCTGGATGCAGTCCAAGTGCTTTCGATACGTCCTCCAGCCCCATCAACCGGATCAGGTCACCCGACCGTTCCACCGGAACGCCACCGGGATTGCTGCTGAACGTGCTTGCCTCCAGCGCTATCCCTAATTGATGGACTACCGAAGCCACCTCATCTGCGGCCAGGCGCGCGCCGGCCTGGTTCCAGTGGGTATCGGTGCGGTAGTAGACCTCCTGCTGCGCCGCGGCACGGGCAAGTGGCTTGAGCAAGTTCACCGTCATCACGCCTTGCCTTTGTAAAGCGTCAAGCCCGTCCTGATAACGTGCGCTGTTGTAGTCCGGATAGCGACCACCGGACAGTTTACTGGCATGGACGCGCGCTTTGTCGGGAACCAAAACCACGACCAGCTTCACGCCCAACTGGTCCAGCGCACGGGCGGCGGCGCCCAACAATTCTGCACGAATCTTCAGATGGGTGCTCCCATCCGTCTCGAAACGCAATTCATCGGTGAGAAATAACCACCCGTCCTTTCCGGTTCGTACCTGATCGCCGCCGCTGCCGGTGAACAGGTAGCGCGCCGAGTTGGCAATCGTGATCAATGCGGCGCGTGCCGGCAGTTTCTCCTCAATGCGTTTTTCCAGGGTGCCAGTGCTGCGGCCCTGCATAAAGTCATTCCAGCTGCGTGGATATTCAAGCACGCTCGGATTCATCGTGGCGGACATGACCTGCCAGACGCCAGCCAACATGACGCAAGAAAAAGTCAGCGCTGCCAGAGCGGCAAAGCGCGAAAGGGCGGTTGCGTCGTTATTGGTACCATCCACGTTGGGCATTGCAACCTCAGAACTGAAAATAGAGGAAAGGCGTGAAAGATTGTGCCGACAAGGTTGCCACGGCCCAAAGAAAGAGAGGCAACAGCAGATAACGGGCGTGCCCGCCACCATGACGTTTTAGCCACGGCATCCCATAGACCAGGCCGATTCCAAGCACCAGAATGATCAGTCGATCGGAAGTGACCTGCCATTCGACGGTGGGACTGAGGGCGATGCCATTGAGCCCCAGCATGCCGTGAAACATCTGGCCAGCGGCCGCTAGATTGCTGGCGCGAAACAAGACCCAACCGACGATGACCAGCAGCATCGTTTTGAGGACACTCAGCCAGGCCGGCAGCAACGGTCTTCCGAAGCGCTGATCCCAGTAGCGCTCCAGCATCAGAATGCCGCCGTGCCATGCGCCCCAGAGCACAAAGGTCCAGTTTGCGCCGTGCCACAGCCCGCCGAGCAACATCGTCAAAAATAGATTGAGGTAGGTTCGTATCAAGCCCTTGCGATTGCCACCCAGCGAGATGTAAAGATACTCGCGCAGCCAGTTTGACAGTGACATGTGCCAGCGCTTCCAGAATTCGGTGATGGATCGGGACAGATAAGGGTCATTGAAGTTTTCCGGGAAAACGAAACCGATCATCAGTGCCAGGCCGATCGCCATGTCGGTATAGCCACTGAAATCAAAGAAGAGCTGAATCGTGTAGGCGGCGGCGCCCAGCCAGGAATCTGCGAGCGTTGGCGCTGGTGCCGAAAAAGCGGCTTCTACCAATGGCGCTACCGCGTCCGCAATCAGCACCTTCTTGCAAAAACCAATCATGAACACAATGCAGCCGCGCGAAAAATTTCCCAGCGAGTGTGCCCGCTTTCTGAATTGCTCTGCCAATAGGTGGTAACGCAGGACCGGGCCTGCCACCAGATGAGGGAATAACGCAATAAACGCGGCAAAGTCGACAAAACTGTTGGCCGGCTCAGCCTCTCGCCGGTAGATGTCAACCAGGTAGCTGATCGCATGAAAGATGTAGAACGAGAGCCCAATCGGCAGCAGCACGCGGGAAAATTCAATCGAGCTGAAGCCCAATCCGTTCAGCGCCGCATTGAGGCTTTCAATACCAAAATTGGCATACTTGAAGTAACCCAGTGCGAGTAAATTGAGGGTCACGCCGATCACCAGCAAACGGTGACGGCTGGTTTCTTTAGAGCTTGCTCCGATCGCCAGTGCGATACCGTAGCTGACGCCGGTGACGCCCAGCAGCAATGCCAAAAACTCGGGGCGCCACCAAGCGTAGAAGGCATAACTAAAGAGCAAAATCAGCGCTGATTTTGCACGCCACGGGGTCAGGTAGTAACAGGCAAGGAATAGCGGGAGAAAGGCGAAGAGAAAGATGTTGGAGCTGAAAACCATATTTCAGAAACACCTGATCATTGCTCGACGCTGTCAAGCAACCAATCTGCCACGCTTTGAATATCCAGGCTCGCAATGCAGTTCGGTTCATATTGAAGAACAGGGCGCTCAAAACCGAGGGCCTGCGCAACCCGCGGATCTTTGTGGATTGCGACCGGAACAAGTTGACTGGCATAGTTTGCAAAAAGTGCCGATCGAACCTGATACCCCAGTTTGCTATGAGCCGGCATTTGATTGATCAACAAATGAAAACCAAAGAAGTCTGAGCGTCCTGCCGTGTATTGCTCAATAAGGCTCGTGATTTTGGGCAGGGTTGCGTAAGAAGCAGCATCCGCCAGCACGACGACCAGAGCCTGATTCGCTGCGATCAGGGCCTGATGCAAGTAGACGGTGGGGCCGGGCGGTGTATCCAAAATGACGAAGTCAAAATACCCGGCCGAAAGCGATTCAATCCCATTTGACACCCAATTAGGATGCGCTTTCAGCTCGGCCTCGAAGTCCTCCATCTCAGCTTCGGTGATACGTCCAAACGGAATGAATTTGATCCCAAAAGGGCTGTCGAATATCGATGACGGTGTAATTCCCTCACGCGTCAGACCTGCGATTTCATCGGGGTTCATGCCCAAATGCAGTCTTTGGGCGTTTTGTGGATCAAGGTCTATCAGTAGGACACGCTTCTTCCGCTGCGCCAACGCCACTGCGACGTTGACAGCAAGGGTGGTCTTGCCAACCCCACCTTTGCCGGAAATAAACGCGATCACTTGCATTGCAATATTTCTTAGAATTTCATGGACCGGGTTTCGCCGGGACAAGATCAAGTGAATCCGAGAAAATCAGCTGAGGGGCTTCGTTGGCTGGTGGACTAGGAGTACTTGGACGGGCTCTGGTCGCGCCGGCGGCAGTCGTGACCGACTTTGCAGACGCTCTAGGACGAGGCAGAGTTGCAACTGCGTTGACAGGCAAGGACGCAGCGGGTTTGACCTGAGCAACCTTGGCTACCGATCCTGCCAATTTTGGTTGAACTTGTGGTGCAGCCTGAGGTGGTAATTTTTTTGGCCCGTCTTTTGCAGCGTCCAAGGCGGTTGACAACTCTTTCAGTCCGGCCGGACGTGGCGTCAATTGAGCGGCGCGGTTGTGGAGTGCCTCAGCCTCAGCAATATTACCTGCACCGACTTCAATGACGCCGAGCTTGACCAGTGCCTCGGGATGTTTGGGATCGACGATCAGCAGTTTGTGCCAGAGGTCCGCTGCCAGGTCGTCGCGATTCTTCTGCTGCCAGCGCCGCGCTTGGTCGACCAACTGACTCGACTGAAGGTCGTCAGCCGCATAGGCCGACTGCACCAAGGAGGCAAAGGCCAATGTGAGCCATGCTATTGTTTCGATGCTTCGCATAGCTTGATCAAGATACCTTCTTGGCACGTTTGGCGCGAATGCGCCGCAAGTTGCGGTAGGCGATGGAGGCCACCAATAGACAAAGCAGGAGTCCAAGAAGTCCCAGCAGCATTGGCTGGTCTGAAAAGAACCAGCGCAACTTGTTCATGGGCGGCAGCGAGCCGACATAGTAGGTCGGGCTGACTTTGGTGTGATTGATGTTCTTGTCGTCAACGACCGCAAAATCACCCCGAAACGATCCAAATCTGTCAGGGTCGGTCAGAGCGTCCGAAATCTTGCGCAAATCCGCCGCCTTGTCGGCGTAAAGAAAAACCACGCTGCGGGCCGACTGCAAAGGTGACTCGAAGGCCATGACGGCTGCCAGAGTACCGATGCCAGTTAAAGTCAAGCTACCCTTTGGCAGCGGTGCTTCCTGAACGTCTTGTTGTTCCCAGCGGTAGGTCGGTCGCCAGACGACATCGGGCTCGCGCACGTACCGGTCGTTGCCATTCTGAACCATCGGCAATCGATCGGCCCACTTGGTCATCAAGACCTGACTCTTCGCTGAGCCGATGACGATCAGATCCTTGGCTGCCATTTTTTCGATGTCAGAAGTCGGTACCAGTGCGTGGCGCAAAGCCGGATAGCCGGTGGCTTCCCCCATACGACCCATTACCGTCAGGTAGAGGCTCAATTCGTCCAGGTTCGGACTTTCCGGCAGAACAACGGCGGACTCAGAAAGATCGGCCATGCGAGTAAAAGGGAAACCGATGTTTGCAAAATAGGCTAGGTTGGGCAGGGCAACGTAGTGCGGAAATCCACTGAAATCGACGGTGGTCTCTGGGTCCACGGCGCCCTGAAGGTTGTCGGGCGCCATGTTCTTGCAGGCGCCTTCCTTGAGAAAGTCAAAATAGTAGGCAAACTGAAGTTGGTCACGTCCGCCGACTCCGTATGGTGGAATCGTCAGAAATTCCTCCCGAGGCGCCATCTTGTCAATCACGACTTCGGCCTCGCTGATGGGTTTCAGCGGGTCGTTGATGGATATTGCCTTGATGAAGTTGGAGTTGATTGAGACATTCAGGCTGGAACTCCTATGACCTGGCAAGCGCGTTGCCCGGTATTTGAGTTTCAGGGGCACGCCGGGCGAGCGCCAGGTGAATAGATCGGGGGAAACTCGGTAGTTGACACGAATGATTTCAGGAAAATAGCCTTGGGTGCGCAGTTCTTCGAGCCGCACCACCTCTCCAAACCGTACCGGGCGATCGATTGGTATCCAGGCTGGTGCATCATAGGGTTTGCGCGGCGCAGTTTCGAGTTCCTTGGACACGACGACTGTCTGTCCGGTGAGTGTAGGAGTGAACAGGGCAATGGCTCGAGCAGCGCTGGCAAGCTCCTCGTCATTGCCGCCACTAAGCAGCAGCAGTTTGGCCTGCGGATTGGTGGGGTGGGGCTGAATTGAAATTGTTGACGTGTTTGCGCCCTTGAAACCCTCAATGGTTTGCCCACTTTGCAGGAATACGATGGCATTGCCTTCCGGCAGCGTATTCAGCAACACCGGAAATTGGGCTCCGCGTGCTCCGGCTTGCACACCAAACCATGAGGCAAGTATCCCAGCTGCCTTGAGTGTGCCAAAAGAAGGATTGCTGGTAAATACGAAGGGCAAGTTCAGTGGAGAATTGTCGCGTTTGTCAAGAAAAGGCGACGGTAGATTCTTCAGGTTGTTGACCGTTGACAAGGGCGCCAGAGTAAGTTCCAGTCGACCGATATCGCTCAAGGTCAGCCATAGAGATGTATGGAATGGATCTTCGCAATCCCGGGTGTAGTGTCCGATCAGCTTGAATCGAAGATAGTTCATATCAACGAACCAGCGTGGATCGATGTCGATATCGCGTATGTTGCCGACGCCTTTGTCTTTGGGTAGCGGCAAGACGGCCGCAAAACGCTCGTTGAGCGTAATCTTCAGGTGGCTCAATTCGGGAATGAGTGCAGGTGAATAGTCATAGGCAATTCTGAGCTTCGCAGCGACCACGACTTCGTTGGCGCGTATCGGGAAGGCCAGGGTTTGTGATCCGTCGACGCCACGCAACTTGATCGCGGACCAAGCACCCATCTGCTTGAAGGTGAACGAAACAACACGCTGTTTAGGTTGAGCGTTTCGATACTCTGTTTCGCCAACAAAATCTTGTTCGGTTTTGTTTTTTTCCGCTTTACTGCTGCGCGACTTCGATTCCGCCGGGGTTACCAAGAAAAGCGTCGAGAGGGTCAGAAAGAAAACCGCTAAAGCCCAGATCCAACGTGGTCGGTGCGACAAATTTTGAAATCCACTCATTTGTTCTTTTTCCATATTTGCATCCAACTACGAAAGCGACCCCATTGCACAAATCTGCCAAATTCAAAGCCAAAGTCGCGAAGCGCAAAACGCGCGGCAGTGTAGGCTTCTGGTAGCCACAAAGGAAACAGATGGTCTGCATTGCGACTAGGCAACCATTTTGGCCAACTCTGTCCCCTTGAGTATGCCGCAACACCTAGCGCTCGGTACACATTTTGTGCTGTACCGTCAATACGGGCTCGCAAGACCAGATCGGGCTCCAGGTCGACTTGCGCCGGAAAAGAGTATTCGCGGTTGGCGTGAAAGACAGAAATGTTAATGATTGCGCCATCTTCAATGGCTATCGGCGCCGGCAGTTTGAGAGCCAGGGCGATTTCTGGGAAATTTTGGGTTACGCAGGATACTGTGTGGCCTGAAGGCAATTTGATCATCGCGGGTATCTGGAATTGCTGACTTGCATGTCGGCGAATCGATCGGCTCTCTTCGGTGACAGCCAGCGCGGCCGCCAGAATCATCATGTTGTAAGTTGACCACAAAAGGAATATGACGACCAAGCCCTGCGAATTGGATTCCAGCAAGGGTAAACGCCGGACTCCGACCATCAGTCCGGCCATGGTGAGGATAACCAGGGTCGCATAGGGAATCACAACTTGCCAGTTGAAAGTCAAATCCGGGTCAGCGAATTTGCCTTTCAATGCGTTCCTGAAGCTGGAGAGTTCAGCGCGAATCACTGCGAAAGTGGTCAGCACCAGTATGTACCAGGCAAGCGCCGTTTCACGCATATCAGTCATTACTGAAAATCGGTCTTTGCGCGCCAGGCGCTGCTGGATGATGTGCGCATGCACCAACAGCGGTAGGGTGTAAGCAAAAAGGAGTGCTGCCGAAGTATCAATAATGTGCGCATCGAACAAAAGATAAGTCAGCGGGGCGACAAGAAATATCAGGCGTGGTACGAGGTCGTAAAACTCGAGCATGTCTTTCAAATATTCGAGTCGCTGCTTCCAAAGCAGGGACCTGTCACCAAACGGATGATCTATCTGAAAGGCTTCGACAACTGGCAGCGGCTGCTGTTGAAAACTTGTTATCTGCTTTGCTCGAAATCCGTGGGACCGAGCGGTCAAACTGAAATAGGCCGTGTTGTAGCCTTCTGCCTGCAAATTGAGAGCCGTGTGGCTGCGCGCAGTGACCGGTCCCGAATTGACGCCGCCCACTTCCAGCAAAGCAGAACGGCGAATCAGCGAGCAGGATCCGATTAATTCAGGTTTATCAAAAATCAAGTCGATGCGTTTTGACGGTGGTGGCGCCAGAAAGTGCCCGGGAGTCTGCACCATTGCCAGTTTTGTATCATGTACAAACCAGCCAATTGTCATTTTCAGAAGGTCCCTTGCCGCGGGCCGATCGACCTCAAAAATTGCAATCAACTCACCATGGGTTTGACTCAGTGACTGATTGATATTGCTCAACTTGTCGCCGGTCTCTTCTGGCTGCGCCAAATAGGTGGCACCTGTCGAGTCGGCAAGCGCCTGAATCTCGGCCCGGTGTGGATTATCAAGAAAATAGGTTTTCAATTTGTGCTTAGGCCATCCCATCGCAAGCGTTGCCTGCGCAGTTGACGTGATATTCAATAGTGACTGGTCATGGCACAGAATAAGTATGTCCACGGTTGGCCAAGCTCCTGATTCAATTGGCAGCGCTATATCTTTTTGCTTAAGCGGCCAAAGGACTTGGAACGACCGAAGGATCATCAATACCCAAACATGAACTTCAGCCGCGCACAAACAAAAGCCGAGAACAAAGGCCGAACCGATATCTCTTACCAAAGTTGCGCTGAAGCGCCAGTACAGGTAACGCGCTGAAACAATAATGGTCAGACTGAGCAGAAGCAGTGTAATGAAAGTACCTGCATAGCGTTGTGCATAAAGCGCAAAAAGGATGAGGCAGAGTGAAAAAATAATCTGGCTGCTCGCTGAAAAATCAACTGACGTCAAGAAAATAAAAAGCACCAGGCAAAATAGACCAATCAATCCTGTTACACCAGGCAAGGACCACGCCGAGAGATGCGTAAGCCTGTAAGCCCACAAATTGGGTTGGCCATGAAGATGCGGGGTTGGGAAGGTCTTGCTGACAGATTTTCCCCAGCGTTCGCGCCAGAGTGCCAGCAATAGACCGGGGTTCATTGATTCAGTGCGGCGATCATCCATGTCGCGAGTTGGGCAATATCATGGCTGGCTTGCCCATGAGGGTCGTAGGCCAATACCGGCTGCTGGAAAGCAAGCGCTTCGCCAACAGCTTCATCGCAGTGAATACCGATGGGTACCAGCCGGGCTCCGAGATGCTGCCGCAACAAGTCAGCGACATCGCGATTGATGGATTCGCTCCGGTCAATCTGGTTCAACACGTAGACGCTTGGAAGCTGCGGATGGAGGGCCGACATGTCGGCCAGTGTGGTTTCCATTGCCGGAATCGTTGCGTACGATCCAGCATCAGCCAGCAACACGATCAATATCAAGTCAGCGCAGGCGAAGACTTGCTTCAAATACACTGTTGCTCCCGGTGGAGTGTCGATCAAGACCACACCATCGTCGTCTAGGCCAGTGTTCTTGATATGTTCGCGGACCCAGTGGGGATTTGTTGAGAGCAGCGACTCAAATGATTCCCTATCGGGTTCACTGGCCATACCATAGGGCAGGCAAACAACATCGAAATCGGTGCTCACCGCCACACCGTTCCAGTCCGAACCATCGAGCGACTGCATGCAGACCCCGGCCGTCTGAGTGTCTTCGATGCCAAAATGCCAATGCAGCGCGTTCTGCGGATCGAGATCAACCACGGCGACACGATCGGGCCCCAGCTTGGTCGCCAACGCAGCGGCAAGATTTGCTGTGACCGAGGTCTTGCCTACGCCACCCTTCATCGATACGACGCCAATAACGCTCATCGTTTACCCAGTCGTCCCATAAGAGTGGACTGTCGTCGGACCGGTTTGGCAACGGCCTTTTCTCCTTTTTCAAGGCGTTTAAATATGCTGGAGAGCGAATTGTCGGCAGGAGTCGTTACCGGCATTTCGGCTCCCGGAGCGGCAGTTGGCGAGGCAATCCTCCCGAATGGTTGCTTAACGCTTTCGTGACCCTGCCTGGTTGGGATGGCTGACGCGGCCTTTGCGAATAAGCCATCGCGATCCCGCCCAGATATCTTTTGTACTAATTTCGGAGACGTTCCTTCTGCTTCGACGGCAAGGCTTCTTTTCGCTGGCAAGGGGCTCGGCTGTTCCGTTGCGGCCGGCAACGGGCGGGTCACCATCCGACTCAGACTCTTTGCCAGTTTGTTACTGACACCAGGTACAGAAAGGGCCCTCTTGCGCTCTTCAGTAGACGGTCGATCATCGCTGCTCCAATGGTGTCTTTCCTCAACGGACAGAGCCGGTGTGGGCGCGGGCTTCTTGGGCGAGATAGTCTTGAAAAGTGGCCAGCGCTGCTCAGCTTCACGTGCCGCCGCGGCGGTACTTGCCTGAAAACTTGCATCGTCGGGTCTCAGCGACCGGAACAACGACGAGGGATCCTCGCCAAATTTGGCCATGCCATTACTCCTTTTTGATGGTTCACTGATCCTGCCGTCCAAAGCGCAAACCGATATCCATACCCCCAGATGATTCGCCCACGGCTTGAACTTGCATCGAATCGCCGGCACCAAGTACCTTGAATATATTTTGGTAATAACCTTCCAGTAATCCAACACTCCAACTCAGCGCTTCATCGCCAAAAGCCTCAGCCAGGGGCGCTGCATAATGGGTAATATCAATGCAACCTTTGGTTTCTTGGAGATCGACCCAACCCCAATTGGTTTGTGACCAAAAATCGTTAAGACTGTCTTGAAGTTCGGCCAGCGTTTCTATGCCTTCAAATCGCTCCCCTGTATCGCAGGCAAATCGCTCACCGATCTTGAAGAAGAGGTGCCGCAAATCCTTGGCTTCAGCATGTGCCGACATTTCCAACGCCAAAGCTCGCAAAACCGGCAACCACTGCAGAGACACCTGTTGTCCCCTGAAATAGTCCCTCAGTTTGTCGTTTTCCATGGCTAAAGCTTTCGTAAATTTTAATCATAACCAACAAAGCGCCTCAACGGCACCAACGCACACTCGTAGCATTGTCCACCAAAAACATGGAAGGTAAATTGATAATATGCAAAAGGGTTGGTTCCAATAGGGTCATATCGACAGTGGTATGGCTGACATTGAAAATTCAGGCTTCCCGTTTGAACGGTCACACGCTTCCATGCCTTCATTAGTGGTTTTCTTCTGTATCGCAATGCCGTGGCTGAACCCCTTTTCGTTCGGCCCCTCGCCCGCCGTCGTGCCGTGGCTTTTTTCACTGGCATGTTCGGCGTCTATATTGTTATGGGCAAGGCGGGTTCCATTGGCCGAGCTGGCGGCAAGCGCGTGGCTGAGTGCCGCGTCGATCAGTGCCGCGATCGGTTTGTTGCAGTATTTCGGTGGCTCGGCGGCTTTCCATCCATGGGTTAACACAAGCGACATCGGCGAGGCTTTTGCCAACCTAAGGCAGCGCAATCAATTCGCTACCTTGACCAATATCGGACTGGCGGCCTTGTTGTGGTCAACCTCACGCTATTGTCTGAGACCAATCCAGACCGCGGGCACCGCGGCTTCAAGCCTACGTTATGGGCGAATTGCAGCGATTCTTGCGGCAGTCCTGTTGGCGTTGGGCAATGCGGCATCGTCCTCTCGCACCGGTTTAGCGCAAATGCTGTTGTTGCTGGCCTTGGCTTGCGTGTGGAGCAGGGTTGGAGGCGAAAGACGCCGCTTTGATCAATGGCCGGTTTTGCTGGCCGCTACAGTGGCCTACGCTATCGGCGTCTTTGCCCTGCCGCTGTTGGCGGGCCTGGATTCCCACGCCAGCGGCCTTATTGCTCGCATCCATAACGGCGAGCTGCATTGCCTGGGCCGACTGACCTTGTGGTCCAACGTGCTGCACCTGATCGCCCAGAAACCTTGGTTCGGCTGGGGCTGGGGTGAACTCGGATTTGCGCATTTCTTGACGCTCTACCCCGGTGAGCGGTTTTGCGATATTTTGGACAATGCCCATAACCTGCCTTTGCAACTGGCAGTCGAGCTTGGCGTACCATTGTCAGCGGCGGTTTGCATTGCCGGTGTCGGGCTGATATGGCGTGCCAAACCATGGTCAGAGACCGGTGCGACGCGGCGACTGGCATGGTCAGTGCTGGCGCTGATCCTGTTGCACAGCATGCTTGAGTACCCGCTTTGGTACGGGCCGTTTCAGATGGCGCTTGGCTTGATCGTATTCTTGTTGTGGCAAGCGGGCGATCGATCGTCCCAAGTATTAACGGGTCATTCTTGGCTGCCTGGGATCGCATCAGATTCGGCGATTCTGGTGCTCATCTTTGCCGTGGCCTATGCCGGTTGGGACTACCGTCGCATAAGTCAAATCTACCAGACCGCAAACCAGCGGGCCGAGGCGTACCGGGAGAATACCTTGGAAAGAATTGGGGATTCCTGGTTGTTTCGAAATCAGGTGCGATTTGCCGAGCTCACGACCTTGACTTTGACCCCCGAGAATGCAAGCCACGTCCATAGTTTGGCCGCTGACTTGCTGCACTTTTCAGCTGAACCTCGGGTCGTTGAAAAGCTGATCGAGAGCGCGACTTTGCTGGGTCTCGATCAAGAGAGGCGGTTTTACGAATTACGCTACCAGGCAGCATTTGCGCAGAGTCACGCGCTTTGGGCAAGGGGTCAGACTGACCAGGAAATCGAAACCAGCATCGATGAGAGCATCAAGCCTGATCCCTAGACGGCCACAAAACTCCCTGACTTGCCGCCGTGTTTTTCAAGTAGCTTCACACCGGTGATGGTCATGCTCCGATCAATGGCCTTGCACATGTCGTAGATCGTCAGCAGGGCCACTTGAACGGCTGTCAGGGCCTCCATCTCGACTCCGGTGGAGCCCACTGTTTCCACGGTCGCGACGCAAGCCACGTCTGAAGTGCCGTTGGCGCCATGTTGCTCGGTACGGAACTCAAGGGCTACGCGAGTCAGTGCCAACGGGTGACACAAGGGAATCAGCTCACTGGTCTTCTTGGCGGCCATGATGCCCGCGACGCGGGCGATGCCCAGCACGTCGCCTTTCTTCACGTTGCCGGCTTCGATGATAGCCAGCGTGGTCGACTGCATTTCAATGCGGCCGGTCGCGATGGCAATGCGATGCGTGTTGGCCTTTCCAGCGACGTCCACCATGTGGGCCTGACCCTGGGCGTCAAAATGGGTGAGAGAACTCATGAAGAATTTCGCTACAGTTGAAGTATTGCACGGCGCTTGCAAAATTTACATGGCGTATATATCAGTTCAGCATCATACGATGCATGGCCGTCTACACTGACGCAAATCAACGTCAACTCTTTCATGACAGCACCTAGAGCTTCGAGCATCGCATGCAAAGCGCAGTTTTTGCTTGCGGCGTTGTTGATGGCCGCAACGGCTCCGGCAACTTTGCACGCGCAGCAGGGTGGGGCCGTGGTCACAAGCCCGCTGGCCAGATCAGACAGCATCCAACTCCCGACGCTCGGCGATGGCAGT
>CAIVLG010000213.1 GCA_903906695.1 uncultured beta proteobacterium | reverse complement strand
GGGATGTCGATCACGAACTCGCCGATCGGATGGCTGCCGGGGCCGGCGCTCAGCACCACCACACGGTCGCTCATGGCGATCGCTTCGTCGAGGTCGTGCGTGATGAAGAGAACGGCTTTTTTCTTTGCTGCCCACAGCGTCAGCAACTCGTTCTCCATCAGTTGCCGTGTTTGAATATCGAGTGCCGAAAAGGGCTCGTCCATCAGAATGATGTCGGGGTCCAGCACCAACGTTTGCGCCAGGCTCACGCGCTTGCGCATGCCGCCTGACATCTGGTGCGGATAGCGGTCACCAAAGCCGCCCAGACCAACGCGGCGCAACCAGTCGTCGGCACGGCTGCGCGCCTGCTCCGGCGAGACGCCATGAAACTGCAGCCCCGCCAGCACATTGCCCAGCGCGGTACGCCAGGGCATCAGACTTTCTGCCTGAAACATGTAGCCGGCGCGCCGGTTGATGCCTACTAGAGGTTGTCCAAAAATCGAGACTGAGCCGGTGCTGGGTTCCAGCAAACCGGCTCCCACGTTGAGCAGAGTGCTCTTGCCGCAGCCGGTGGGTCCGACCACGCTGACGAATTCACCGGCACCGACGCTCAGGCTGACGTCCTGCACCGCGGTGTAGCGCTGGCGTGGGTCGTACCTGCTGACAAAGGTGCAGGCGACGCCTTTTAGATCGAGCGCTGCGCTCATCTCAACCCTTGGGGTATTTGGCGTTGGCCTTTTTTGCGAAGTCGTTGGTGTAGACGGCGTTCAGGTCAAGCTTGGCAGCGGCCAGTTCGGCGTCCACGCTGGCCAGCGCCTTGAAGGCAGTTTGCGCGCCTTTCTCGGGAATCATGCCGTCAGGCGACAGCGCCCCCTTGGCTGCCAGAAAGGCGTCGATGTATACGGCGCGGTCGCCCATCAGGAAGCTTTCTGGCACGGCCTTGATGATGTCGGCAGCACCGGCGCTCTGAATCCATTTGTCAGCCCGCACGATGGCGTTGGCGAGCGCCTGAGCCGTGTTCGGGTTGCTGTTGATGAAGGTCTGCATCGCATACAGACAAGCAGCCGGCATCGGTCCGCCGAATACCTTGTCGGACTCGGCCAGGATGCGCGTGTCGGAAATTATCTTGAGGTCGCCCGACCTTTGCAGCAGCGTGATGACCGGGTCCAGATTGCTGATCGCGTCGATCTGCCCGGCGCGCATCGCGGCCACCGCACCGTTCCCGGCACCAACGCCGATGACACTGACATCGCTCGGCTTCAGGCCGGCTTTGGCCAGCACGAAGTTGAGCATGACGTTGGTCGAACTGCCGGGTGCGGTGACTCCTACCTTTTTGCCCTTGAGGTCGGCGATGGTCTTGAAACCAGCCATGGTCTTCGGGTTGATGCCCAGCACAATCTGGGGCGCTGCGCCCTGCAACACAAAGGCGCGCATGCGCTGACCCTTAAACTGCATATTGACCGTGTGCTCGAAGGCACCTGAGACCACATCGGCGCTGCCTCCCACCACGGCCTGCAAGGCGCGTGAACCGCCGGCGAAGTCGACGATGGTTACGTCCAGCCCCTCGGCCTTGAAGTAGCCCAACTGTTCAGCCACCGTTAGCGGCAGGTAATACAGCAGGTTTTTGCCACCCACAGCCACCGTGAGCTTGGGCTTCTCGATCGCCTGGGCCAGCGCCCAATGCGGTACTGCGGTGACCAGCAAGCCACTCGCCAGAACCTGTCGTCTTTGCATGAATGTGTCTCCTAAACCGTCAGAATACCCAACCGCCGTTGCAGCCGGTGAGCGTGGGATCATACTGCGCGAGGCGGGCCAGGCCGTTGACGGCGATGAAGGTGACATTTTGGGTCAGGAACAACCCCGGCAGAGGGTCAGCAGCCAGAGGTGTCGCTTCATGAAGGTACTTGATTTACCTCACAAAGTGGTCTGCATTTTCGCTGTAAACTGCCCGACATCAAGTTTTGCCAGCTCTAACGGCGGGCTGAGGCGTGCCTGTTGAAGGCAGTTCAATTCCAAACCATGATCATTACCAATCAAGACGATGCCCGGTCCGCTCCCGCTGGGACCGTTGCCGCGTCCATCGAACTGGTCTGCCCGGCCGGCAGCCTGCCGGCGCTCAAGGCCGCTGTCGACAACGGTGCCGACTGCGTTTACCTGGGCTTTCGTGACGCCACCAACGCGCGCAATTTTGCCGGCCTTAATTTCGACGAAGCCGCCATCAACGCCGGGATCCGCTACGCCCACGAGCATGGTCGCAAGGTGTTTGTCGCGCTCAACACCTATCCGCAGGCCGCCAGTCCGGAGGTTTGGCGCAGCGCGATGGATCGAACTGCGCAGAGCGGTGTCGATGCCGTCATACTGGCCGATCTGGGCTTGATGGACTATGCCATCCGGCGCCATCCCGGGCTGCGCTTGCATCTGTCGGTGCAGGGCTCGGCGACCAATTACGAGGCGCTCAATTTCTACCACGAGCACTTCGGCATTTCGCGCGCCGTTCTGCCACGTGTGCTGTCGCTCACGCAGGTCGAGCAACTGATCGAGAAGACGCCGATCGAAATCGAAGTGTTCGGCTTTGGCAGCCTGTGCGTGATGGTCGAGGGCCGCTGCGCGCTCTCAAGCTATGTGACCGGCGAAGCACCCAACACCAACGGCGTCTGCTCGCCACCGAAAGCGGTGCGTTGGGTCGAGACGCCCCAGGGACGTGAATCGCGTCTGAACGGCGTCCTGATCGATCGTTACGCCAACGGTGAAAACGCCGGTTACCCGACACTCTGCAAAGGCCGCTTCGATGTCGGTGATGAACACAATTATTACGCCATCGAGGAGCCGACCAGCCTCAACACGCTGTCCTTGTTGCCGCAGCTGATGAAGATGGGTGTGCGCGCCATCAAGATCGAGGGACGCCAACGCAGTCCGGCCTATGTGGCGCAAGTGACAAGGGTCTGGCGCGAAGCGATCGACAACTGCCTTGAGAACCCGCACCGCTATTCCGCCAAGCCGTCATGGATGTCGGACCTTGACAAGGTGGCGGAAGGACAGCAGCACACGCTGGGCGCCTATCACAGGCCGTGGAAATGAAGATATCCCTCGGCCCTCTGCTTTACTACTGGCCGCGCGATGCCGTATTCAGTTTCTACGAGGCCGTCGCCAGGACCCCGGTCGATATCGTCTACCTCGGCGAGACCGTCTGTTCACGTCGGCGCGAGTTGCGGCTGTCCGATTGGCTCAGCATTGCCGCAAGCCTGACCGATGCCGGCAAGGAAGTGGTGCTGTCGACCCAGGTGCTGATCGAATCGGGTTCGGACGTCACGCTGCTGCACAAGATCGCCGAGATGTCGGTCAACGGCGACTTCATGGTCGAGGCCAATGACATGGGGGCGGTGCACTGCTTGGAGGGCAAGGTTCCTTTCGTCGCCGGACCGCATCTCAACATCTACAACCTGCCGACCCTGCAGTGGATGGCGGCGCTGGGCGTCAAGCGCTGGGTGATGCCGCTGGAGATGGGGCAGGGTGACCTCAACTTGCTGCAGCAGGGTCGGCCGTCAGGGCTGGAGACAGAAGTCTTTGCCTATGGCCGCATGCCGCTGGCGTTTTCGGCGCGCTGCTTTACCGCGCGCCATTACAACCTGCCCAAGGACGACTGCCAGTTCCGTTGCATTGATCATGCCGACGGCTTGCAGATGCGCACTCGCGAAAGCGAAGAATTTCTTGTGCTCAATGGCATACAGACCCAGTCGGCGCGGGTTTGCAACCTGCTGCCCGAACTCTCAGTGATGCGGGACATGGGCGTCGATGTGGTGCGCATCAGCCCGCAGTCGCAGCACACGGTCGGGATCATCGATTCATTTCATTCCGTTCTGACGCAAAAGATCGCGGCCTCCGATGCAATGCGGGCGATGGCGCCCTGGATGCCCGAGCAAGCCTGCAACGGTTACTGGTATGGCAAGCCGGGGATGGAGCTTTGCCAAGATCCGGCGTTGCAGGCGCTGGCCGAAAAGCAGTAAGCTCTGCGTCCCAGGAGTTCATGATGCACGCCACGCCCTATACGCTGCCCAAACCGGTTGGCAATCTTTTGTCCTTGCTGCCCGCTTACCCGGGGTCCTTTTTGTTTGTGACAGGTCTGAATCTGGCGCTGGCAAAGAACCTGGCAAGCGATGTCAGGCAAATGCTGCTCGGCAAGAAACTGCGCCTGCGCGTCACCGATGCCCAACTGGTGTTCGACTTCGAGTGGACCAACGACCGTTTTTCGGCCTGCCAGAACAAGGCCGGTGCGGACCTCACCATCAGCGCCAGCGCCCATGATTTTGTTTTGCTGGCACGTTGCGAGGAAGACCCGGACACGCTTTTCTTCAACCGCCGGCTCGCCATGGAAGGCGACACTGAACTCGGCCTCCTGGTCAAGAATACCATTGACGCGATCGAACTGTCGGTGTTCAACCTCGACCAGTTCAAGCCGGCACAGGTTCTGGCGCGCCTGAAGGCCAGGCTCGCGCAGCACTGAGCCGGCAACCGCGGTCTGCCTGTGCACCTCGCTCACGCATCCCCACCCAAGCGCATCGTGGTCGCCATCTCCGGCGCCAGCGGTGCCGTCTATGGTGTTCGACTCTTGCAACTATTGCGCGAGACGGGAAAGGTCCAGACGCATTTGACCGTTTCCGAAGCCGGTTTCCTGAATTTACGGCAGGAACTCGACCTCGGTCGCACCGAGGTCGAGGCTTTGGCCGATGTCGCCTACCCGGTGCGCGATGTCGGCGCCGCCATTGCCAGTGGTTCCTTTCAATGTGAGGCCATGGTGGTGGCGCCGTGTTCGATGCGCACGCTGGCGGCGGTTGCGACCGGACTCTCCGATAATCTGATTGCGCGCGCTGCTGACGTCATGCTCAAGGAGCGCCGGCGACTGATCCTGATGGCGCGGGAGGCGCCCCTGACGCTGGCACATCTGCGCAACATGACCAATGTCACCGAAATGGGCGGCATCATCTTCCCGCCAGTGCCGAGCTTTTACCATCGGCCGCAAACGCTCAATGAAATGATCGACCACACGCTGAGCCGGGTGCTGGACTTGTTGGGCTTGCCACCGGCACAGACGCCGCGCTGGGGCGGTCTCACTGTGACTACGCCGGCTGCCCCGACGACTGAATAGGCCAGCATGGCATACCGCGATCTCCGGGACTTCATGGCTCAGCTTGAAAAACTGGGCGAGCTCAAACGCGTCAGCGCTCCGGTTTCACCGTATCTGGAAATGACGGCGCTGTGCGACCGCGCCTTGCGTGCCGGCGGCCCGGCCCTGCTGTTTGAAAACCCGACCGGCCACAGCATGCCGGTGCTCGGCAATCTGTTTGGCAGCACGCGCCGCGTTGCGATGGGCATGGGCGTCAACGATGTCAGCGAGTTGCGCCAGTTCGGTCATGTACTGGCGACACTCAAGGAGCCCGAAGCCCCCAAGGGTTTCAAGGAACTGGTGGGCCTGTCGAGCCTGGTCAAGACGCTGTGGAATATGGCGCCCAAGGAGCATGGCAGCGCGGCCTGCCAGGATGTGGTGTGGGAAGGGCAGGATGTCGATCTGGCCAAACTGCCGGTGCAGCACTGCTGGCCCGGCGACGTGGCGCCCCTCATCACCTGGGGTCTGGTGATTACCAAGGGGCCGCTGAAGGCGCGGCAGAACCTGGGCATTTACCGCCAGCAGGTGCTGGCTCGCAACAAGGTCATCATGCGCTGGCTGGCGCAGCGCGGCGGGGCGCTCGACTTTCGGGAACATTGCGCGGCGAATCCAGGTCAAGCCTATCCGGTCTGCGTTGCCCTGGGGGCCGACCCGGCGACGATTCTGGGCGCGGTCACACCGGTGCCCGACAGCCTGTCGGAATACCAGTTTGCCGGCCTGCTGCGCGGCAGCCGGACTGAACTGGTGAAGGCGCTGGGGAGCGAATTGCGGGTCCCGGCCTCAGCCGAAATTGTGCTGGAGGGTCACATCTATCCCGATGCCTCGCACGCCAGTGGTTTTGAGCATGCGCTGGAAGGCCCGTACGGCGACCACACCGGTTACTACAACGAGCAGGACTGGTTTCCGGTTTTCACCATCGACCGCATCACGATGCGGCGCGACCCGATTTACCACTCCACCTACACCGGCAAGCCGCCCGATGAGCCCGCCATGCTGGCGTTGGCGCTGAACGAGTTGTTTGTGCCTCTGCTGCAGCGCCAGTATCCCGAGATCACCGACTTCTTTCTGCCGCCTGAGGGCTGCAGCTACCGTCTTGCCGTGGTGAGCATCAAGAAGTCCTACCCCGGCCACGCCCGGCGTGTGATGTTTGGCATCTGGAGCTTCCTGCGTCAGTTCATGTACACCAAGTTCATCATCGTCGTGGATGACGATGTCAACATCCGCGACTGGAAAGACGTGATTTGGGCCATGACAACGCGGGTTGATCCGACACGCGACACGCTGCTGGTGGACAGCACACCGATTGACTACCTTGACTTTGCCTCCCCGTTGAGTGGCCTGGGTAGCAAGATGGGGCTGGACGCCACCAACAAGTGGCCCGGTGAGACCAGTCGCGAATGGGGGCGCCCGTTGCAGATGGACGCCGCCACCACGGCCAAGGTGGAGCAGCTTTGGCGGACGCTGGGGTTGTGAGTCATGAAAGCCTACTACATCAATCTCGAATCAGCAGTGGCGCGACGAATAGGCTTGGAGGATGTGTTTACAAAGTTTGCGCCAAGCGGATGGGCGCTGATCAGAGTGCCGGCAATCCCGAAAGCCGAGATCAGGGACAGGAAAGTACCGGGATCCATTACAGATAGCGAAAAGTCCTGCCTCTTGAGCCACAAGAGAGCTATTGAAGCGTCCTTGAATGACAACGGCCATACCTTGTTCTTGGAGGATGACGCCTCGATCGGACCGCGAGGATTTGATGCGCTAGAAAAGCTTCGGGTGCTGGACCAAACAGGCATCGATATGGTGTTTACCAGTTGTCTGATTGCCAACACGGAGCTGCTCTTGAAGCAGTACTTGCTTTATAGAACCGCGATCAAGCATGGAAAAACAGAACTGTTCGACATGAAGCAACTGCATTTTGCGGGTGCGGACGGATACATCTTGAACGAGAAATCAAAGTTGAAACTGATAGAACTGTTGCAAGCAACAACCTCGTTCGACCTACCTTATGACATCTTGTTGAAAGAATGGATCCAAAAAGGATTGTTGAAGGCGGTCGTGGTCTTTCCATTTCTTACTTCGTTATCTGCTGACAGTGATCAGTCTCAACTCTCGAATGAAAACGCAGACTGGAACGCCTTCAGAAGATTGCTGTGTATCGACTCCCGGTTCTTCCGTGAAAAACTTGGTGAAGGTGGCTACAACAGCCTGTCTGGGATTGAATCATTTACCGATGAATACCTGAGGCTTTTAAAGGTTCTTCTCATCAAATACCTGGACTACTGATTTGATCAGTATGGGCGATTTCCATGAACCTGAATTTTCTCTGTCAATTCAATGAGACGGGCGTTGGTCGTCATTGCGAGAGAACTTTCTCGGCTATTGCGAAATTCAAACCAGCCGATTGGAACCTTCATTACCTCGAATATGGTGACAAGGATTCCCTACGTCGCCTTTTGACGCAGACCAACCCGCAAACCGATCACACGATCGCCTTCTGGCGATTACCTGTGGACTTCCTCGCTCAAATTCACGGACGAAAAATTGGCTGGCTCTTCTTCGAGTCGGATCGTCTGCCGCAGACCTGGCTTGAGCAAATGGACGCGTTCGACAAACTTTGGATGCCCACAGATTGGGGACGCGACGTTCTGATTGCCCACGGTTTATCCAACGACAAGATTCGTGTCGTGACCTGCAGTGTCAACGAGAGTGTTTATCTTCCGCGGCCGGCAGCTCATGAGGGGTTCGTGTTCCTGTTGGTGGGGAAATTCGAAAAACGAAAGAGCCTAGGTGAGACTGTCCGTGCGTTCAGCGAAGAATTTCCTGCTTCTGTCTGGCCAACAGTGGAATTGTGGATCAAGGCGGACAACCCTTTGTTTCCTGAGCGGTTAACGAGGCTACAGGCGCTTTGTGCCCACGATCGCCGAATTCGGATTATTTCAGGGGTATTTACCGACGAGCAAATGGCCAGGCTTTACAACCACGCCGATGCCTTCGTGTTTCCCACCAAAGCCGAAGGCTTCGGCCTGCCGACCATCGAGGCGCTTGCTTGTGGTGTTCCGGTCATCACGACGAACTATGGCGGCCAGCAAGTGTTCCTGAAGCACGTCCAAGGGCTGTACTATCCAGTCAGTTATGAAATGGCCGATATTGTGGACATCGATTTTGATCACTTCTACGGGAAGCAATACCAGGGTCAAGGGTATGGTCGATGGGCGATCCCCTCCATTGATTCGATTCGCGCGGGCATGCGCGAGGTCTTCAGTCAAAGAGATAGTTGGCGCGAACGTGCAATGCGTGCGTCCGAGATCATCCGAACCGAGTTTTCGATGGAGCGCATTGCTCGTCAGGCGATGGCTGCGTTAACCGAGTGAATCTCTTGAAGGCCGTTCTGTTTGCAAATCGGCTGGCGATGGGATACTTGGCTCACATAGGTGATTTTCAGGCTCCATTCCTAATGCGCTTAATTTTCTTGGAGTAGGTATGTTCAGACGATTGTTTCTCGGTGCTTCGAGCGCCCTTGCGCTGGCCCTGGCATTGGCATCAGGCGGCTGCGCGGTGGGCCCCAAGGTCGATCTGCCGCCGATTGTTTTTGTGCATGGCAACGGCGATTCGGCGGCCCTTTGGCAGACCACCATGTGGCGCTTCGAGTCCAATGGCTGGCCGCGCGAGCGCCTGTTCGCCTTGCAGCAGCCCTACCCGCTGGCCCGGGATGTCGATGCCAAAGAGCAAGCTGGCCGCAGTTCGACGGCCGAGCACATTGCATTTTTGAAGGCCGAGGTTGACAAGGTGCTTGCCAAGACCGGCGCCAGCCAGGTGGTGTTGATGGGCAACTCGCGCGGCGGCTATGCAATCCGCAACTACATTCAGAACGGCGGTGGCGACAAGACCGTCAGTCACGCCATTCTGGGCGGTACACCGAACCACGGCGTGTGGGCCATTCCCGGCTATCTTGAGGGCAGCGAATTCTCCGGCACCGGCGCTTTCCTGAAGGCATTGAATGCGCCCAAGAATGCCGTTGGCGACGAAGTGACGGGTCCGGTCAAATGGCTCACTCTCCGGTCCGATAACAATGACTTGTACTCGCAACCCGATGGTGAATGGATAGGCGCCAAAGGCAAACCGACCAATATAGGCTACGACAATCCGGCGCTCAAAGGCGCTCAGAACATTGTTTTGCCGCGCGTCGATCACCGCGAAACATCGTTCTCGCCAGCGGCGTTTGAAGCGACCTACCGCTTCGTTACCGGCAAGGATCCGATCACACTAAAGATCTTGCCGGAGCCCAGCATCGTGCTCGACGGCATGGTGACCGGCATGGGCGTTCAATCAAGCGACGCTGCGAGTGCCAAGAACAACTTCAGCAACAATCTGCCCGTGCCAAAGGCGCGCATCGAGGTCTATGTGGTGGCCTACGACAACGGCTTGCGTGTTGGCGAGGCGGTGCATGTCAAGGCCCTCGGTGACGATGGTCGCTGGGGTCCGTTCAAGGCCAGCGCCGGCGTCCCCTACGAATTTGTGATCCGCGCGCCCGGTTACGCCACGACGCACATTTACCGCAGTGCTTTCGCGCGCAGCAGCGATGTCGTGAACCTGAAGCTCGAACGCATCGCTGACGCCGATCTGCCGGCTTTTTCCATCGTCCATTTGGTGCGGCCGCGCGGCTACCTGGACCCCACCACGCACCACATGGTGTTTGACGGGCAGTCCCCGCCGCCGGGGGTTCCGGTGGCTCGCGTAGCCGGCATTGCTTCAAGCAAGATCAGTTTGAGCAAACTGGAAAACCGCTCGATCAACGCCGAGTTTCACAGCGATGCGGTGGAGCAGCTGATGGGCCGGACCTGGCCAGCCAAGGAAAACCACGTCGTCGTGCTGGAAATTACGCAGTAGCTGGCGCCCGCTCAACCGGCAGGCGAGCGATTGTTTTCCTGCTGTTGCAGTTGGCGCCATTGCAGCTTGCCGGTAGACGATTTCGGCAGCGCGTCGACGAACTGCACGATGCGCGGGATCTTGTAGGCTGCCATATGGGCGTGCGCCCAATCGATGATTTCCTGCGCACGGACCTTGTCGCGGAAAGCATCGCGAAGCACGATCACGGCCTTCACGGTTTCACCGCGTTTGGGATCTCGCGCCGCGATGACGCAGGCTTCGTGGATCGCCGGATGCTGGTACAGCATGGCTTCCACTTCGGCCGGCCAGACCTTGAAACCCGACGCGTTGATCATGCGTTTCAGGCGGTCCACCATGAAAAAGTAGCCGTCTTCGTCGACCCGCGCCAGGTCGCCGGTGCGCAGGAAACGCTTGCCGTCGATCTCGATAAAGACTTCCTTCGTGGCTTGCGGGTTGTTCCAGTAGCCCTGCATCACGTTGGGCGCGCTGATGATGATTTCACCCACTTCACTCGCTGGCAATTCATGAAAATCGGTCGGATCGACGACCCGTGAATCGACACCGTAGATCGGGATGCCCAGGCACTGCTTCTTGGGTCGATTCGCCGGATTGATATGGGTTGCTGCAATCGTCTCCGACATGCCATAACCTTCGACGTAGGGCACGCCCAGCAAGTCATTCAGTTTTTGTGCCACCGCTTCCGGCATCGCGGCACCACCACCGCGAATGCCGCGCAGACTGCTGAGGTCGTAGTCTTCGATCTTCGGATTTGCCAGCAGGTCCACCACCATCGTTGAAATCAATTGCAGGGTTGCGATTTTGTAACGCGCGATGCACTGCGCCACGACGTCGCGGTCCCAGCGCGGCAGCAGCACCATCGTGCTGCCGTAATAGAGCGGACCGCTCATGCTGCCCTGCATGCCGGTCACATGGAAGAACGGCAGTACCGACAGCGTGACCGAATCCTGGTGCGTGTTGAACCATTGCATGCTGGCGACGATGCTGGCCATGGTGCCGCGATGCGTGTGCATGCAGCCTTTCGGATGACCTGTGGTACCCGAGGTGTAGGGCATCACGCACAGATCATCGGGCCCGGCCGTCAGCGGCCCTGGCTGCAGTCGGCGTGAGAGCACCTCGCTCCACAAGCTGACACCGGGTCCGCCAAGTTGCATTCTTGGCGCGCTGACGAACTCAGGCAGCTTCAAATCAGTGGGGCGCTTGAGGTAATCCGAATAGGCCGCCACCAGAATGTGGTCCAGCCCTTCGTCCAGTAGTGGCGACATCTGCGCAAAAATATCCTGCGCCACGATCGCTGCCTTGGCGCCGGTGTCCGTCAGGTAATGGCGCAGCTCGCCGGTGAGGTTCATCGGGTTGACCGGAACCACCACTGCATTGGCACGCAGGATGGCGTAATAGGCAAGCACGAATTGCGGGCTGTTCTGCATGAAGAGCAGAACGCGATCGCCCCTGGTTACATGGCAGACTTGCTCCAGATAGCCAGCGATGTGCTCGGCCTCCTGCTTGAACTCGGCGTAGGTGATCGGCGTGTCGTAGAACAGGATGTAAGGCTTGTCCGGAAACCGCGTGGCCGATACCTCGACGTTGTAGAACAGATTGGTTTGCGGGACGGTCAGCTGCAGCGGCTGACCGTCGGGCCAGAAAGCGAGGTGGCGATTTGACATCGGCGAATTTCGTTGCTCTGGCCCGCCGCCGCTTACTTCATCAGTTCAGTCAGACTGACGGGCTTGATCTTGCCGCCTTCCACCGTCGCAACCAGGGGGTCGGTCAAGGTCCCACCGACGGCGTCGATGCCGCGGAAGTCGCCCGCGTTATGTTCGGTCGGCAGTTTGGACAAAGCCTCGCTGAGCTTGGCGCGGATGGCCGTTGCGTCGCTCGTGGTGCCGGCCAGTTTCATCGCGGCTGCCAGTGCATGGGTCAAAGCGTAGTTGTAGGAGGCTTCGCTGGTCGGGTCGCGGTCGGCACCGTACATCTTGCGGTAAGCCGCACTGAAGGCTTTGGAGCCAACACGATCATCATAGGTCACGGGTAGTACGCCAATGGAGCCTTCAAGCGGAGCCAACCCACCAGTCACTTTGGCCATCTCGTCAAGTTTGGCCTGGTCCATGATGATGAAGCCGCCCTTGAAACCGAGCTCCCGCGCCTGCTTGGCGACCAGTGCAGTCGGCTCCGAAGGACCACCGATGAACATCACGTCGGGCTTGTCGGCCAGCACCTTGCTGACACCGCTGTAGAAATCGGCAGATCGGTTATACGACATTGGATTGTTGGAGGCGATGGTGCCGCCGTTCTTCTCCCAAACCGGGGCAAATTGGCGGCTCCAGTCCTTGGCGTATTCGTGGTCACCGGGCAGCATGCCGACCTTCTTGCCGAACTTCTTCATCTCGTAGCGCGTGAAGGGCTCGATGTACGAGTTGAACGTCGGCGGAATCCGGACCGTCAGTTTGTTGCCGACCTCGGTGATCTTGCTCGTGCTCGAGTAGGCCATGACGATGAATTTCTCCTGCTCGTTGAAGGCCTGCATGGCGTAGATGCCACCGGAATGCGGCACAAACACGGCGGTCGTCTGGTACTGCTGCACCAGGCGGCGCGCGTTGATCGCCGCCTCGGCCGGTGAGTACTTGTCGTCCAACGCGACAAGTTCGAGCGTGACCTTCTTGCCGGCGACCTGAAGCCCGGCAGCATTGATTTCCTTGATCGCCATTTCGATGCCGCTGGTCACGTTCTTGCCATAGAGCGCGGCGCCACCGCTGAGCGGCCCGGTAAAGCCGATCTTGACGCTCTCCTGGGACAGTGCGGCGCCAGCGGCGAAGGCGCCCAGCAGTGCCACGGCAATCGGCAGTGCGGCAAAGCGGTGACGAGAGGAAGTGATTTTCATGGTGAAGTCTCCTTGGGTGATGAAATGAAATCGTGGAGCAACGGCGGATAGCAGGCCGAAGTTCAGGCTCCGATATAGGCCGCTCGAACGGCCTCATTGTTGAGCAGCGACTGCGGGCTACCTTCGAGCGCGATGCAGCCGCGCTCGATGACGTAGGCGCGGTGCGCGATGGCCAGCGCCGAATAGGCGTTCTGCTCGGCCAGCAGTACCGTAGTGCCGGATTGGTTGATACGCTGGATCACCTCAAACACCTGCTTGACCACCAGCGGCGCCAATCCGAGCGAGGGCTCATCCAGCAACATGACTTTGGGTCGCCCGAGCATGGCACGCCCGATGGCTACCATCTGTTGCTGTCCACCGGAGAGCGAGCCGGCCGGATCGTTCTGTTTCTTTTCAAGCATCGGGAACAGCGAGAACACCTCATCGAGCGAGCGCGCCATACCGGCCTTGTCGCGTCTGTGCACATAAGCGCCCAGGGTGAGGTTCTTGCGCACCGACATCATCGGAAACAGCTTGCGTCCCTCAGGGCAGTGCACCAGGCCGACGGCGACGATCTGCGCTGGGCGCATACCCACCAGTTCACGCCCGTCAAAGCGGATGCTGCCAGCGCTGGGTCGGGCAATGCCGCTGGCCGCCATGAAGATCGAGGTCTTGCCGGCGCCGTTGGCGCCGAGCAACACCACCAGTTCGCCAGGCTCGGCATGCAGCGTGATGCCATTGAGCGCACGAAAGCTGCCGTAGTGCAGGTTGACGCCGTCAAAGCGCAGCATGGTCAACTCCGAGATAGGCGTCAATGACCTGCGGGTCGCGCCGGATCTCGGCCGGTGTGCCCTCGGCAATCTTGCTGCCGTTGTTGAGCACGACGATCTTGTCGGCCAAACGCATGATCATGTCCATCTTGTGCTCGATCAGACACACGGTCCGGCCGTGGTCTACCAGTTTGCGAATCAGTGCCGCCAGGCCGACCGTCTCTTCCGGGTTGACGCCCCCGGCGGGTTCATCAAGCAGCAGCAATTCGGGATCGGTGGCCAGCGCCAGCGCCAGGGCGACGCGCTTGCGTTCTTCCTGCGTGATGTCAGCCGCGATACGGTGCGATATGTGCGCCAGGCCGACGAAGTCGAGTGCCTCCAGAGCCCGGTCGCGACAGACGCGTTCCTCCTGCCGCAGCCTTTTTGTGTTGGCCAGCACGTCCCACAGGCCAGAGCGGGTGCGTAGCCGGTGGCCGACGATCAGGTTATCGATGATCGTCGCGTTGTCGAACAGATGCGTGCTCTGGAAGGTGCGTGCAACGCCCAGCCGCGCCATGTGATCTGCGCGCAGTCCGGTCACATCCTGTCCCTTGAACAGGATCTGGCCCGAGCTTGGCTTGTAGGTGCCGGCCACCAGATTGAAGAAGGTGGTCTTGCCGGCGCCGTTGGGGCCAATGATGGCGCTGACCTGGCCGCACTCGAAGCGGGTGCTGACCTGATCGACCGCAGTCAGACCGAAGAACTGCTTGCTCAGTGCGATGACTTCAAGCATGGCCTTGTCCTTGCCTCGGGTCCTTGGCAGTTCGACTGGCATCGGCGCGGCGCACACTGCGTTTGAGCCAGCTGCCGACGATGCCGTCAGGCAGGAAGATGATCAGCGCAATCAGCACCGGACCGAACACCACCATGCGATAGTCCTGCAGAAACTGAAGCCACTGAGTGAGCCAAGTCATAAGGAAAGTGCCCACCAGCGGCCCCAGGAGTGTGCCAGTACCGCCGACCAGCACGAACATCACGAGGTCGAAGGTCACCACCTCGCTTGCCAGGTCGGGACCGAGAAAGCGCACTTGTCCCGCATACAGAGCGCCGGCAAAGCCGGCGTAGACCACCGAGAGTACGAAGGACAGGGTCTTGGTACGCATCAGGTCGATGCCCAGCGCTTCGGCCAGCTCGTCGCTGTTGCGCACCGCGATGAAGGTTCGCCCGAGCAGCGAGCCGACGATGCGCGCCATAACCCAGACGCCCAGCACCAGAAAGGCCAGCACCAGGTAGTACTGCGACAGCGGCGTGCCAAACTGCAGGGCGCCAATGCCGGCGGGCGCGGGCAGGCCCATGATCCCGACAGTGCCATGGGTCAGGCTCTCCCACTTCTCGATCAGCAGATACATGATGTAGCTCACGCACAGCGTGAAGATGGAAAAGTAGTGGCCCTTGAGCCGCAGCGACAGAATGCCAACAAAGAACCCGATCACCGCCGTGACTGCTCCGGCCAGAACAAAAGCGATCCAGAACGGCACCTGATGATCGACCGTCAGGATACCGACGGTGTAGGCACCTACCGCCATGAACGCGCCGTGCGCAAGATTGAATTGTCCGGTGTAGCCGGTGATCAGATTCAGGCCAAGCGCCGCGATGGCCATGATGAAGGCTTGGGTGGCGACCGAGATCAGGTAGTTGTTTTGCGCGACCAGCGGAAATGCCAGCGCCGCAACCATCAGCAGGGTCCAGCCGATCTTGCCCTGCAGCAGTTTCATCAGCGTGCTCCCCTGGCGGTGAACAAACCCTGCGGGCGAAACGACAGGATGACCACCAGCAGCACGAAGGCGATGATGTCCTTATAGTCGGTGGAGAGGTAGAAGCCGCCGAAGCTCTCGGCCATACCGATGATCAGACCGCCGACAATCGCGCCCGGAAAGCTGCCCATGCCACCCAGGATGATGATCACAAAGGCCTTGGTGATGACCAGATTACCCATGCTCGGATAGACCAGGTTGATTGGCGCGTAAAGCACGGCCGCAATCGCCGCCAGTGCGCCCGAGATCGCAAACACCAGCAGCGTGACGCGTGTGGCGTCGATGCCGACCAGCGCCGCGCCGTCGCGGTTTTGTGCCATCGCAACAATGGTCGAGCCCGTCACCGTGTGGTTCAGAAACAGGTGCAGAGCGACCATCAATCCGAACGCACCGGCGATGATCAGCAGTCGCTGCAGCGGCGCGGTCAGGCCAAACACTTCAACGATCTGGCCGTAGGGTGTGGGCATGCGATGGAAGTCGGCCCCGAACAGCGCTTGGGCGCCGGCCTCGAGAAACAGCAGGATGCCGATGGCCGCGATCATGTCGTGCAGCTCAGGGGCATGGCGCAAGGGATGAAACACCAACCGTTCGGCCAGCATGGCGATGACCGCCGTCACCGCCGCCGCGCCCATCATCGCGATCCAGTAGTTGACGCCGAGCACCGCCATCAGGTAGTAGCCCGCGAAAGCGCCTGTCATGTAGAACGCGCCGTGCGCGAAATTAGGCACGTGCAGGATGCCGTAGACCAGAGTCAGACCCAGCGCCACCAGGCTGTAAACGCCCCCGACCGTCAGGCCGTTGAGCAATTGCTGAAAAAACAGTTCCACGGCTCTCCTTGAAGCGTCTGGTGCCCTGTCGATTTTCGGGCCGCGCCGGACCTGTTGGCTGCGGGTTAACCCGAGCTAAGGTCGCATCGGTGACTGGACGCCGAGGTGACAGCCAAAGTGAGCGCGATTTGGATTAGAGTACGCCATGGATTTTGAGTATTCGTCGCAGGTGCAACAGCGCCGTCAACGGCTGGAAGAATTCATCGATCGCTTCGTGCTGCCCTACAACGCCGCCTGGCATCGCTCGGTGGCGCAGAGTGTTTTTCCCCCACCGTTCATGGAAGATCTGAAGGCACTGGCCAAATCGGAAGGTTTGTGGAATCTGTTTCTGCCCGGTCTGCGTGACGATGAGCCTGGCGAGCGTCTGAGCAACCTCGAATATGCGCCGCTGGCCGAAATCATGGGGCGCCTGCCCTGGGCCTCGGAGGTGTTCAACTGCAGCGCACCCGACACCGGCAACATGGAGTTGCTGCACCTGTTTGCCACGCCCGAGCAATACCAGCGCTGGTTGCGTCCGTTGCTCGAAGGTCAGATCCGAAGCGCCTTTGCGATGTCGGAGCCTGACGTGGCCTCAAGCGACCCGACCAACTTGCAAACCCGCATGCGCCATGAGGGCGACGAGCTGGTACTAAGCGGGCGCAAATGGTTTGTCACCGGCGCCGCGCACCCCAGTTGCAGACTGCTGATCGTGATGTGCCGCAGTGGCGACGATGAGCTTGCCAAACATGCGCGCCACAGCATGCTGCTGGTGCCGATGGACACGCCCGGCGTGAAGCTGGAGCGCAATATCGCCATCATGCAGCACCACACGCCCGAAGGCCACTGCGAAATTGTGTTCCGCGAGGTGCGCGTGCCGGTTGGCAATTTGCTGGGTCAGGAAGGCGCCGGCTTTGCCATGGCGCAAGCGCGACTCGGCCCGGGCCGCGTTCACCATTGCATGCGCACCATCGGCCAGTGCGAGCTGGCCCTGTCCTTGATGTGCGAGCGCACGCTGGAACGCCACCTGTTCGGCAAGTACCTCTCGGACTTTGCCAACGTGCAGGAGTGGATTGCCGAGTCGCGTCTGGAAATCGACCAGGCCCGCCTGCTGGTGCTGCGCGCCGCCTGGCGACTCGATCAAGGGCAGGCGCAGCGTGAGCAGGCCAGGGCCGATGTGGCAGCCATCAAGGTGGTGACGGCTCGCTTGCAGACGCGGGTCGTGAACCGCGCGATGCAGGTGTTCGGGGCGATGGGGCTCTCGCCCGACACACCGCTGGCCTATTTCTGGACCTGGGGTCGCGCGCTGCAATTGCTCGACGGTCCGGACGAAGTGCATTTGCGTAGCGTGGCCCGCCATGAGTTGGCGCAGGCGCGCGACAAGCGCGGTGCCACTGCCGCCTATTTCACACTGCCCGAACAACTGCTGGCCGAGCCGCATATCCGGTAGTGCGGGCTGGCGCCGTGGTGTGCTGGCTGCAATGCGTATAGTTAGCACCATGCAAGGACTGCACCTGACCGCCGATCTTCACGACTGCCGCTGCGACGTGCGCTGGCTGACCGACGCTGCTCTTCTGGGCGAGCACTGCGTGCAGGCGGTTGGCGCCGCCGGTCTGCAGGCCGTGGCGCAGCTGTTTCACACTTTTCCGCCCACCGCGCAGGGTCCGTCGGGCGTCACCGCCACCGTGCTGCTGGCGGAGTCGCACCTGTGCGTGCACACCTGGCCGGAGCAAAGTGCAGTGACACTGGATGTCTACGTCTGCAACTTTGGTGGCGACCACAGTGCCAAGGCGCACATGCTAATGACCGCACTGGTGGGCTGGTTTAAGCCGACCCATGTGGTGCGAAACAGCGTGATGAGGGGTCAGATGTGCTAGGCCGCGTGATGCCCCATCGTGAACGCTTCTTCAAAGATCGAGTAACCGGCCCAGTCGCTGTGGGCGAAACTCAGGCGGTCGTGCTTTAGAACTTGCGGGCGTTGCTGATGGGTCTGAAGCGGCACCGGGATCGCCATGGCATGGCCGTAACGGGTGATGTCGATGCGGCTGGTCTTGCGCGCCAGATCCGGGTGCGCAACCGAGAGTTCGGCCAGGATGTCGTCGCGCCATGCACTCCAAGGTCGGTTCAGTAAGAGCCGGCGTCCATCCGGCACGTCACCCAGGGCGCGGTAATGGCTCAGCACCGTGGCGCCCGGCACAGGTCGCAGGCTCTGGTGCATCGCGTCCACATAGCCCAGGCCCGGCGCACCATAGAGCACGTTGTCCCAGCTCGGCGCCGGCCCCGGTCGATCAAACAGTGCTTCGCGCAGGCGGATATTGGCCACCAGCCAGGGCGCGTAGCGGATTTGGGCGGCGGCCCGCAACAGGAACTCGGGTGCCGACTCCGTGACCCTGGAAGCCACCAGCAGCGGCAGCGCCACAATGGCACGCTGGGCCTGCCAGCGCTCCAATGTTTGCGTCGCGGCATTGAAGGCGTCCACTTCAACGCCATGCTTGACGCTGGCGATACGCAGCACCACGCGGCCGCAATGCACGCGGGCTTGCAGCGGCGCTGCCATGCGCCGCGTGAGCCAGGCGTTACCCTCGGGCCAGGTCAGCAAGGCTTCGCGCTCCTGCGTCTCGGCGCCGGGTGCATTGAAGCCGTGTCGGCTGGCAAAGTAGTGAATGCCGGCCCAGGCCGATACCGTGGCGAGACCAGCGCCGTAGTCGTCGCGGCAGCAATAGTCCAGATACCAGCGCAGGTGCCGGTCATTCAGGCCTTGCTGGTCCAGGTAGCTGGCAAAAGTCAACGCAGCCAATTCACGCTGGAGCGGATCGAGTGGTCTGCCGACGTGGGGGATCATCCAGCGCGACTGCTTGCGAAGTTGCTCCACCAGCAAGGCCATTTGCTGATACTGCATCAGCGTCGCTGTTCCGACGTCCTGTACGGGCAGCAAACCGTCCTGCCAGGCGCCGTTGAAGAACAGCCGCTCCTGCGGACTGTGGCACAGATGGCGCTCGTCATATTGCCAACGGCCCGCGACGCGCTGGCGCAGGCCCAGTTCTTCGAGCAAGTCCTGCACCTCCGGCGCGTCGTCGCTGGGCAGCGGCAGGTAATGCGCGCCCAAAGGACAGTTGATGCCTTTGATGGCGCCACCGCGGCTGTTGCCGCCGACCGTGTCTTCGAGCTCCAGCAGGGTAAAGTCCTCGATGCCTTTAAGGCGCAGGGCGCGCGCTGCGGCCAGGCCAGCAACACCGCCACCAAGGATCACTACATTGGTTTTGCGCAGCGGCGGCGGGGTCGAGCCAGAACTTCTGTCGCGCAGCATGTGGCCGCGTTGATGTTCGATACCGGTGAAGCCGCCCGCAATGTCCTGCGTTCTAGCGCATCCGAGCAGTGGCAGGGTGCTGCTGGCGATGAAATGGCGGCGTTTCATCTATCTCCCCAACGCCACCGAGGGGGTTCGCCCTTGAGCCAACAAACCGCGACAAGGAGCAGGCACAACAGCGCCGAGTAGGCAATAAAGATTGTGGAACCCCTGGTGGGCAATAGCACAACAGAACCTGCGACCAGCAGAACAAAGAAGACGCCCAGCACGGCCCAGCCCTGCCACACGCTCGGCAGGCCCCAACCCCAGCCGTAGCGCTTCGCGGGAAACCAATACTTTTGTTCGGTTGACATGGCGATGCTTCCTTGTTTGCGTGAATGACGATACAACGATGCCGGCGAGAGCCTCGTCGCCTATTGTGATCAATCGCTACCCATTCTCATACAAGGTGCTGAGTACCGCTGGCAGACTAGGTTAAACGATCCCGACGGGCGTGGGGCGGATTCCCCGTCTTGTCATGCTGGTTGATTTGGTCATGTCGGGCGAACTACTGGTTCAGACCAAGCGGGTGTAGCGACTTCCAAACTGCTCGCTCCAGGCCTGCCGTACAAACATACCTTGGAAGGTCGGCAATGTAGCGATGCTTTCGTCTAACTGAACACGCGCCAACGGCTATTTGCGGTGACATGCCCCGTCGATAACCGGCCTGCGCGGTTAGTACATGCGCACGACCGAGTGCCACCCCGGCGTGATCGGCCCAGGGATCGGCGTTCACTCGTAGAAATCGGGCAAAAGTCTTTGTCCGTCGCGCTGGGCCTTGTCGTGATTGATCCAGATCAGGGCCTTTTCCCTGACGATGATGTCCGCCATCTTCTGCATCGAGGCGCTGGTCTGCTCCTGGCTGAAGTTGATGCTCGGAACGCGGCGGTTGTCCCAGTTTTCCTTGAAGTGGACGGCGTCGCCGGAGAGCAGTACCGCGCCCGTTTTCGGCAGCTTGACCAGAAGCGATTGGTGTCCTGCCGTGTGGCCAGGCGTCGCAATGATCGTGACGCTGCCGTCGCCGAATATATCGTGGTCGCCTTCGAGCTTGGTCACCGGCAAATCGGGCTTAAATCGTGGGGGACTTCCAGCCGGGCCTTCGTATTCGGCCTTTTGCACCAGCAGCATGGACTGCGGAAACAGCTCGACGTCGCCGATATGGTCGGGATGGCTGTGCGACACAGCGACGTACCTGATGTCCGCAGGCTTTACCCCGAGTTGATCGAGCTGGGCCGCAAGCGTCTTCGGCCGGCGCCAGAGGATGGCGCGGGGATCGGCTGGGCGCAGGCCGTCGGGCATGGCGGCAACAGTGTCGGCCAGACCGGTATCCCACAGCAGCAATCCCTGGCTGTGTTTGATCAGGTAGCAACTGTCGACGAAGTCCATGGACTTGCCTACGTTAACGCCGGGCGACCAGCGTGAAATGTCCCCGGCGACGCCCTCTCCGCAATTCAGGATGTACAGGCGTTCGACATGCGATGGCCCTGCTTGGGCCGCGGCCGGTTGCCAGAGCGCCTGCGCCAGTGCAAGCGCCCCGATCAGGCCGGCAAAAATCAGCGTGATGCGACTGTGAGTCATGGGCAAGCTCCTTTCCGTTGCGCTCTGCTCGGCAGAGAGTCTGCTGGCATTGGCTGTCGTGGGGCACTGAGTTTTACATAAACCCAATCGCATCGCTTAAACGCGAGAAAGGCCCTCTTGTGTAAAAGGTTTAGATGCCACTCCCTAGCGTGAAGCTGCCATTTTGATGACTTGCAACGGTCAGCTTCAGAGAAGGTTGGCTGACTCCAGAAGTTAAGGTTTGTAGGATGCCCGCCCGCAGAGGTGTACCGCGCTCGCACGGATTAGCAGAGAAGGGTGGGCGTCGTACAAGCCTCGGGGGAGGAAACCGCGGCGAGTGCTGCGGTTGTTGCAGTGAGCTACCGCGCTAT
>CAIVLG010000212.1 GCA_903906695.1 uncultured beta proteobacterium | reverse complement strand
CGTAATGGGGATCCGCCAGCGCCGTATTCTTGAAGAAAGGTTCAAGTTCGCGGATCAGGTTCTTCTTGACGTATTCACCTTTCCACATGACGACGTAGCAGATCAGGTCGTAGTCGCCGGAAGGCTTGGCCATCTCCAGCAGCTGCTTGTCTTTCATGCGCGCCATCGCCAGCTTGTCGACCTCGACCTTGATGCCGGTCTGCTTGGTGAATTCGGGCAGCAGTTTGACCATCGCGTCGTAGTGCGGGTGCGCCGGGATGCTCAGCACCACGGTCTGACCTTTGTATTTGGCAAAGCGATCCTGTGCATAGCCAAACAGGGGTAGGCCGGCACCAAGCAGGCCCAGTGCGCCACCGCCGGCGGTTTGAATCAGTGTTCTTCTCTTCATCTTCATCTCCTAAAGGTTGTCAAAAATCAAACATGAACTCTCAGCCCGGTGCTCTTGTCGAAGGTGTGCAATTCGCTGGCATCAAATTCGAGCGCCACCGTCTGGTGCAGCAAGTCAATCCGATGTCCGCTGACGACCGCTGTGACACGGTCTTCGCTACCGCCGGCCAACTTGCCGACCAGCACCGATTCGGTTCCCAGGTACTCCACCACATCGACTTGTAACTGCAGCAAGCCGGGCCCCGAGGCCAAGCGAAGCGCCTGAGGTCGCACACCCGCTACCAGCTGCGCCGGCCAGGGCCCGGCCAGCGGCAAGGGAATTGAAAAACCGGCGCCGCGCAGGAACATCTGGTCGTCCTGCGGCATCAGCATTCCCTCCAGCAGGTTCATGCTGGGCATGCCGATGAACGCTGCTACAAACAGGTTGGCGGGTCGATTGAAGACTTCGGCGGGGGTGCCGACCTGCTGGATATGGCCTTTGTGAAAAATCACGATGCGCGATGCCAGCGTCATGGCTTCGACCTGATCGTGTGTGACGTAGATGGTGGTCTTGCCCAAGCGCTCGTGCAGCATCGCCAGTTCGGTGCGCATGTGGCCGCGCAGCTTGGCGTCCAGATTGGACAGCGGTTCATCAAACAAAAAGACCGCCGGTTCGCGCACGATGCAGCGGCCGATCGCCACCCGTTGGCGCTGTCCGCCGGAGAGTTCCTTCGGCTTGCGCTTGAGCAGATGCGTGATGCTCAGGATTTCCGCTGCCTCATTGACACGCTTTTCAATTTCGGCTCTGGGTTTGCCTGCAAGGTCCAGCGCAAAACTCATGTTCTGCGCCACATCCATGTGCGGATAAAGCGCATAGTTCTGGAACACCATGGCGATGTCGCGCGCCATCGGTGCCAGGTCGGTCACGTCCTTGCCATTGATGAAGATGCGCCCCTCGCTCGCATCTTCGAGTCCGGCGATCATGCGCAGCACGGTGGACTTGCCGCAGCCCGACTCGCCCAGCAGGACCACGAACTCACCGTGCTCCACCGTCAGATCGAGTTCCTGCACCACGCTCACACTGCCAAAGCGCTTGCTCACGCCCTGGAGCTGCAGACCGTGGACGGGTGAGGTCATGCTGTGGCCTTCGATCGGTAACTAAAGGAAGGACGGGAACGGCAGGTCAGTGTCTTTGGTGAAGACGTCATCGAAGCCCCTCTCGTAGTGGTACTCCATGTCGTCCTTGTT
>CAIVLG010000211.1 GCA_903906695.1 uncultured beta proteobacterium | reverse complement strand
TCTGGTGGCGCTTCACGGATTCGAACCGCGGACCTGTGGATTATGATTCCATCGCTCTAACCGACTGAGCTAAAGCGCCGAGGGTCGGGATTATAACCAGAAGGTCCCGCGACGAAGCGCACTTTGACGGTTACCGATGCGTGAAGTTCGCTTTGCGTTTGTTGACGAACGCATCCATGCCTTCCTTTTGGTCCTGGGTAGAAAAAAGGGCATGGAAAATCCGGCGCTCGAACATGACGCCGTCAGACAGGCTGCTTTCGAACGCGCGGTTGACCGACTCCTTGGCCGCCATGGTGGCGATTTGCGAATACTCACTGATCACCAATGCCGTAGCCAGTGCGTCCTCCATCAGTTTGTCCAAGGGCACAATCCGGCTCACCAGTCCGGCGCGTTCGGCTTCCACGGCGTCCATCAGGCGGCCGGTCAGTGCCAACTCCATGGCCTTGGCTTTGCCGACAGCCCGTGGTAGCCGTTGCGTGCCACCGGCACCGGGAATGATTCCGAGCTTGATTTCGGGTTGACCGAAGCGGGCGTTGTCGGCGGCGATGATGAAGTCGCACATCATTGCCAGCTCGCAACCGCCGCCCAGGCAGAAGCCGCTGACCGCCGCGATCACCGGTTTGCGTACGCTGCGAATCGTTTCCCAGTTGCGCGTGATGAAATCACCTTTGTAAACATCGGCGAAACCATAGCTGGCCATGGCACCAATATCGGCGCCGGCGGCAAAGGCTTTTTCATTACCCGTAATGATCATGCAGCCGATGGCGGGGTCGCTATCGAAAGCCTTCAGAGCTGCTCCCAATTCCGTCATCAATTGGTCGTTCAGGGCATTGAGTTGTTTGGGACGGTTCAGGCTGACGATGCCAACCTTGCCGGCTTCGGTGCGGATATTGATCACTTCGTAATTCATCAGTCTCTCCAGATCATCAATCAAGCCATTGTTGGACAAGTTTCTTGTTGCTCACTTCAAGGGACCAGGTGGTGGCTGGTTTTCGCAGTAGCAACGGCAGTTTCAAGATGCGCTTGTCGCGCGCTATCAGGGCCACGATCTTTGCGGCTGGTCCGGCGTAGAGCACAAGGTCATCAAGCTTGATCAGACGCCAGCTTGTGCTGGTCGCGCCGGTACCGGTCTCCAGGCCCAGCCACTCGTCGCCAGCGGCGAAACCGGCTTCTTCGGCGGCGCTGCCACGCAGGACAGTCTTGATTTGAATCCCAGCACTCTCAGTCACCCCCACACCGAGTTGCCGGGCAATGCCGGCCGGTTCCGCGCGCACGGCTAAACCCTGACGCTCCAGTAGCGCCTTCAGTGGCAACTCGGTCGTGCTGTGAACCCAGGCCGCAATCTCCCGAACAAACGAGCGCCCTGACAGTTCCTCCAGCACACTGGACAGATCGCTCTCGCGCATTGGTCCGCCCCGGCAGCGCTGCCACAGGGCTCGCATCACGGCATCGAGCGTGGTTTTTCCTTGTTGCCGCAAAGCGAGGTCGAGGCACAAGGCCACCAGCGATCCCTTGCTGTAATAGCTGATCGTCGCGTTGGGCGTGTTTTCGTCCTGCCGGTAATACTTGATCCAGGCGTCGAAGCTGGCCTTGGCCACGCTTTGCACCTTTCGTCCAGGCGACTGCAAAACCTGGTTGATGGTGGTGGTCAGTCGATCAAGGTAAACCGATTGTTCGATCAGTCCGGCGCGGTGCAGCAGCAGGTCGTCGTAATAGCTTGTGAAGCCTTCAAAAAACCAGAGCAACTCTGTGTAGTTCTCAGCCGCATAGTCGTAGACACTGAACTCGGCCGGCCGCAAGCGCTTGACGTTCCAGCTGTGGAAATATTCATGGCTGAGCAGACCCAGCAATTTGGTGTAGCCCTCGAACTTGTTGGCATTGACTTTGTTCGAGCCAGTGCCACCGGGCAAGAGTGCCGGATTCTTCTTTCGCGGCAGATCGCTTCGCTTGCAGATCAGGGCCGTGGAGTTGCGGTGCTCCAG
>CAIVLG010000210.1 GCA_903906695.1 uncultured beta proteobacterium | reverse complement strand
TTTTTGGCAACACAGGGGGAAGCATTTCATTTTGGCGGTACTTTTGGCGGTACTTTCCAAACATTATTGCTTGAAAGCTAGCATCCATGCGGGTTGCAGGACCTTTTTAGATTCCCTTCCCGTCCATCATTTCGTCTGCAACTCAGGGCTTGGTTGCCAAGTCGCACTTGAATTCGTCGGCAGTGCCACAATTTGGCCGGACAGGTCAATCAACTATTGAAGGCATATCCAATGACAAACCGATCGATCGTGCAAAGCTTTGGTAAATGGCTGCTGGTCAGCGCGTTGCTGGGTTTTGGTTTTGGCTTCGCGATGGCCCAGCCAGAACCAACGCTGAACCAGATTTATCAGGAAGCGCAGACCGGACGCCTGGAGCAGGCCCAGGTCATGATGCAGCAGGTGCTCGTGGCACATCCGGGCAGCGGCAAGGCGCATTTTGTGCAGGCCGAACTTTTTTCGCGCCAGGGCAAACTGGCGCAGGCGCGTGAGGCACTGGCGATGGCCGAAAAACTGGCGCCGGGTCTTTCCTTTGCAAAACCCGAAGCCGTGCAGGCCTTGCGCACGCAACTGACTGCCAGCGCCAAACCATCAGTCAGCGGCACTGCACAGCAGCGCAGCAATGCGACGGCGGTTGAGCGTTACTCTTCGCCCGCCACACCGTCTTCATCGTTCCCCTGGGGTCTGGTCCTGGCACTCGGCGGCGGCGCCATCGGCATCGCAATTTTCATGTTGCGCAAGAAGCCCGAGCCAGCCTTTGCAGCGCAGCCGGTCTATGCGAATCAGGGCGTGATGCAAGGTGGCCTGAGCGGCCCACAGGGTTTTGGCATGGGCAACACGATGGCCGGCGGCGTTCCACAACAGGCCTACGGACAACCGGCGGGCAGCGGTCTTGGCGGCAGGATCATGGGCGGCGTCGCGACCGGACTGGCAGTCGGAGCAGGAGTGATGGCGGCAGAAGCCATTGGCCGCAACCTGATGGGTCACCGTGATCCGGGAGCAAGACCGTCCGACAACGTCTCCGGCAACGATTTTCAGGCTGTCAACAGCAACCCCGACATGGGTGGCCAGAATTTCGGTGTCAGCGATGCTGGCTCTTGGGACGACGGCGGCAGCGTCGACAGCGGCGGCGGCTGGGACAATTGACGCTCGCGCAGATCCTGAGATGATCGAGAGGGCTCCGGCATCACTCTGGTAGCATGCAGGTCAAAAATGACAGGGGACTTGCGGGCCGGGCCATTTACGCCCGACTTCAGATTCCGGCCAGCTACAGGAAGATCATGACGACAGAGCGCTTTCTCTTTGGTATTGCGTGCAGCCTTTGCCTGGCTACTCTGCTTGGGTGCGGCGGCAAGACGGATGGCGCGGCAGCCGCACCGGTCAGCAGCACGCCAGCCAGTGCTGCAGCGGCCCCATCCGCGCCCATCACCGTCACCACCGTGCGCGCTCAAAAACGTGACTTGCCGGTCGTGATTCAGACCTCAGGAACGGTGACACCGCTGACCAGCGTGGATGTCAAGCCGCAGGTCAGCAATATAGTCAGCAAGGTGCATTTTCGGGAAGGCCAGTTCGTCAAAGCCGGTGATCTGCTCTTCACGCTGGATGGCCGCAGCGATGAGGCCAATGTCGCCAAGGCCCAGGCGCAACTGGCCCGGGACAAAGCGGCACTTGATGATGCACAGCGCCAGTTTGTCCGCGCCCAGCAACTGCTCCTGCAAAATTTCATATCACAGGGTGCACTCGACACCAGCAGGACCCTGGTCGATTCGCAGACCGCTGCCGTGGCAGCCGATCAGGCGGCGATAGATTCAGCCCGTGTGGCGCTTTCCTACGACCGGGTAACGGCGCCCCACAGCGGCCGGGCCGGCGCCGTCAATGTGTTTGCAGGCACCGCGGTACAGGCCAACCTGACGACCCTTGTGACGATCACGCAGCTCGATCCGATTGCTGTGGCCTTCAGCATTCCGCAGCGCAACCTGAACGATGCGCTGGCGGCACTCAAGGATGGTGGCGCTCCGGTGAGCGCCCGGATTCCTGATGCGGCGCAGAAGTTCAGCGGGCGCTTGAAGTTTGTCGATAACGCCGTGGACGCCAACTCGGGTTCGGTCAAGGTCAAGGCGGTCTTCGACAATGACGAAGGCAAGCTCTGGCCCGGCGCCTTTGTTGAAGTCACGCAGACGGTCAGCGTGCTCAAAGACACGGTCGTCGTGCCACAGGCGGCGATTGTGCAGAGCGAGCGCGGAACCATTGTTTTCGTCATGGTCGAAGGCAAAGCGTTGGCCAAACCAGTCAAAGTCCTTTACGCGCAGGGCGACGATGCGGCCGTCAGTGGTATCGCACCCGGTGACCTGGTGGTTCTCGATGGCAAGCAAAACCTCAGGCCGGGTTCACCGGTGGTCGAGCGCGCCAAGAGCGGCGCGGGCAATGCGCCCCGCACGGCAACGCCAGCAAAGCCATGAACTTCTCGGAACTTTTTATCCGTCGTCCGGTGATGACGATTCTGCTTAACCTGGCCGTGGTGCTGGCGGGGATACTGGGCTTTCGCAACATCCCGGTCGCCGCGCTGCCGAGCTATGACACGCCAGTGATCAATGTTTCGGCCAGAATGCCTGGCGCCAATCCGGAAACAATGGCCAGCTCGGTGGCTCTGATCCTGGAAAAGCAGTTTCAGACCGTGCCTGGGCTGAAAACCATCAGTTCCACCAGCACACTTGGCAACACTTCACTGACCCTGGAGTTCGACGAAGGTCGCAACGTGGACGCTGCTGCGGTCGATGTGCAGGCTGCCCTGCTGCGGGCACAGCGCTCATTGCCGGTGGACATGACGGAAACACCGGCCTATCGCAAAGTCAATCCGGCCGATGCTCCGGTGCTATTGATTGCGCTCACCTCGCCCTCTGTCAATCCTTCGGATCTGCAGGACTACGCCGAGCATCTGATTTCTCCGACGCTATCGACCATCGACGGTGTCGCACAAGTCAGCATCTATGGCTCCAAGCGCTACGCGGTGCGGGTTCGTGTGCAACCCGACGCGCTGGCGGCGCGCAACATGGGACTCGACGAATTGAGTTCGGCACTGCGTGCTGCGAACGTCAACACGCCGGTGGGCACTTTTGATGGTCAGCGTCAAACGCTGACCCTGCAGGCCAATCGCCAACTCAAGAATGCTGCCGATTTTGCCGATCTGATCGTCAGCAATCGCGGCGGCAATCCGGTGCGATTGCGCGATGTCGCCTCTGTCGAAGACAGCATGGAGACACTCAAGACCTGGGCCACGCTGAATGGCGAAAATTCCATCACAATCGCAGTGCAGCGCCAGCCTGGCGCCAATACGGTACGCGTGGTGGACGCGGTTCGCGCGACGCTGCCGACGCTGCAAAGCCAGATGCCGCAATCGGTTGCCATGACGCCGGTCAATGATCGCTCGGTCTCGGTACGTGAAGCACTGCACGACGTCAGCATCACGCTGCTTGGCACGATCGCCCTGGTGGTGCTGGTGATCTTCCTGTTTCTGCGACGGTTTGTCGCTACCGTGATCCCGACCCTGTCATTACCGGTATCGCTGATTGGCGCCGTGGCCCTGCTCTGGGGTCTGTCTTACAGCCTGGACAATATTTCGCTGCTGGGCCTGACACTGGCTGTCGGTCTGGTGGTCGACGACGCGATCGTGGTTCTGGAAAACATCATCCGCCATGTCGAAAACGGCATACCTCCATTCCAGGCCGCCATGCGCGGTGCCCGCGAGGTCGGCTTTACCATCATCTCGATTTCGACTTCGCTGATCGCGGTCTTCATTCCGATCTTCTTCATGCCCGGGGTAATCGGGCTGCTGTTTCATGAATTTGCCGTGGTCGTGGGTCTGGCGATTGTGGTCTCGGCCTTTGTCTCGCTGACCCTGGTGCCGATGCTGGCCAGTCGTTTCCTGTCTGACGAAGCGCACAAGAAGCCGCCGGGCGCTCTGGTGCACTCTTTCGAAACCGGCTTCAACAAGCTGCTGGCAGCCTACACCTTCCTGCTTGACAAGGCCCTGGGGCATCGCAAACTGGTGCTGACGATCGCACTGGCCACTTTCGTCGCGACTGCCTGGCTGATCACTATCATTCCGAAAGGTTTCTTTCCGGAGGAGGACATCGGCCAGATCACGGTTTCAACCGAAGCCGGTGAAGACACCTCGTTCCCGGCCATGGTCAAGCTACAGGAACAGGTAGCGGGCGTCTTTCGCGCTGATCCCAACGTAGCAGCCGTGAGTTCCTTTAATGGCGGCAGTGGCGCCCAGAATACGGGGCGCATGTTCATCACCTTGAAGCCCAGAGGCGAGCGCCAGGCTATGAGCAAGGTCGTGGAAGGACTGCGCCGCAAGCTGCGCGATGTCGCCGGAATTGCCGTCTTCATGCGCCCGATTCAGAACCTGCAACTGGGCGGACGCCAGAGCAAAGCACAGTACCAGTACATCCTGCAAAGTGTGCGGGCCGACGAAATTAATGGCTGGGCCATCAAGCTGCAGGATCGGCTGCGCTCAGACCCGCTGTTTCGTGATGTCACCAGCGATGCGCAAATGCGAGGCTTGCAGGCACAATTGAAAATTGACCGCGACCGCGCCAACACGCTGGGCGTTTCGATCGATGGTATTCGCACCGCGCTCTTCAGTGCCTTTGGCGAACGCCAGGTCTCGACCCTGTACCTGCCGACCGACAGCTATCAAGTGATCATGGAGGTAGCCCCCGAGGCCAAGGAAGATGAAGGTGCGCTGGACCGCATTTACGTCCGATCAACCAACGGCAGCATGGTGCCGCTATCGAGCTTCACCACGGTGGAGCGCACGGTCGGCCCGATGTCGATCAACCACGTCGGCCAGTTGCAAGCGGTCACCATTTCATTCAATCTGGCCCCCGGCGCGGCGCTGGGTGATGCAACCGCCAAGATCGACGCGGCCCGGGAAGCGGTCCAGATGCCAGCTTCGGTGATTGCCAGTTACGGTGGCGATGCTGCCGTCTTCAAGAGCTCGCAGGGCAGTCAGGCGATTCTGATCGTAGCCGCTTTGCTGGTTATTTACGTGCTGCTGGGTGTGCTCTACGAGAGCTACATCCACCCGATCACGATTCTTGCGGGCCTGCCGTCGGCGGCAGTCGGCGCGCTGGCCACGCTGATGCTGTTCCATCAGGATCTGACGCTGATCGCGACCATCGGCATCGTGCTACTCATCGGTATCGTGAAGAAAAACGCCATCATGATGATCGACTTTGCGCTCGACGCGCAGCGCCACCAGGGCATGACGCCGCCCGTGGCGATTCGCGAGGCCTGCGTACTTCGCTTTCGGCCGATCATGATGACGACGCTGGCGGCGCTGATGGGGGCTCTGCCGATTGCCATCGGCATCGGCGCCGGTGCGGAGTTGCGCCAGCCACTCGGATTGGCTGTCGTCGGCGGTCTGGTTTTTTCTCAAGCCATCACGCTCTTCATCACGCCCGTGATTTACCTGACACTGGACCGGTTCAGCGGCAAGGGTCCGGTGACGACGCCTGAAGTGGCAAGCGCGTGACGATCAACATGCCTGGGAATGTGCCAACGCGTAGCAAGACATCTGGAACCTGCAGCATTAGTTTGCGATAGGACAGCGGTCAAGCTCCAAACCGCTGCGATTTCCGTGCTGCAATTCTTCTTATCCAAAAGCAGATAAGAGCTGCAGAGAAGAGCAGAACGATTAGCGCGGGAAGAACCCCAAGTGCCAGACTGAGGTAAGCAAAGCCAACAGCCGGGATCAGAACAATTCGTACACCGGTCTTCATGATCTCGCTGGGCCTTATGAGGTCGGCTATCGGCGGAGAAACTTTGTAGTACCAGTTGACGAAAGAATGGCCAAGGCGGTTTGATAAGAGCAGCTTGTCCCTGAAGTCTCGCAAAATCTTCACGGACGGATCCAGTGCTGAGCCATAAGCCGCGGTTGCAATAAAACAATGACCACTATCACCGTGGCCGGAGGTCGATACGTTCTTCGGTGAAAGAGAAAATGTAGTGCTATCGCCAAGGACCGGCTGACTATAGACGTAAGCTGCTTCGTTGGAATCACTCACGTTAAAGTGAGCGAGCAAGATCTCCTGCGCTGTCGCCACGTTATTTGCTGGATCTACTGTGACCTTGAGATATCCCACCTGATTGGTCGCACCGGTTTGATACCCGTCTGGCACGGTACTACTCAGCACAGCAAATGGGCCTCCGGCATTGCCGTTAATGAAATAGGGCGTCCCTTGCACCAGAAGCCGCTGGTAGTTATGCACGTGACCGGAGAAAGTTGCACTGATATTGTAGGTATGGTAGAGCGTTTCCCATGACTGAAGATTGGCGTCAAGCGTTGTCTTGCCCTCACTCCAGATCGGATGGTGATGGACGGTAAATGTGCCTAGCAGCGCATTGTCCAGCTGAGCCTTGAGCCAGGGTACCTGACTCTGCGCAAGGGCCAGGGAAGTTTGTGGATCATCACCATTGGCACTATTCGGGTCCGGGCTGTCAAGACTGATGAATCGAACACCGGCACAGTCAAAAGAGTAGTTCAAAGGCATGTCAAATGCCGAGCGGTAATTGTCGGCGGCGGTAATCAAGGCACTGTTTGCGATATTGTGATATTCATGGTTTCCTATCGTCGGATAGATGGCGGATTTTGCAAGCATTCCGTCGGCAACCTGGAAGAACGCGGCCCACCTGGACTCATCATCAAACCTTGCATAGTCGCCACTGTGGAGAATGAAAAGCACATCCTTTTCCTTGGCGATGGCATCTGCTACATACTTGAATCGTTGCGCTTCGGTATAGGTGTGACCCTCCTGCGGATCGCCGATCACAATAAAGGTAAAGGGACCACTCAGCGGCATCGTACGGAATGTGCGGTTGCTGAATACGTCTGCACTGTTGGAGGGTCGCACCCTATACGTATACGAGGTATTCGGGTCCAGGCCGACAAGCAGTTCGTGATGATAGGTGCCCGCTGTCAGAGCTGATGTGGTTTGGTTAAAGCTCTGGTTGTCGTTGTAATAACTTGACGTTGCGTAATCTATGGAGCCCGCCCCACCACTCGGGTCTCGCCAGTTGATGGTCGCAGAATTTGTCGTGGTCTTTGTGACCCACGGAGCCCAATAATCCGCCCCCGTGGCGGCATAGACTGGCACGAAACATAGTGGGCAGAAAAGCAGCCATAACAGCAGATACCTTGTCAGTCGTTGGAGGGCGTCAAGACTCGTAAACCGGTAGTTTCTGATACGAGACATGGTAAAGCTCCTGAACCTTGAGGGTGATGATCCGCCCGCTATGGCCCATTCATCAGATACTGAACGAAATAGTCCACGCTTGCCGAGAGTGCGCTGGCAAGACCGTCGCCCTCGTAATGATGGTCTTCGTTCGGCAGCGGGACGAAATAGAACGGCTTGCCGTATTGCTCCAGTGCCTGGATGAAGTTGATCGAATTTTCCAGGTGGACGTTTCTGTCCGCCAGTCCGTGGATGATCAGGGGGGCGGCCTTGATCTGGTTGGCCACTGTGACCAGGTTGATGGCCGCATAACCTGCTGGATTTTCTAGCGGCTTCTGCATGTAGCGCTCGGTGTAGATCGTGTCGTAAGAAGCCCAGTCGGTGGGGCCCGAGCCAGCCACGCCAACCTTGAAAATATCGGGTGCGTGAATGAGACCGTACAGCGTCAGAAATCCGCCGAACGATTTGCCGTCGGTCCCAATCCGGCTCGCGTCCACGTAGGGGAGCGTTCGCAGGTAGTCGACCCCGGCGATTTGATCGTCGAGCGCGGACTTGCCCATTTCCTTGCAGATCGGGGTTTCGAAGGCGTGCCCACGACCAAAACTGCCACGGTTGTCGAGCCTCCAGACGATGAAACCTTCCTGGGTGTAGAGCACGTCACGCTCGATGAGATTGAAAATGTTGGTGGCCCCGTACCGGTTGGAAATCATCTGCAGCGTGGGCCCCCCGTACCAATGAATGATGACCGGGTATTTCTTGGTGGGGTTGAAATTCTCCGGCTTGACGATCTGCGCGTACAAGTCGGTGCCGTCATGTGCCTTCACGGTCAGGAATTCCCGCGTGACCTGTGGCAGCGTGATGGCGGGACCGGCGCTTTGCCCCAGCACGGCCACGCGCGTCCCATCGGCTTTGACAATCCAGGTGGCCGGCGGCGTCGAAACATCGGAAAACTGGTCAACCAGATAGTTACCGTCGGCGGACAGCGCGCCGAGGTGGAACCCGGCCCGTTGCGACACCTGCTCCAGCTTGCCGCTGGCAATCTCTGCGCGATAGATTTGGCGTTCCAGCGGGCTGCTCTTCGTGCCCGAAAAATAGGCATACTGGCCTGCCGGGTCCACATACACGGGACGGCCGGGTATGAGCAGGTTCCACGCCGGAGAGTCAATCATCCACGCTCCCTTGGTCACCTGTCGTATCAGATCGCCTTGGCGGGAGTACAGATAGAGGTGCATGTAGCCGTCGCGTTCGGAGAGCCAGAGGAAACTCCCATCGGCGAGGATGATGGGGGCAGCATACGAATTCTCATTGATCCAGAACGGATCCGTTTCCGTGAGGACGGTTCTACCCACAGCGGTAGCAGGATTCCATGCCATGAGCTTGAGGACCGAATGGGCGCGATTCTCCGTGACGAAAAACGCTTCCTGAGAATCGGGGAACCAGCCGAAAAACGGCATGATGTACTCGACATCATCCGCCAGCGGGACAGCGCTGCGTTTGCCGGTTTCGAGGCTGATCGTGTGGACCGATGCCTTGGGGTTGGGACTGCCTGCCGTAGGGTATCGGGTGTAGCTGGTGGTCGGCGGCGTCGTGCGAAAGTCCGTTATTGGATGGTTCTGGACGGCAGTTTCGTCCAGTCGCAGATAGACCAGCGACTTGCTATCCGGCGACCAGGCGTAGGCAGGCTGCGCCGAGCGGGTTGCCAACTCTTCGTTGTAGACCCAATCCAGAGTGCCGTTAAAGACGGTGCCGCTGCCGTCCGTCGTGAGGCGAACCAGCACGCCGTCGCTCACGCGCACCGTGTACAGGTCGTTGTCCTGCGCAAACGCGATGCGGGTGCCGTCGGGAGAAAACATCAGGCCGGTCTTGGCGCTGCTGCCGGCGGCGACGGATTTCATCGCGCCTGTTTTCGCATCGAGCAGCCACAGCGCGCTGCCACCCGACAGCAGCAACAAATCGCCCTGCGGTGACCATTGGGCGGAGGAGACAGAAATCTGGTCGGCATTGGCGCCGGGATCGAGCAGCACGCGCCTGGCAGCGGTCGCGGCGTCGTAGGCCCACAATACGTCGCGCCCATCGATGGGGTCAACATAGGCCAGGGTGGCACCCTGGGGACTCCAGCCGAAGCCCGATGGTCCGGGTCCCATCAAGGCATTGGCCTGAACCAGCATCCGCGCCGACACCTTGGCGGTGGGCAGAGGTGTGGTCTGGTCCTGCCCGCCGCAACCGGCCAGGAAAGTGAAGGCCAGCGACAGAACCGACAACCAATACAACTGAATGTTTCGCTTCATGAGAGTGGTCTTGTCCAAAGTGGCTTCTAGCCAGTCACGGTGACATGAATGGTTCCCTGCCCGCCGGCACCGCAGGTCCAGACATCGACGAATGGATAGGTAATGTTGAGCTCGAAGGATTGGTTCCCTGTCACAGCCGAGCCGTTCGGCGTAGCGGTAAATACAAAGCTTGCCGATTCACCCGGCCCGACCGGCGCTGTGTTTTGCATCGGAATCTTGTTGTCTTCAAACCAGCTGCCGTCTGTCGACGTATACATGGGGGAAGCATTGCCGTCCAGCGTCGCGAGCAACATCAGGTCCGGGTACCAGGAGATCTTGCCTGTGTTTTTGAACACGAACGACAGTTGCGCGGATTGCCCACGCTGGATGGTGCAGTCCGGGCTTTTCGACACCAGTACCGCAGCCAGATTGCCCGGCGTCTGGACGTAGTTGATGTCAATGCTAATTCCGACATTGCCTTGTGATCCGAACGATTGCGGCGGCATCAGTCCCGCGGCCTTGGTGGCTACCAACTGAAACGGAAATGCGCCGCCACCGCCGCTGGCCTCGATGTTGGCCGTGGCTCCAAAGGAGAAGATCGCGTCCTGTCCCGGCATGACCGCCGCGGTGTTTTGCATCCGAATGAGGTGGTTCGTTTCCCAGTTCCCTTTCGGCGTGTAGTAAGTGGCGAACCAGTATGGATACGGAATCCCCAGAAAAACCACGTCCGGGAACCACGGCATGTTCCCGGTGTTGGTGAATGTTGCGGTGAGCGTGGTGGTGTCGAACTGCGCGATCGTGGTGTTACCGCTGTGGGACTTCAACGCACTGGCGTAGCGCAGGACATCGGTCTGGATGTAGATGGCGGCATTGCCGTAGTAATCGCCGAAATGCTGCGCCGGAAAACCCTGATACGCGGCGTCCGCGACCAGCTCGAACGACTGGAACGACGAGCTGTAGTAGTCATCTGGCGTGACGTTGAACTTGAAGACCGCCTCCTGACCCGGCTGCACCGCCGTAGTGTTCTGCATGAGGATGCGAAACTGCGACTGCCAGCTGCCGTCGTTGGTGTAAAGATGGGTCGTCCGGTCGTAGGGTCTGGCCGTTCCCAGATGGACGACGGCCGGGTCCCAGGCCACCTGGCCGGTGTTGATGAAGTGGAACTCCACCGGGTAGGTCTGGTAATGGTTCGCGGTGAAATTGGCGGTCTGGCTCTTCAAAACGGCATGGTAGGGCCCTTGCGGGGAAGGCGCAGCCCGGCTGGTGTTGAGTTCGTAGATCAGGTCGAGATAGCCGCCCTGAGTGCCGTCAGATTTGCTGTAATTGAAATTGCTGTAGTCGTCAATGATCAGAATGTTGGCCCGGTGTGCCGCCTGATTGCGCTGGCTTTTGCTGTTGAGCCAGCTCGTCAGATCGGTGCCACCGAAATTGAACTGGAAGAAGTTCATGGGGGCCACATGGTCGAATCCAAGTCGTTTCAGGATTTTGCCGATGATCGCGATATCGGTCATCAGATTGAACAAGTGCGCCTCAATCGAGAGCGCAACGTTGACGAAGCCTTCGGTGGCCAGCGATTGCATCACGACAAACTCGCCGCCCTTGCGGTTCAGGTCTGTGACGTCGTCCAGTTGACCGCCCAGGAAGTTGTAGAGAAAGGTACTGTCGTGGGTATTGGGCCATGGCGAGTGAATCTGGGGGGCGCTCGCCGACGAGGAACTGTGCCAGAGCTCCGGGTGCTTGGTGACGGTCGCGTCATCGTCGTAGAAAACCAAAATGCGCTGTTTGGTGGTCCAGATGCTCTGCAGGTTCAGGTTGGACCCGCGCGGGATGAGAAGACTGTTGCCGGAGGCGTCGACCAGGGTCTGCTTCAGCACGGTCACAAAAGTTTCATGGTTCATCTGGAAGGTGTGCTGGATATCCAGAATGAGAACCTCGGAGCCCGATCCTGCCTGGGCATAGAACGTCTTGACAGCCGCAAGCAGCTCAGCGAAGTCAGCGCCTCTGAGCGAATGCACGCAGTAAAAACTTGTTGCATCCCACTGCTGAACGCGCAGGTCGAAGTAGCGCACGCCGTACTGCAGTTGCGCGGCGAAGTTGTTCTGCTGGACCTTGGCCCACCAGGAAGTGACAACGGCCGCTTCGGCCATGATCTTGTCGAAGACCCCAAAGCTATCGAGGATCGGACCGTACCAGGTGTTGTTCTTCTTATCGGCGACCCAAGCGTTGATTGAGTCAATGCCCTTGCCGTCATTGGCAATCGGGGAACTGGAGGTGATGCCGTAGGTGCCGGAATCGTGGGTGCCGGGGATGACAATGTCGGTCAGCCGCCGGTTGCCGATGGTGACCTGCATGAAGGACATCCAGTTCGCACCGGTCATTGCGGCCGGCGGCCCGTCTGGGGCAATGCTTTCCCCTCCCCCGCCAGAACAGGCGCTCGCCAAGACAGCCGACTCGACCAGGAAAGCACGCCTGGATATAGCGCACGCAAGTGACTCGGACGATTTGAACAACTTCATCACAATACCTCCCAAACAGGGCTGGACCGCCAAAGAACCTGCCCTTCAATGTAGCCTTGCGTTGAGGCAATGGATTGATAAATGACAATGAAGGAGCAGCTTTCAAAAAATGATCGCGGCGGCAATACCTGCGATGCGACGCGCTTATTGCGTCGTACAAGCCTTGGCGTAAACACGCGGGTACGCCGACTAAAATCCGGTCTATCTGCCGAAAGCCCACGCCCCATGCCACGCCAACTGTTTGTCACCACCGCCCTGCCCTACGCCAACGCGCCGTTCCACATCGGGCACATGATGGAATACATCCAGGCCGACATCTGGGTGCGCTACCAAAGAATGATGGGCAACACGGTGCACTTTGTCTGTGCCGATGACGCGCACGGCGCGCCCATCATGATCGCGGCGGAAAAGGCCGGGAAAACGCCGCAGCAGTTTGTGGCTGACATCGCGGCCGGCCGCAAGCCCTATCTGGATGGTTTTCACATCGGCTTTGACAACTGGCATTCCACCGACGGCGCGGAGAACCATGAATTGGCGCAAGCCATCTACCGGGCGCTGCGCGCCAACGAACTGATTTCGACCCGGGTCATCGCGCAGTTTTTCGACCCCGAGAAGAGCATGTTCCTACCGGATCGCTTCATCAAGGGTGAATGTCCCAAGTGCGGCGCCAAGGACCAATACGGTGACAACTGCGAGGTCTGCGGCGCTGTTTACAGCCCGACCGAATTGAAGAACCCGTATTCAGCTCTGACCGGCGTGACACCGGTGCTGCGCGACTCGGAACACTATTTCTTCAAGCTGTCGGACCCGCGCTGCGCCGAGTTTCTGGAGAAGTGGACGCAAGGCAGCAACCCGCGCGGCCAGACGCATCTGCAAAGCGAGGTTTACAACAAGATCAAGGAATGGCTGCTACCCGATGCTGCCGGCAGGCGCGACCTGGGTGACTGGGACATCAGCCGTGACACGCCTTACTTCGGCATCGAGATTCCGGACGCACCCGGCAAGTATTTTTATGTCTGGCTTGATGCGCCCATCGGTTATCTCGCGTCACTCAAAAACTACCTAGGCAGGATTGGCGTGGACTACGATGCCTTCGTGGCCGACCCCCGCACCGAGCAGTACCACTTCATCGGCAAGGACATCATCACTTTCCACACCCTGTTCTGGCCCGCCATGCTGCACTTCAGCGCTCGCAAGACGCCGAGCGCGATTTTTGTCCACGGTTTCCTGACCATCAACAGCGGCGAGAAAATGAGCAAGAGTCGTGGCACCGGACTTGACCCGCTCAAATACCTCAGCCTGGGCATGAACCCTGAGTGGCTGCGCTATTACCTTGCCGCCAAATTGAACGCCCGCAACGAAGACATCGAGTTCAGCCCGGAAGATTTCATGGCGCGTGTCAACAGCGATTTGATCGGCAAGTACATCAACATTGCCAGCCGCGCTGCCGGCTTTATCAGCAAGCGCTTTGACGGCAAGCTAGGCGACATTTCGGCCGACGGCGCCACGCTGCTGACGCTTTTGCGCGCTGAGCGAGCGAGCATCGAAGAACTTTACGAGGACCGGGAATACGCCAAGGCGCTGCGCGAAACCATGCTGCTGGCAGACCGCGTGAATGCCTATGTGGACGCCAACAAACCCTGGGAACTGGCCAAGCAGGCGGGCATGGAGGCGCGCCTGCACGACGTTTGCAGCGTCTGCATCGAGGCCTTCACCGTGCTCACCGCCTATCTCAAACCGGTGCTGCCGACTTTGGCGGCACAGGTCGAGGCCTTTCTCAACATCGCACCGCTAGCATTTGGCGGCCTCAGCGAGGCCCTGGGCACAGGCCACCGCATCGGCGACTACAAACACCTGATGCAGCGCGTCGACCTCAAGCAACTGGAAGCCCTGTTTGAAGCACCGGCTTCGGCCGAACCCGAGAAGATCCTTCCCGGCGGCGAGGAGATCGCCCCCGCTATCGACATCGAAGATTTCAGCAAGATCGATCTGCGCATTGCCAGAATCGTGAATTGCGAAGCAGTCGAGGGTTCGACCAAGCTGCTGCGACTGACACTGGACATCGGCGAAGCGCAAACCCGCAACGTCTTCAGCGGCATTGCGAGTGCCTACGAACCGCAGCAGCTGATCGGCAAGCTCACCGTCATGGTGGCGAATCTGGCTCCGCGCAAGATGAAGTTTGGCCTCAGCGAAGGCATGGTGCTGGCGGCCAGTCACGCGGATGAGAAATCGAATCCTGGCATCTACGTGCTGGAACCCTCGATCGGCGCACTGCCCGGTCTGCGGGTCAGGTAGGCCAGTCGGCGCTCAGGCGCGACGCCGCACCGCCGTCAGAATGCCACGCAATATTTCCAGCGGCGGTGGCGGACAACCCGGCACCACAACATCGACCGGGATCACGTTGCCGACGCGTCCGCAGCTGGCGTAACTTTCTCCAAAAATGCCGCCATCGCAGCCGCAGTCACCGACCGCTACCACCAGTTTCGGTTCCGGTGTGGCGTCAAAGGTGCGCTTGAGGGCGGTCTCCATGTTGCGCGCCACCGGTCCGGTCACCAGCAGCAGATCGGCGTGGCGCGGGCTGGCCACAAACTTGATGCCCAGGCCCTCGATGTTGTAGTAGGGGTTGCCCAGCGCATTGATTTCGAGTTCGCATCCGTTGCAGGAGCCGGCATCGACCTGGCGAATCATCAGCGAGCGGCCCAGAATGTCGAGCAAGTCTTTCCGTATGCGCGCGCTCTCAAGCTCGGCAGTGGCGCCAATATCGGGTGCCGGCTCGGTCCGGATGCCATTGCTGGCAATCCGCTTGGCGATCCTCCAGATCATAGGTCCTGCCCCGAATAGCTGAGGTTGAACGATTTGTTGATGAGCGGGAAGTCGGGCACGATATTGCCGATCACGGCGTGCTCCAGCACCGGCCAGTTGTGCCAGGACGGATCGTGCAGATGGCAACGACGGATGCGCTGCACGCTGGCGGCACTGTCAAGCTCGACAGACACGAACACTTCGCCACGCCAACCCTCGACCCAGCCCGCACCCCGGCAGGCCTGCTGCGGAAGCATCACGTCCATCGACACCGTGCCGCTGGGGAGATCGCTCACGATGGCGCGTATCAATCGCAGCGACTCGAACACTTCGTCAAAACGCACGGCGACACGGGCTGCCACGTCACCATTCGATTGCGTCGCCATCCTGAGCTGCATCTGCTCATACGGCGGCCAGGGATGGTCGCTGCGCAGGTCCCAGGCCTGTGCGCTGGCGCGTCCTGCCAGGCCGGTGAGCCCCAGTTGCGCCGCCAGCGCCGGGCTGACGCAGCCGGTGTTCATGAAGCGATCCTGCAGACCGGCATGTTCCTCGTAGACGCTGCGCATGACTTGGACCTCGGCCTCTATCGCGTCACACTGCTGGTGCAAGCGCTCCAGCAGCGACTGCTCAACATCGCAGGCAAGGCCACCAGGCGCTATGCAATCCATCATCAGGCGATGGCCGAAGGTTTGTTTCGACAAGCGCAGCCAGTCCTCACGCAGGCGTGAGAACTGGGCCAGGCCAAAAGCGAACGCCGCGTCGTTGCCCAGCGCACCCAGATCGCCCAGATGATTGGCGACGCGTTCGCGCTCCAGCATCAGCGCGCGCAAACTGGCGGCGCGTGGGGTGATCTGGCAACCGGCACTCGACTCCAGCGCCATGCAGTAGGCCCAGGCGTAGGCCACCGTGGAATCCCCCGACACCCGTCCGGCCAGGCGGTGCGCCTGCAACGGGTCAAGCTGTGTCATGCGCTGCTCGATTCCCTTGTGCGTGTAGCCCAGGCGCTGCTCCAGCCGCAAGACCTTCTCGCCAACGACCGAGAACCGAAAGTGTCCGGGCTCGATGATGCCAGCGTGCACCGGACCGACCGCAATTTCATGCACACCATCACCCTCGACGTGCACGAACGGGTAGTCGATCAGCGGCTCGGCTGCAAATGTCTGCGCAGCTTCTGCCCGCTGGGCAAGAGGAAAATGACCAGCGGGCCAGGCACCATGGTTGAGCCACGGACGCTGGTCTTTCGCGCCTTCGGCCCGGATGCCGGACAAATCCGCCAGGGCACGCTGCATTCTGCCCGCTGCGGGAAAGATCGGCACCAGGTCGGGGTAGCTCGTCATATCATCTTGCAAGCGCAACTCGAGCCAGATCAAGCCGTCGGCAATCACATAGGCGGCAGACACCGTCGAAGCCGGCGCCGACGCGGAACCCCACAGAGCCAGCAATCTGCCGCCGCTGTCGCGCACAGCAGTGGCCGCGCTCAGCCAGCCAGTCAGCGTGATCGCCGCGTGCCAGATCGGCACTGGCGCCGACAGGCGCTCAAACTCTGCCTCGAAGCCGGAAATTATCATCGCCTCAACCCCCCAGCATCATGGCCGCCTGAACGTACCAGCCATTCAGGTAGGGCGGAATATACAAACCCAGTACCAGACCCATTCCGATGTGAACAAACACCGGTACCAGTGCCGGTGGATGGAGCAGGGGTTTGAGCGAGGTTTCGCCAAATACCATCGGCAGTACCCGAACCAGAATCGATGCGAAGGCGACCCCGAGCGAGATCAACAGAAAAGGCGTCGACCAGGGTTGCTCGCGCATGGCCGTGGTCAGGATCAGGAACTCGCTGGCAAAGACCCCAAACGGCGGCATGCCCAGGACCGCCATCACGCTCAACATCAAGCCCCAACCGACCGTTGGATTGATCTTGATCAGTCCACGAATTTCGCTCATCACCTGGGTACCGGCTTTTTGCGTCGCGTGACCAACGGTAAAAAAGACTGCCGACTTGATCAGCGAATGCACCGTCATGTGAAGCAAACCGGCAAAGTTGGCGATCGATCCGCCCATGCCAAAGGCGAAGGTGATCAATCCCATGTGCTCGATCGACGAATAGGAAAACATGCGCTTGACGTCCTTCTGGCGTGACAGAAAGAACGCCGCCACGACCAGCGACAGAAGGCCAAAACCCATCATCAGCTGGCCAGCCATGGGACTATGCAAGGCGCCATCGGTCAGCACCTTGCAGCGCAGCACGGCATACATCGCCATGTTGAGCAGCAGGCCCGAAAGCACGGCCGACACCGGGGTCGGGCCTTCGGCATGCGCGTCGGGCAACCAGCTGTGCAGCGGCACCATGCCGACCTTGGTGCCGTAACCAATCAGCAGGAAGGCAAAGGCCAGCGTGATGATCGAAGGATCAAGCTGCCCCTTGATGGCGTTCAGACTGGTCCACAACAGGGTGGCGCTCTCCGGACCCAGAACTTTTTCAGCGGCCATATAAAGGAGCACGGTACCAAACAGTGCCTGGGCAATGCCGACGCCGCACAGAATAAAGTATTTCCAGGCCGCCTCGAGGCTGGCTGCGGTGCGATAGACGCTGACCAGTAGCACCGTGGTCAGTGTCGCTGCCTCCATGGAGACCCAGACGATGCCCAGGTTGTTGGTCGTCAGCCCCAGCAGCATGGTGAAATTGAACAGCTGATACATGCTGTGGTAAAGGCGCATGCGGGTTGGCGTCATCTTGCCGTGATCCTGCTCAATGCGCATGTAGGGGCGAGAAAAAATGGCGGTCGTGAAGCCGACAAAACAGGTCAGCGTGACCAGAAATACATTCAGCGGGTCGATAAAGAATTGCTTGTCCCAGACCAGAATCGGCCCGTCACTGATGATCTGCGCGGTCAACACGCAGGCCGCAATAAAGGTACCCAGACTGAACACGACATTGATGTTGCGCGCGAAATCCCGATGCCCGGTGAACGCCAGAATCGCCCCTCCCAAGAGCGGAATCGCCAGCACAAAAAACAATGCGTACACGGTCAGTCTTCCTTGAGCGCTTCGAGGTTGCGAATATCCAGACTGTCGAATTTTTCGCGAATCTGAAACATGAAAACACCCAAAATCAGCACACCCACCAACACGTCCAATGCAACGCCGAACTCGACAATCATCGGCATGCCGTTGGTCACCGAGGTTGCAGCAAAAATCAGACCGTTTTCCATGGAGAGGAAACCAATCACCTGCGGCACTGCCTTGGAGCGGGTAATCATCATCATGAAGGAAAGCAGCACGCAAGCCAGCGCAATGCCGAGCGAGCCGCCAGCCATGGTATGAGACAGACGCGATATCGGCAGCGCCAGACTGAAGGAAAAAATGACGAGCGCGATTCCGACCAGCATGGTGGTCGGAATGTTGATCAGCGTTTCCACGTCCCAGCGCACATTAAGTTTGCGGATCACACGGTGCAGCATCCAGGGAATGAAGATGACTTTCAGCACCAATGTCAAAGCGGCCGAAATATAGAGATCGGACTGGTTCGTGACATAGCCGAGCAAGACCGACGCCGCGACCAACGCCGCCCCTTGAATGGTGAACAGATTGATCAGCGAGACAATGCGCCGCTGCGAAATCATGGCAAACGACAACAGCAGAATCAGGGTCGCAAACACATTGATCAACTGCGGCACAAATTTGATCATGACACGCCCAACAAGATGTTGACCAGCAGTCCGATCACCGCCATCAAAAAAGCGGTACCCAGAAATTCCGGCACACGAAAGATTCGCATCTTGGCACTGGCGGTTTCGATGCAGGCCATGACCATGCCGCCCACGGCCAGCTTGATCATCAGAGCCGGCAACGCGAGCAACAAGGCCAAGGGCGACTGGGCCTGCGCCACACCCCAGGGAAAGAACAATGCCAGTCCAACGCAGGAATAGGCAAACAACTTCAGGCTCGCGGCCCATTCAAGCAACGCCAGGTGACGCCCCGAGTATTCAAGAATCATCGCCTCGTGAATCATCGTCAGTTCCAGATGGGTTTCCGGGTTATCCACCGGCACCCGGGCGTTCTCGGCCAGCGACACCATGGTGAAAGCAACGCCTGTCAGCAGAAAGCTGGGGTAGATCGCAAACTCGCGGTGCGCCAAGGTGTCGACGATGGTCGTCAAAGAGGTTGAGCGCGACACCATCGAGGCACAAAAAAGCACCATCAGCAAAGCCGGTTCGGCCAGAAACCCAACCAGCATTTCACGGCGCGCACCAAGCGAGCCAAAGGCCGTTCCTACATCCATCGCCGCCAGAGAAATAAACACGCGGGCCAGGGCAAACAAGCCGACCAATGCAATCGCGTCCGCTGCCGGCGACAGCGGCAGGTCGGTTGACAAGGTTGGAATGATGGCGCTGGCCAGCAGCATGCAGCCAAAGACAATGTAGGGTGCCGCCCGAAACAGCGGTGAGGCATGCTCTGCCAACACCGATTCCTTGTTGAACAATTTGCGCAGCAGACGGTAGGGCTGCAACAGGCCGGGTGCCGACTTGTTTTGCAGCCGGGCACGCCACTGGTTGACCCAGCCGGACATCAGCGGCGCCAGCACCAGCGCCACCACGATCGCCATCAGTTGCGATAACAACCCCAGCCAGCTCATTGCTTCACCACCAGCAGCACCACGATCAGGGTCACGAAGCTGTACATCAGGTAGACTGCAATGCGCCCCTGCTGCAGCAGACCGATCAGCCTTGAAATGCGTTCAACCGCCCTCGCCACCGGCAAATACAACCAGTACCAGAGCGGGTCTTCCACCAAAACTCGATAGCGTGGCCGCTCATCAAACGGTGTCGGCAACTCCCTGGTCATACGAAACATGGGCTCGAAAATCTGCCGGATCGGTTGGCCAAAACCTTCTGCGCTGTCCTGCATGCGGGGATTCTGCCAAGGGTAGCCGCAATCCCATGGCGGCACGCGACGCGTGCCACGGTGGTAGGTCTTGCGCACCAATAAGTACGCCAACGCAAAGCAGGCCAGCACACCGAGCAGAAATATTGCCGGTGCATAGCTGGCGCGCTCAATGCTGACCGGAACCAGCAGCCAAGCACTGCCTGCCATCGCCTGCGCCAAGCCAGTCGATACCAGCAAGCGCGTAACCGGATCAATCAAGCCGATCACCTGATTGGGCAGCAGACCCAACGCCAAACAGCCGGCCGTTAGCCACAACATGCCAATGCGCTCCCAAGGATCGGCATCGTGCGCCTGCGACAGTTTTTCCTCACGCGGCTGACCGAGAAAAATCACACCGAAGTACTTCACCATGGTATAGCCAGACAGCGCCGCGATCAGCGCAATCAATCCGGCCAACACAGGCACCAACATATTCAGAAATGAACTTGGCAGCCCGGTCGTAAAGAGAAAACTTTGCAACAACAGCCACTCGGCCACAAAGCCGCCCAGGGGCGGCAATCCAGCACAGGCCAAAACACCGATCAGGGTCGGCCAGGCAACCCACGGTACGTAGCGCATCAAACCGCCCAGCTTGCCCAGGCTTCGCTCGCCGGTAGCGTGCATCACGGCACCCGTGCTACAAAACAACAAGCTCTTGAAGAACGCATGACTGATGACTTGATACAGGGCGGCGGTCATGGCCAGGGCCGACAGTGATTGCATGCCATAGGCAGAGAACAACAGCGACAAACCAATGCCGGCACACATCAAGCCGATGTTCTCGATCGAAGAATAGGCCAGTAGCCGCTTCATCTCAACTTGCACTGTGGAAAAAACAACGCCAAACAGGGCCGTCACCAGGCCAACGGCCATCAACAGCGCACCCCACCACCAGATGCGGGTCTGCAACAAGTCAAACGAAACTCTTAACAGACCATACAGCGCGATCTTCAACATCACGCCACTCATCAAGGCCGACACCGGCGAAGACGCAGCCGGATGAGCTTCAGGCAACCAGACGTGAACCGGCAAGATACCGGCCTTGGCACCAAAGCCAAACACCGCCAACAAGAACGCAAGGGAAGCCCAAAACGGTGAGAGTTGCTGTGCCCGCATATTGGCAAATGTGTAGTCGCCGGTGTTCGCCTGCAATACTCCGAAACACAGCAAAATACCCAAGGCGCCAACGTGCGCCACCAGGATATAAATAAAACCGGCATTGCGAATTTCGGGAATACGGTGATTCGATATGACCAGGAAAAATGACGCCAAGGCCATGGTTTCCCAAACCACCATGAAGGCATAGGCATCGTCGGCCAACAGCACCATCGCCATGCTGGCCAGAAAAACGTGATATTCCAGGCAGATCAAACCGGGCGGCGTTCCTTCACCCTTGCGAAAATAACCGGCGGCAAAGGCCGACACGCCGGCCGACACGCCACCAATCACGATCAGAAAGAAACCTGAGAGGCTGTCCAGTCGCAAATGAAAGGGAAGCTGCGGCAAACCAATCGGTAGCAACGCGACCTCGGGCCCTTGACCCACGGCGCTCAGGGCCAATCCAAGCATCACGAGGGAAAATACCCCGCTTATCGGAAACAGCACGATCGCCACAAACCTGAAACGCCTGAGCGCGAACACACCCAATACACCGATCAGCAGCCAAGCGGCGACAACCAGCAGGATCCAGTCGAGATGGACCCATATCGCGGGATCGGGAAAACCGTTCATTCAGGCTGGCTTTGTCTCGGTCATCGGGCGTATTTTGTCGCTCATGAGGCGTATGTTACAGGCTGTCACGCGCGACCTGAGCAACGCGAGGCTCTGGGCACCTGCCCGATGCCCGTAAAATACGGCAACGAGGTCTTGCAATGAATATCTTCTATCGTCCCAAATACCTGTCCGACACAACCCAGTTCATCAACGAACTGAAGACGAAGAACCCCGATCTGGCCGCAAAACAGAATCAGGGTCGGGCCCTGCTGTGGAACCGGGCACTGGACCGGGACGCTTGGGCAGGTTTTCGCGCTGCCAAAGTAAGCCAGCATCCTTACGTCTACCAGACCGCTGCCAAATAAGCCCTTGACGACGCTTGCCCGCAAGGGCCCTGATCTCGACGCTGCGCCTGAGCTGGCCGGGATGCCCGAGGTGGTGGATCATGTCGCTGTGGCAAGGCTCTACGGCGAGCCGCTGTTCTCCCTGCCACAGGACTTGTACATCCCGCCTGATGCGCTGGAAATCTTTCTGGAGGCATTCGAAGGGCCGCTTGATCTGCTGCTGTACCTGATCCGAAAACAGAATTTCAACATTCTCGACATCCCGATGGCCGGCGTGACGCGCCAATACCTGGTGTATGTCGAAGAAATTCGCAACCGCAATCTGGAACTGGCGGCCGAATACCTGTTAATGGCCGCCATGCTGATTGAAATCAAGTCTCGCATGCTGCTGCCGCCCAAGAGGGTGGCGCCAGGGCAGGAAGCCGAGGACCCACGCGCTGAACTGGTACGGCGCCTGCTCGAATACGAACGCATCAAACTGGCGGCCGCAAGGCTCAATGCCCTGCCGCAGCTCGGCCGTGACTTTCTGACCGCGCAAGTCTATATCGAACAGTCCTTGCAGCCCCGTTTTCCGGAGGTCAACGTCGTCGATCTGAAGGACGCGTGGACTGGATTGTTGCAGCGTGCGGTCCTGGTGCAACACCACAGGATTACGCGGGCTGAACTCTCGGTGCGCGAGCACATGAGTCTGGTGTTGAAGAAACTCCAGAACCGTCGTTTTGTCGAATTTGAGGAGTTGTTCGACCCAGGAAGAGGTGCACCGGTGCTGGTTGTGACCTTCATTGCCCTGCTCGAGCTGGCCAAGGAAACGTTGATTGAAGTTACCCAGGCCGAAATGTTTGCCCCGATTTACGTCAGGCTGGCCTATTCGCCTGCAGCTTGAAGTCAGCGCCGGTGTTGACAAAGTTCAGACCGGCTCGGCCGCCGCGTCGCGCCCCATCAGCAGCGCAACCGCTTGGCGCGCTTCAATCTTGCCGTCGAGCAAGGCGACCACCGCGTTGGTAATCGGCATCTCGATGCGCAGACTGCTGGCGCGCTGCAGTACAGTGCGCGCGCAATTGACCCCTTCGGCCACGTGCCCCAATGCGGCGACGGCGCGCTGCAAGGTTTGACCTTTTGCCAGCGCCAGCCCGACCTGACGGTTGCGCGACAAATCGCCGGTGGCGGTCAGCACCAGGTCACCCAGACCGCCAAGTCCCATGAAGGTGTCGGCACGCGCGCCCAGTGCCACACCCAGACGCGTCATCTCCGCCAGACCACGGGTGATCAGGGCGGCGCGGGCATTGAATCCGAGATTCAAACCGTCACACAAACCGGTGGCGATGGCCAGCACATTCTTGACCGCTCCACCGACTTCGACGCCAACGATATCGTCATTGACATAGACCCGCAGCGACGGGCTGTGAAACGCCTCCACCAATGCGCTTCGCACCGGCGCATGAACGCTTGCCGCCACCAATGCTGTCGGCTGACCGCGCGCCACTTCCATGGCAAAACTCGGTCCGCTAAGCACGCCCGCCATCAATTCGGGGGCTACTTGTGCCTGCACCTCGTGCGCTAGCAGACCCATGGACTGAGCGATGGCGGCCTCGAAGCCCTTGCACAACCAGGCTACCGGTATGCGGCAGCACGCCACGCAGGTCAAGGACTCTCGCAGGCCCGCCATCGGTGTCGCAATCACAAGCAGATCGAAATCATTGACCAGTTCGCCCAGTTGGCCGGCTTCAACCATGCTGACAGAGACCGCTGGCGGCAACCTTGCGCCGGGCAGATAGCGCACATTTTCCCGCTGCGCCAGCAGGGCGCGAGCTTGCTCTGCGTCGCGCGCCCACAGCGTGACAAGGTGGCTGCAAGTCGTGTTACTGGCGGCGCAGACGGCCAGCGCGGTACCCCAGGCGCCGGCCCCCAGGATGAAGATCCTCATGGCACTCCAGGCCCCGAATCCGGGGCTCCAGAACTGTGCCGCGACCAGTGCCTATTGCGGCGCGCTGCCAGCCACTGGTGCGTCAGCCAATTGCTGCTGTTGCTGCTGCTCATACATGGCCTGGAAATTGATTTCCGACAGGTGCACCGGCGGAAAGCCGCCGCGTTGAACCAGATCAGCCACATTGCCACGCAGGTAGGGGTAAACGATTTGCGGACAGGCAATACCCATCACCTGGCCCATCTGCTCCTGCGGCAAATTGCGGATCTCGAAGATGCCGGCCTGTGTTGCTTCCACCAAAAAGACTGTCTTGTCTTTGATCTTGGTCTGTACCGTGGCGGTGACAGTGACTTCGAAAACACCGTCAGCCACCGGCGCCGCATTCACGCCCAGTTGGATATCGACAGTGGGCGATTCCTGCTCCAGCAGAATTTCGGGCGAATTGGGTTGCTCCAGGGACGCACCTTTCAGGTAGACGCGCTGAATCTGGAAAATGGGTTCTTGCTGATCGGACATGGAATTTCTTTCTGGTCAATAAAAATCGCTCCGGGAAATCCCGAGCGACAGTGGAGACGAATGCTGATTATCTCAGGCCGCGTTCAGCAGCGGCAACAGACCGCCGCGCGCGTCCAGCGCCATCAGATCATCACAACCGCCGACGTGGGTCTCGCCAATGAATATCTGCGGTACCGTGCGGCGACCGGTAATCTCCATCATCTTCATGCGCTGCTCGGGATCGCTATCGACGCGGATTTCTTCGAGCTGCAGCACGCCTTTGGCTTTGAGAATTTGCTTGGCCCGCACACAGAAGGGGCAGACCGCAGTGGTATACATTTTAACGTTTTGCATAATCAGTTGGGGACAGAGCTAAAGATCTGTCCCGCAAGGTTTCAGGTTAGCTGAGGACAGAGCTGAAGGTTTGTTCCGTAAGGTTATTTTTCAACCGGCAGGTTGGCGGACCTCCAGGCACCAAGGCCGCCGGCGAGCGACTGCGCCTGCTCGTAGCCGAGTTTCTTGGCAATGCTCACGGCCCGATTTGAGCGCGCCCCCGATTGGCAAACCAGAATCACGGGTAAGGCCTTGTTCTTGACCGCAGCAGCCAGTTTCTCTTCCAACTGATTCAGCGGAATGTTCTTCGCGCCACCGACATGACCAGCGGCGAACTCGTTGGCTTCGCAGACATCGATCACCACCGCTTTCTCTCGGTTGATAAGTTGCACCGCACCCTGCGCCGTCAAGCCACCACCGGTAGCACCCTTGAGCACCGGCCAGAACAACAGGCCGGCAGAGACCAGAGCGACCGACATCAACATCCAGTTATCGAGAATAAATTTCACAGGGTTCCTTGGTGGAAATTTGGGACACTTTACGGGATTCAGCACAGCACCAGAGTGCGTGCCATTTGGGTGCCCTACGGATTGAATCAGGCGCTCATTTTAGAATATCGGATTGATCCGCGCATTGAATCCGCTTTGTTGCCCCGGATTTGACCCTGCCTGAAGCTCATTATGTACAAACTCGTTCTTATCCGCCATGGCGAATCCACATGGAACCTTGACAACCGCTTTACCGGCTGGACCGACGTCGATCTGACGCCAACCGGTGTCGAGCAGGCCGAGCAGGCCGGCCGATTGCTCAAGGCCGAAGGCTTCGATTTTGATATTGCCTACACCAGTGTGCTCAAACGTGCCACTCGCACCCTGTGGCATGTGCTGGACGCGATGGACCGCACCTGGCTGCCGGTGGTCAACAGTTGGCGCCTCAACGAGCGCCATTACGGCGCCTTGCAGGGACTCAATAAGAGCGATATGGCCAAACAGTATGGCGACGCGCAAGTGCTGATCTGGCGCCGCAGCTACGACGCGCCGCCGCCGGCATTGGAGCCAACCGATCCGCGCTGCGAACGCAAGGATGTGCGCTATGCCAGATTGAAACCCGAGCAGGTTCCCCTGACGGAATGCCTGAAAGACACCGTGGCGCGGGTCATGCCGTTCTGGACAGAGGCGCTGGCGCCCGCCATCAAGGCCGGCAATCGCGTGGTGGTGGCAGCACACGGCAACTCGATTCGGGCGCTTGTCAAATACCTCGACAACATTTCGGATAGCGACATCGTCGGATTGAACATACCCAACGGCATCCCGCTGGTCTATGAACTTGACGAGCAACTCAAACCAATCCGGCATTACTACCTGGGTGATGCCGAGGCCGCTGCCAACGCAGCGGCTGCCGTGGCAGCTCAGGGTAAAGCTTGAGTAAATCGGAACCGTCCCCAGCTAACGTTCTTCCAAACGTGTATGCTGAGAGTTCGCGGAACAGAACGAAATAAATGAAGATTTTATGGGTCAAAAACTGAAAATTGCGGGCTGGGTTTCATTGGGCATCATGGCTGGCGCGCTGACCACCGTTTCACTTCAGACCGTGGCGCGCGCCGCGCTGGCGCCGCTGCCGCTGGAAGAACTGCAACAGTTGGCGGCCGTCTTTGGTATGGTGAAGAGCAACTACGTGGAACCGGTGGACGACAAGAAACTGATCACCGATGCCATCATCGGCATGGTTTCCAGCCTCGACCCGCACTCGCAATACCTCGACAAGAAGTCTTTGAAGGAATTCAACGAAGGGACCACCGGCAAGTTTGTCGGCGTCGGCATCGAAATCGCACAGGAAGATGGCCTGATCAAGGTGGTCTCGCCGATTGAAGGCTCGCCCGCGTTTCGGGCCGGCATCAAGCCAAACGATCTGATCGTCAAAATTGACGACACCCCGGTCAAGGGCCTGGCGCTCAACGAGGCCGTCAAACGCATGCGTGGTGAGCCCAATACCAAGGTACTGCTGTCGATCTATCGCAAGGACGAGAGCCGCACCTTTCCGGTCCTGATTACCCGCGAAGAAATCCGTACGCAATCGGTGCGCGCCAAGGTGATTGAGCCCGGCTACGCATGGCTGCGATTGAGCCAGTTCCAGGAACGCTCAGTGGAGGACTTCGCGCGAAAACTCGAAGAAATCTACAAGCAGGAGCCCCAGCTCAAAGGTTTGGTGCTCGATCTACGCAATGATCCGGGCGGCTACCTGGACGCCGCGGTTGCCATTTCGGCGGCCTTCTTGCCCGAAAACGTGACCGTCGTCTCAGCCAACGGTCAATTGGCGGAAAGCAAATTTGTGCACAAGGCATCGCCTGAGTTTTACCATCGCCGAGGCGGACCCGATCCGCTCAAACACCTGTTCGAGGTGACCAAAGGCGCGCTCAAGAGCGTGCCGCTGGTGGTTCTGGTCAATGAGGGCTCAGCCTCGGCCAGCGAAATCGTCGCCGGCGCATTGCAGGATTACAAACGCGCCACCTTGTTGGGCAATCAAACCTTCGGCAAAGGCTCGGTGCAGACCGCCGTCTGCCTTGATCCGTCTTTTCGCATGGATAACTGCCCGACAGCCGGTCTGAAGCTCACCACCAGCCGCTACTACACGCCGAGCGGCAAATCGATTCAGGCCAAGGGCATCGTGCCCGATGTCATGGTCGACGAAACTGAAGAGGGTAATCTGTTTGCCGCGCTGCGCACTCGCGAAGCCGATTTGGCCAAGCACCTTAACAGTGGCCAGGGCGAGGAAGTCAAGGATGAAGCGCGCGACAAAGCCAGGGAAGAAGCGCGCGTCAAACTCGAGGAAGAACTCAAGAAGCCGCCGGCTGAGCGCAGGTTGCCTGAATATGGTTCGGACAAGGATTTCCAGCTGGCACAGGCCCTCAAGCAGCTCAAAGGTCAGCCCGTTCTGGTCAGCAAGACACTGGTCGAGCGCAAGGAAGAAAAGAAGGAAGAATAGGGCGTGAACAGCCCTGTGCGCGCATGACCGACGATCAGCTGCTGCGCTACTCCCGCCACATCCTGCTGGCAGAAATCGGGATCGAGGGCCAGGAGCGAATTCTTGGCGCTCACGCGCTGATTGTGGGGGCTGGTGGTTTGGGCTCACCGGTTGCTCTGTACCTCGGTTCTGCCGGTGTTGGACACCTCACCATCGTGGACCACGATGTCGTCGACCTGACCAATTTGCAGCGCCAGATTGCCCACACCGCAGCCCGCATCGGCCAGCCTAAAGTCGAGTCTGCACAGGCCGCAATCGCTGCTCTCAACCCGCAGGTGCAAGTCACGCCGATCATGGCGCGCGCCGACGCAGCCCTGCTCGACACGCTGGTGGCGCAGACCGATGTGGTGCTGGATTGTTGCGACAACTTTGCCACGCGCCAGGCCATCAACGCCGCCTGCGTCAAGCACAAAAAGCCGCTGGTCTCGGGAGCCGCCATTCGCTTTGATGGGCAAATCAGCGTCTACGACCCGCGCGACATCAAGTCACCCTGCTACGCCTGCGTTTTTTCACCCGAGACACTATTCGAGGAAACACGCTGCGCCACCATGGGTGTCTTCGCACCGCTGGTCGGAATCATCGGCTCCATGCAGGCCGCTGAAGCGCTCAAGATGCTCGGCGGCGCCGGACAGTCGCTCGCCGGTCGGTTGCTGATGCTCGATGGCCGCAGCATGGAATTCACTGAGGTGCGCATTGCACGACAGACCGACTGCCCGGTTTGCGGTACGCCGCACTGAGATTCACTTCTTGCCCGGGTGACAGGACCCGTGTCGTTTGCGAAAGGCGCGTGGCGATTCCGGACGGCTTGCGGCGAACACACCAAGGCGTGACTGACGCGCCCGCGTTTCCTCGGCAGCGTAGATTCCGGGCCGGCCACGCCAGCCATAAGACCATGCCTGACCGGCGCTCACCATTTGCGCGCCCAGATCCTTGCCGTCCAGCGCAACCGTGGCCAAGCCCCTGCCCCAGCGGTCGTAGTAACTGACCTTGACCGTGACTCGCCGCTGCAACGCCCACTGCGCCAGCAAGTCGCGCGCCGCCTTGCCACCGCTCTGGCAGATCTCGGGCGCATCCATGCCGAGCATGCGCAACTTGCGCGCCGCACCGCCAGCCTCCGGCTGCACCCAGAGCGTGTCGCCGTCGGTGACATGCGTGACCTGTCCGAAGAATGTCTCGCTCGCTTGGGCGCTGCCTGCCAGGCACAGCAGCAAGAGCGAGCAAAAAAGCTTCATGGTTTCTCTCATCCGTTCATTGCCGCTAATGTAGCTTGCCACAGTGGAAGCGGAAGTTGCTTGTGTAAGTTCATTTTCTGTGGCGCCCACAACTGCGAGACCCGACCGACGGACTTGTGCTGGAGGCGGCGGTGAACGCATCCGCTCAAGCACTTTTCACTCTTAACCTGAGGCATTTCGCCAAGGCTGTAGAGCGCCTCCACCTGAATGTTGCGCTTCCATGCCCGTCTTTGAGGAGTCTGGGTTGTGAGTATCGGCGTGGCTGAAAGGCTGGCCGTCGGCTCCCGCTGCGGACAGGTCCTTCGCACGAACTATTTTTTGTTGGCCAAATGAACCAAGATTGCCGCCGGCAATTCAAACTCGGCGTTGCAGTCTCGATATGACGATCTCGCAGCGCTCGCCAACAGACACACCCATTGCATGCGCCAGCGCGTTGACATGACCGACCACACCATCCTTGAGCGTGCTACTGGCCTCGCCAATGCGCGCACTTTGATGCGAGACGGTGCAGGCGGCCAGTCCATGCGACTGCAGAAATGACAGCGCCGCCAACCCGGCTGCATCCTTGCCGACGCCGGCGTCATTGAAAACGCTTAGCAACGGCCGAGCCGCCAGCGCATAGCGCGCCGAGCTGATGCCGCCGTGCGAACCACTCACGGCCAGACAACCCGCGTCCTTCGGCCCGAGCTGGGTGATGGAGTCAACGACGCGCAGACTCGGCATGCTCACTTCTGCCTGGCCAGCGCCGCCTGCGTGATGGCGGAGAGCGTGCCGCGGGTGGTGATGACCTCGGGCTCCAGCATCACCTCGATCAGCGTACCTTGAAGTCGGTCCAGCGCTGCCAGCAGTTCAGCTTCGAACTCGTCCGTGCGTGTAATGCGAACGCCGGCGTAGCCGTAAGCGCGCGCCAGCGCCGCAAAGTCGGGGTTGCTGAGCTGCGAGCCGCTGACACGCTCTGGATACTCGCGTTCCTGGTGCATGCGGATGGTGCCGAACATGCCGTTGTTGAGCAGCACGATGATGGTCTTGGCGCCGTATTGCACGGCGGTGGCCAATTCCTGGCCGTTCATCAAAAAGTCGCCGTCCCCCGCGATGGTGAACACCACACGCCCGGTGGTGATGGCGGCGCCGATGCCGGCCGGTACGCCGTAACCCATGGCACCATTGGTCGGCCCCAGTTGCGTCTTGAAACCCCGCGCCAGGCCGTAGTGCTTGAAGAAACGATGCACCCAACTGGCAAAATTTCCGGCGCCATTGGTCAGCACCGCGTCTGCGGGGAGGTGCTTTTGCAGCGTCGCCACGATGGCCGACATGTCGACGTTGCCAGGCAGACGTTGCGGCACCAGATTGGCCAGAAAGTCTTCATGACAAGCCTGCGTCCAGTCTTTCCACGTGAGCATGGTTGGCGCTGACAGGTCCGCCAGCGAGTGCGCTGCCGCACTCATGCCGGCGTTGATCGCCAGATCGGCCTGGTAGACGCGGTTGAGTTCTTCGGCGCTGGAATGAAGGTGCACCAGTTTCTGCTTCGGTCGCGGTGCTTCCAGCAGGGTATAGCCGCTGGTGGTCATCTCGCCGAGCCGCGGGCCAACGGCCAGAATCAGGTCGCTCTCCCTGATGCGTGCAGCCAGCTTTGGGTTGATGCCTATGCCCACGTCGCCGGCATACAGCGCGTGGTGATTGTCAAAAGTGTCTTGATAGCGAAACGCGTTGCCCACCGGCAGCATCCAGCGCTCGGCAAAGCGCTGCAGCGCCTGTGCGGCATGCACCGTCCAGCCACCACCACCGGCGATCACGAACGGCCGCTCGGCCTGCATCAGCATCTCACGCAATGTCTGCAGCGCAGCGGGGTCGCTCCAGGCCTGAACCGCTTCCACTCGGGGCAGCGCGCGCGGCAACTCTCCGGTGATTGCATCGGGCACCACGCTCTGCACCAGCATGTCTTCTGGCAACACCAGTACCACCGGACCCGGGCGGCCATTCATGGCGGTGGCAAAAGCACGCGCCACGTATTCGGGGATGCGCCGCGCGTCGTCGATCCGTTCCACGCGCTTGGCAAAGCCCTTGGTGCTGGGTCCGAAGAAGCTCTGGAAGTCCACTTCCTGAAACGCTTCGCGGTCCCGCATGTCGCTGGCGACATCGCCGACAAACAGCACCATCGGCGTCGAATCCTGAAACGCGGTGTGCACGCCAATCGATGCGTTGGTGGCCCCCGGCCCGCGCGTTACAAAACAGACGCCGGGACGACCGGTGAGGCGGCCCTGCGCGTCGGCCATGAAGGCAGCACCCCCTTCCTGGCGGTTGATGATGAACTGGATCTGATCGCGGTAGCGATGAAAGCCGTCGAGCACGGCCAGGTAACTTTCACCGGGCACGCCAAAGGCATGCGTGACACCTTGCTCGATAAGGCACTGAACCAGCAGGTGGCCGGCGATTTGGGGTGTGGGTGTGGGCGTGGTAGTCATAAGCGCTATTGTGCCGAATCGCTGGAACAGATCGGTCCGCTTGTGCTGTTCGGCTAGAGCTTAACCACCCAATAAGCTGGCCAGCCCGGCGCGAACCAGAGCTACATCGACGGGCGCCAACTTGCCGATCTCTCCCCTCACCAGACGATGGTCTAGCGTAAACAGCTTGAAACGCACCTTGGATGCAGCAGGCAGGCCGGCGGCGGCAAGGTCGGTGAGCGTGCAGTCCAGCGGCCAAGGGGCATTGGCTTGCGAGGTGATCATCGCCATCACCGAATGCCCGGCCGGCGTGTTGAAAGCCAGGTCATCAGAGATCACTACCGCAGGGCGATTTTTAGTGGTGCTGCGGTCGGTAAAGGGGAACGGGACGCGCACCACCGTGTAGCGCTCAAAGCCCACGATAAGACTCCTCGTCTGCGGCACCGGTCCATTCGCTCAACGTGCCTTCGACCGCGCGCAGGTACTCCAGGTCCATAGTCTGAATGCGGCGCACAGTCGCCGTGCCATCAGCGCCAAACTCCCAGGCGATCAGGTCACCGGGCACGACCTTCAGCGCAGTGCGCACATTCTGTGGAATAGTGGTTTGACCTTTGGCCGTAATCTTGGCAACAGCTAGCATTCTTTTCTCCATGTAATGTAATCCTTACTTTCTTACTATACTGCAATTCGTCGCCAAACTCCATGGAAAACCCGGTTTCAGCGATGCCGAAATAGCATAATGACCCGACCAGCACAGCCGGTCAATCGAGGTCCCGTTCAGCAACGGATTTAAAAGGATTACAGGAGACAAAAAGATGGCGGATATCAGCGGCGGCGAAGTCATTGCGCGCATGTTGCAGCAGGAAGGTGTCGAGAAAGTCTTCGGCATCATCGACGGCACCTATTTTGGTTTCTACGAAGCCCTGCACCGCATCGGTATCGAGATCGTCACACCAAGGCACGAGACCTCGGCTGCGCACATGGCGGGCGCTTATGCGAGGCTGACCGGCAAACTCGGTGTCTGCATGGCCAGCAACGGGCCCGGCGTTGCCAATCTGATACCCGGACTCATCGTCGAGCAGGCCGACGGCAACCGGGTGCTGGCCATTACCAGCGCACGCCGACCCAGCATCATGTACCCGGATCGCGGTGGCAGTTACCAGTGCTTCGACCAGAGCGGCGTCATCGGCAAGATCGGCAAGTGGAGTGCCGCCGTGTCGTCCTTCGCCCGCGTACCGGAACTAATGCGCAAGGCGCTGCGTAAGAGCTACGAGGGACGTCCCGGCGTGGTGCACATGGATGTGCCCGAGAACATCATGAACACCAAGGTGAAAGCCGATGTCGGCTTCTTGTCGCCAAGCCAGTACCGCGCCACGGATCCGCTGACACCCTCGCCAGAACAGGTGGCACAAGCCGCGCAGATTCTGATCAGCGCCAGCGCCCCGATGATCCACGCCGGCAGCGGTGTCATCCACGCACTGGCTTTTGACGCGCTGCGCCGTGTGGCAGACCTGCTGCACGCTCCGGTGACGACCAGCTGGGCGGCGCGCGGCGTGCTGACCGAAACGTCGCCGCTGGCCATCACCATGCCGCACGTCAAGCTCAATCACCAGGTACGCAACGAGGCCGACACGGTACTGATTCTGGGCTCGCGTCTGGGTGAGACCGACTGGTGGGGCAAACCGCCGTACTGGCGCAAACCGTCCGAGCAAAAGACGATCCAGGTCGATCTGGATGCTGACATGATCGGCCTGAACAAGCCGGTCGATCTGGCGGTTGTGGCCGACCTGAAGCGCTTTCTGGAGTTGCTGGGTGACGAGCTGGAACGCCGCAAGGGCGAGATCCGGTTTGACGCGAACCGCGAACGCGTCGCCAGCTACGCCAGGGTCATGAAAGAAGAGCGCGCTGGCTGGGACAAGGCACTGAGTGACATGGCCATTCCCATGCATCCGGCGCACATCGGCGCGGTTTGTGGCGAGTTGTTCCCACCCGACTCGGTGCTGGTGGCCGACGGCGGCAACGCCACCATCTGGGCCATGTTCTACCACCAGGTGAGCGTGCCCAACACGGTGCTCTCCACCTTCAAGTTCGGCATGTTGGGCGCCGGCATGGCGCAAGCCGTGGGCGCGGCCATTGCACGACCGGGCAGGCCGGTCTGCTGCATCATCGGCGACGGTGCCATGGGCTTTCATTCGCAGGAAGTGGAGACCGCCGTGCGAAACCGGGCGCAGGTCATCTACATCGTGCTGTGCGACAAACAGTGGGGCATGGTGAAGATGAACCAGCAGTTCATGTTGCGCCCCTTCAAGACCATGATCTTCAAGCACCTGGACCCGGATGAAACTATCAAGGCCGATCTGGGCGAAATCGAGTTCGACAAGCTGGGCCAGGCCATGGGCGCCTACGGCGAGCGGGTCTCCGATCCCGCGCAACTCAAACCGGCACTGGAGCGCGCCCTGGCCACCGGGCGCTGCGCCGTGATCCATGTCGATGTGGACCCGGTCAAGCACATGTGGGCGCCGGGTCTGATCCACTTCAAGAAGATGCACGAAGAGCCCAAGGGGTGAACGGATGATCGACATCGATCTGGTTCGCTTGAACTTCAGCCCGCAGTCCCTGCTTCTGCTCAATGTCGTCCTGGGCTTTGTCATGTTCGGCGTTTCACTGGAACTCAAGGCCGATGATTTCAGGGAGGCCTTGCGCACACCGCGCGCGCTGGTGATCGGTCTGCTGGGTCATCACCTGGTGTTTCCGGCCTTCACCTTTTTGCTGGTGCTGCTGCTGGAGCCTCGCCCCAGCATCGCGCTGGGCATGATCCTGGTGTCGTCATGTCCGGCCGGAAACATCTCGAATTTTCTGACCCACTTTGCGCGCGGCAACACCGCCTTGTCTGTCTCGATCAGCACCCTGTCAACGCTCACCGCCATCGTCATGACACCGCTCAACATCGCCTTCTGGGGCGAGCTTTACGCGCCGGCGCAGCCCCTGTTGCGACAGGTGGCGGTCAATCCGCTTGAGATGTTTCTGCACGTGCTGTTGCTACTCGGTTTGCCGCTGGCCCTGGGTCTGTTCGTGTCGCGTCGCTGGCCACAATTCACGGCGCGCGTTCAAAAGCCGATGAAGATTTTTTCGCTGCTGTTCTTCCTGCTCTTTGTGCTGACAGCGCTGTGCGCCAACTGGCAGTATTTCAAGCTCTACGTCGGCCTGGTGGTCGGCGTGGTGTTTGTGCACAACGCCTGCGCGCTGCTTACCGGTTACGGTCTGGCATGGGGTGTCAAGCTACCCGAGCGGGACCGGCGCGCCGTCGCCATCGAGTGCGGCATCCAGAACTCCGGACTGGGCCTGATCCTGATCTTCAGCTTCTTCGACGGCCTCGGCGGCATGGCGGTGATCACCGCCTGGTGGGGTATCTGGCACATCGTGGCCGGTCTCAGCGTGGCCACCTTCTGGAGCCGGCGGCCACCGTTCCCGAGCGCAGCATGAGCATCCATCACGTCCTGGTCACCGGCAGCTCTGGCTATCTGGGTAGCCAGGTGGTGGCGGAACTGGCGCAGCGCAAGGAGATGACGACGATAGCGCTGGACCTGCGTGCACCGGCGCAGCGCCTGCCGAACGCCGTCTATGAAGTGGCCGACATCCGATCTCCAGAAATTGATGCCATCGTCGCTCGTCACCGGCCCGACGTCGTGGTTCACCTGGCGTCCATCGTCACGCCCGGCAAAGACAGCAGTCGCGCGTTTGAGTACAGCGTCGATGTGGGTGGCACGCGCAATCTGCTCGAAGCCTGTGTTCGGAACGGGGTGCGCCGAATCATTGTTTCTTCGAGCGGCGCCGCCTACGGCTACCACGCCGACAACCCCCGCTGGCTGACAGAGAGCGACGCGCTGCGTGGCAACCAGAGCTTTGCCTACTCCTGGCACAAGCGCCTGGTCGAGGAAATGCTGGCCGAATACCGTGACCAGCAACCGCAGCTCGAGCAGATCATCCTGCGCATCGGCACCATCTTGGGCGAGACGGTCAACAACCAGATCACCGATCTGTTCAAAAAGCCGCGCCCACTGGCCATCCTCGGCTCCGACAGTCCCTTCGTCTTCATCCACGATCAAGATGTGGTTGGCGCCATCTTGCATGGCATCGATGCATCCGCGACCGGCATCTTCAATGTGGCAGGTGACGGCGCGCTCGGCATCCGAGAGATCGCCGCGCGCCAGGGCAAACACTGCCTGGTCCTGCCTGCAGCGCTGCTCAAGGCCGCGTTGTGGCTGCTGAAGAAACTCAGGCTGACCCAATACGGTCCGGAGCAACTCGACTTCCTGCGCTACCGGCCGGTGTTGGACAACCAGCGGCTGAAGCAGGAGTTTGGCTATGTGCCGCGGCTAAGTTCTGCCCAGGCGTTCGAGCTCTGGCAACGACACGACCAAAAAATTCGCTCTGCATGCTAAGATATTTTTCGATTTCCAACCTTGGAGTTGCCCGCCATGACCACCCTCATCGTCGCTGCCGTCGTCGTGATCTTGCTGCTGTGGGCAGCGTCAATTTACAACCGCCTGGTGTCTCTGCGCAACCGTTTCAAGAACGGCTTCGCGCAAATCGATGTGCAACTGAAACGCCGTTACGACCTGATTCCCAACCTGGTTGAAACTGCCAAGGGCTATCTGGCGCATGAGCGCCAGACACTTGAACTGGTCATCAATGCCCGCAACACCGCTTTTGCAGCGGCCGGCAAGGCGGCCCAGGCACCAGGCAATGCAGCCGCCATGCAACAGCTTTCCAGCGCCGAAGCGGGGCTTTCCGGTGCACTCACCAAGCTCTTCGCGCTGTCCGAGGCGTATCCGGATCTGAAGGCCAATCAGACCATGATGCAACTCTCGGAAGAGCTCAGCAGCACCGAGAACAAGGTCGCCTTTGCGCGCCAGGCCTACAACGACAACGTGATGGAATTCAACACCCGTGTCGAGTCCTTCCCGGACAACATTTTTGCCGACATGTTCGGCTTTACCCTTGCCGAGTTGCTAGCACTGGAGAACCCGGTGGAGGAGCGCAAGGCCCCCAAGGTCAGCTTCAGCTGACCTTCGCACCGGGAGTTCACGCGTGGATTTCTTCGCCCGGCAGGAGTCCGCCCGCAAGCACACCCTGCGTCTGGTGCTGTTGTTTCTGGCGGCCGTGGTGGGCGTCGTCGCGGCGGTCGATCTGGCGGTGGCGCTGGCCGCCCTGCTCAGTTCTGAAAATCCGTTTGAGTGGGGACTGTTTCCGTTTCAGATCCTCGACGCGGTGATCCTGGTCGCGATCATCTTTTTTGCGCTGCGCCGGCTGTTTCAGTTGCGCGGCGGCGGCGAGGCGATCGCGAAGATGGTCAAGGCGCGCCAGGTCATGCGCAATGCCAACAGCCTTGAAGAAAAGCGTCTGCTCAACGTGGTGGAAGAAATGGCTATCGCCGCCGGTGTCACGGTGCCGTCGGTCTGGATGCTCGACAATGAGGATGGCATCAACGCCTTTGCCGCCGGCTACTCGCCCAATCAGGCGGTGATCGTCGTCACCCGCGGGGCGCTGACCGCTCTGAATCGCGAGGAATTGCAGGGTGTTATCGGTCACGAGTATGGTCACATCCTGAACGGAGACATGCGCCTGAACGTGCAACTGATCGGCATTCTGGCCGGCATCGTGGTGGTCGGTGAGGCCGGCTTGCTGATCATCCGTCTGGGCGCCTCGGCCGACGATGCAGCCTACGCCATCATTCCTTTTGGCGCGTTGATTGCCGCCATTGGCTACATCGGCGTCTTCTTTGGCCGTATGATCAAGGCAGCAGTGTCGCGGCAACGCGAGTTCCTGGCCGACGCATCGTCGGTGCAGTTCACGCGCAATCCGGACGGCCTGGCCGGCGCGCTGGAAAAAATTCGCCGCGCGGACGGTGCCACCGTCAACAACGCCTTTGCCGGCGAGATGAGTCACATGTTCTTCAGCCAGGCCTTTTCAGCCAGGCTGTTCGAAGACCTGTTCGCCACCCATCCGTCAATTGACGAACGCATCGAGGGCATCACCGGGCGCAAGCCGCAGGGCGCGCGCTCCACCAGCGCCGGCGTATCCACGGCAAGCAGCAGTTGGCTGACCGACGAGGCGGCGGTATCGGGCTTGGGTGGCGGACCCGCGCAGTCGCTGCTGAACCAGGTCGGAAGCGCCACGCCACAGCACGTGGAACAGGCCGCGCGACAGCTCGCAGCGATGCCCGAATCACTGCGACGCCTGCTCAACACGCCGCAAGGTGCGCGAGCAGTCGTCTATGCCTACCTGATGTCGTCCAGTACAGCGGTGCTGGCGCTCCAGCTCGGCGCCGTAAGCCAAGCCGGCGACACAGCCATCACTGCCAGCCTGGAGCAACTCGCAGCGACCCTGCAGCAGCTCGGACCGCCTGGGCGCCTGACGGTGCTGTCGCTGGCGCTACCGACGCTGCGCCAGATGGACCAGAGTGCGCGTGATGTCTTTTTGCAGGCAGTCGACAAACTGGTGCTGGCTGACCAGGAAGTCACGCTCAGCGAGTTTGTGCTGCAGACCATACTGCAGCGTCAGCTGTCGGCCAAGGCTGGCCGCGCCGAGCGGGTGCGTTTCAAAACGCTGGCGCCGGTCCGGGCCGACGCACTGTTGCTGCTGGCGGCCCTGGCGCACGCTGGCGGCGGCGACGCCAAGACGCAGCAATTCGCTTTTGAACGCGGCCTGGCACGGCTGGAACTGACTGGCGATCTGGTGACCGACAAGGCACCCGATGCGAGGACGCTTGGCGCCGCCCTGGAGCGCCTGCGCCGACTGGCGCCGCTGCAAAAACCTCTGCTGGTGAAAGCCTGCGTCGATACCGCCCTGGCCGACAACTACCTGCTGGTTGCAGAAGCCGAACTGCTGCGCGCCATCGGCATGGCCATCGATTGCCCGATGCCTCCCGTGCTCGACACGCAGGCAGTTGTGTAGTGCCTCGAATCAGAAAGCCACTGTCGTGATCTACCATGGACATGAACCGGGCCAATGTGCATCATGGTTTCTGCTCCCTGGTCACAGCCAGGACACAGCTTTAAACCCAGTCACCGAGCCGTCCTGCGCCCCACGCCCAGCGCGGCCAGCACGCTGAGCGACAACGTCGCCGCCGCGCCGACCAGCGTGACACCAAACCAACCGCGGTCCATGAACTGGCCAAACAAGATCGGTGAAATTGCAAAACCGACATCCAGACCAGAATAGACCATGCCATAGACCCTGCCGGTGGCTCCTTTGGGAGTCGCCTTTTTGATCATCATGTCACGCGAGGGTCCGCCGATGCCGATGGCAAAACCGGTGCTTGCCAGCACCGCCATACTGAGCGTGCCCCCCAAAAAGCCGGTGCCGCACAAAGTCAACAAAACCGCGCCTGCGCCCATCGCCAACGCCACCACGCGGTCGCTGTTGGCGGTACGGGCTGCCACAAAGCCACCGGCAAACACACCCAGCGCACCGCACAGCATGTAGGCCGACAGCGTCAGCGTGGCGGCCTCGATGCTCACGCCATGCATGGCTTTGAGAATCGAGATCGAAAAGCTTTGCACTACAGCCAGCGTCATGGTGGACAACAGAAAAAATCCAAAACACCACCACACCACCGGCAGCTTCATGAACGCCATGCTGTGTTCTGCCGGCGCGTCCTGATGATGTGCCACGATCTGCGTGCTCAATTTGTCGCGCTGCAGAATCAGCAACAGCAAAATACAAACGTACATCGCGGCGGCCGCCAAATAAGCCGCGCGCCAGCTGGAAAGTCTGCTGATGGTGGCAAAGAAGATTGGCGCCACGGCCCAGCCCAGATTGCCGGTCAGGCCGTGGGCACTGAAGGCGTAGCCCAGGCGCGGCGCCGACACGCGCTGGTTCAGAATAGTGAAGTCGACCGGATGAAAAGTAGCGTTGCCCAAGCCTGCGAGCGCCGCCACCAGCAACAAGCCGGTATAGCCGTTCGCCATTGACGCCGCGCTGCAGGCCAGCACAAAGATGGCCTGCGCCGCAAACATCAGGGGGCGCGCGCCCAGACGGTCGACCACAAAGCCGGCTGCGGCCTGCCCCAACCCGGAAATCACGAAGAAGGTCGTCATCAGCAGGCCGAGTTCGGAGTAGCTCAGGCCGAACTCTTTCAAGAACACCGGAAACATCAGCGGCAGCAAGAGATGCGCAAAATGTGAGCTGGCGTGGGCCAAGCTCACCAGGGCGATGATGCTGGCGTCCTGCCGAAGCGGCACGTGGCGAGGCGAGTGAAGCGTTGTGCTGGTCATGGCCCCATGGTAAGTCAAGGCGACCCGGCACCTGGCCAGTCTGCTTAATGGGCACAATCGCATACTGGATGACTGCCATGAAGCCACCTCGCACCCCAAGCGCCGTGTTTGCCGCTCTTGCTGCAGCGGCCTTGTTTGGCGCCAGCACGCCGCTTGCCAAACAGTATGTCGGCGAACTGTCGGCACTGCTGCTGGCCGGCCTGCTCTACCTGGGCAGCGGCGTCGGCCTTTTGGCGACACGCTTGCTGCGCGACCGTGGCTGGAAGTGGCCACCATTGACGCACTCACAATGGCCCTGGCTGCTGGGCGCCACGGCCTGCGGCGGTGTTGCTGCGCCAATCCTGCTGATGCTGGGCCTGGCGCGCTTGAGCGCAGCTTCGGCCTCGCTGCTGCTCAATCTGGAAGGCGTTCTGACCGCCTTGCTGGCGTGGATTGTTTTCAAAGAGGCCACCGACCGACGCGTGATGATCGGCATGGCGCTGATCGCTGTCGGCGCCCTGCTGCTGTCGTGGCCGGTGGCTCCAGTGAGTATCACCGCTGGCGGAGCAGGCGCCGCCTTAATTGCCGCAGCCTGCCTGTGCTGGGCGCTGGACAACAATCTAACGCGCCAGGTATCGGACATCGATGCCCTTTTCATTGCCGGCCTGAAAGGGCTGTGCGCCGCCGTCGTCAACATCTCTCTGGCGTTGGCGATGGGTCAATCCCTGCCAACGTGGGCTGTGGCCGCTCCCGTGCTGATGATAGGCTTCCTGGGCTATGGGCTGAGCCTTGCGCTGTTCGTGCTGGCGTTGCGGCAATTGGGCGCGGCACGCACCGGTGCCTATTTCAGCGCCGCTCCTTTCATCGGTGCGACAGTTGCCGTGGGCTGGTTCGGTGAAGCTACGTCAGCGCAGTTCTGGGGCGCGGGCCTGTTGATGGCGGCGGGGCTCTGGCTGCACCTGAGCGAACGCCACAACCATCCGCACTGGCATGGTGAGTTGCAGCACAGCCACCCGCATTTTCCGGATGTTCAGCACCGACACGATCACTCCTGATGCTTGCGGGACAGGCAAGTGTCCTCTACTTCAACCCCAGCGGATCCGTCGCCTTGCCGTCGCCGATCACCTGCCCGAGCTTGAAAATGCCGCTGACACGCAAGGCCGGTTGACCGTCGGCCGTCACAAGGCCCTGGCCGAACAGCATATTGCGCGTGGTCCGGAGCACGTCGGCTTCACCTTGCACCCAGGCGCCCAGCGGCGCGGCGCCCATATAGTCGATCTGCAGACTGATGGTCGGCAGGAAACGCCGCTCCATGTCCACCTGGTACATCGACACGCAGGGAATCAGCATATCGGCAAAAGTCGCCAACATGCCGCCGTGACACATCCGCAGCGGGTTCGTATGGCGCTCCTCGACGCGAAATCCGACCAACAGTCGCTCGCCGGTCCACTTGGCGTAAAGCGGACCGTTGAGCATCACGAACGGGCCACCCATCTTGACCGATCTGAAGCCATCTGGAATGTTGTCGGCAACATCGCTGGCGATGTCGTCGAATTGGGTTGAGGTGTAGGTCATAAAGCAAAACTCAATCAGGCCGGTGATCTTGCGCCTCTTCGGATGGCCCGGATTCCTTTCGAACGCGTGACCCGGTTCTGGTCAGGCGCTCAAGCGGTCCGCCAACAATCAAAATCAACAGCATGGCCGACATGGCACACAGACCCAGCACATAGAAACCCGACCCGAAAGTGGCGCCGAGAATGGCACAGGCCCAGACGCTGGCAGCCGTGGTCAGGCCATGAATGGTTTGCGAATGGTCCTGATGAATAATCACACCCGCGCCCAAGAAACCAATGCCCGTGATCAGACCCTGCAAGACTCGGCTGCTGGCTTGGGCATCGGCGCCGGCAAAGCTGCCGATCAGCAGCATCACCAGCGCAGCGCCCAGGGCCACCAGAGAATGGGTTCGAATGCCGGCCGATTTATGGTGCATCCAGCGGTTCAAACCCAACGCGATGCCCGACACCAATGCCAAGCCTAGTCTGAGCAGAATCTCGAAGGTGGCGTCTGGTCGGTCCGGCAGCATGATCACACCTCGCTAGCCATGGGTTTCACGATTTACCGGCCCAACCCGGCAAATAGCTGGCCTCGGGATGCCGGGCCAGCTCAAGTGCCAAGTCTAACGCCGCGTCGATCGATTGCGTGATCCGACGCTTTGTGATTCGACGGCGGAAATAGTCCGCCCATAGAAACTCGCTGAAGGGGGCGATGTCCTTGGCAAAAGCGCCCGCCGCTCGGGCCAGACCCGCCAGGCCGCGATATGGATCGTCCTTCAGGGCAGAAACGCTGGTCGGCAATTGATGAAAGCCGATGCGCTTGCCCCATTCGTTGTAGGGATGTACCCATTGATGAAACTCCATCGTCCTCCAGAACGTCTCGCTATCGAGCCAGGACAAATCCTTCAGCACCGTCAATTGCACCGTCTTTTGACCTTCCTCGAACAAGGCCAGGCCCAGATGGTGGTGGTCAAGAATGTAATAGCGCTGGTTCGGACCCAAAACGCTGGGGAACCAGTGTTGCGCGACCAGCGCCTGACGCTTGCTTGATGAAAGCAGTTGCCATTCTCTGCGTTTTTGGCTGACCTCCAGGTAACCGATGGCCCCCTGGGTCGGCAGTAGATCGGCGAGCTTCGCCTTGATGAGGTGATGGTGCAAGGGTCTCATGAAAATGGTCCAATCTGCAAAGAGGAGATAGCCGCAGTATGCCCAATTCTGGCCATGACGCACGCGCCGTGGTAACCTGATCGCCTTGCCATCTCCCGAATCAATTTGCTCTGGAGCCTGCCCATGAAAATCAACCTCTCCCCTTCCCCAAGTTGTGGCGCTCTGCGCTCAGCGACCACGCTGGCCACCCTGCTGCTGTGCGGCAGCCTGTCGGCGCAGACCCAACTGGTCAAGCCTCCGGTAGCGCAGTACTGGATGGATGTCGCCACCATGTCGATGGCCGGCATGGACGAGATGCCTTCGATGGGCGGCGGGCTGGCTGGCATGATTGGCGGTATGGCGGGTGTGCCCGGCATGGGCGGTGCCAGTTTTGGCGCGACGCGCGGCATGATGCCGGGACGCTGGCTCGACCTGGCCGTCGTGACACAGCGCAAGCCGGCCGGAACCGAGGCCACGCAGACTATTCCCTCTGGACAGGCGATGGGACCGAATTTGACGCTGTTGCCGGTGGTGGTGCAGCCACAGGTCAAAACACAGGGTGAGCGCGCCCCACGCGAGGCGGGCGAGGTGCCTGAGCGGCCCAAGGGTCGCATGCTGTTCTATTGGGGTTGCAGCGAAACAGTGCTGCCGGGCCAGCCGCGCGTGCTGGATTTTTCCACCGCCGGGGCAGCCGACTACGGCAAGTTCATGATGGGTCGCGCGGTGCGCGACAGCGGTGCCAAGGCGGACCCGGGGCACTCGATCTGGCCGAATGAAAAACATCGGCAAAACGTGCCCAAGGAGGCCTCACTCGTTGGCCAGCACGCGATCAGCGGTGAGGGGCTGCCCGAAAGTCTGAAATTCGCCATTGGTCAGCAGCAGGACTTTATGCCCAAGCTCGGCATCAACAGCAACGGCGGCGGCGCGGCGGCCATCGCACTGAACTGGCAAACGCTGCCGACGGCACGCGCCTATTTCTTGAGCGCCATGAGCGGCAGCGAGGGCGAAATGGTAATCTGGAGTTCATCCGACGTGCCCGAGCCAGGCTGGGGCTTGATGGACTATGCCAGCAATGCCAATGTTGACAAATGGCTGCAGGAGAAAGTACTGCTGCCCGCCAATCGGACCCAATGCGCCATTCCGGCTGGCATATTCGCAAAAGCCCAAGGCGCCATGTTGCGCGGCATTGCCTACGGATCCGAGTTGAATCTGGTGCATCCCCCGCGCCCGAGCGACCCGCGCGTCGCCTGGGAGCAGGAGTGGGTGGCGCGGGTGCGCGTCAAGTCCGTGACGATGGTGACGTTGGGTGAGGACGGCCAGCAAGGCAGCCGCAGCAGCAGTCGTTCTTCGAAAGAAAGCACCGAAAACCCGCCAAGGGACACGGGCACCGGGCAAGACACCAAGACCGAGGAAACAAAGTCGCTGGTACCCGGCTTGCCCGATGTCGGCAAGGCGCTCAAAGGACTGTTCGGGCGCTGAGCGGCGTCGTGGCCCAGCGTTTTATTTGACGCTGTTCAATCGCTTCACACCAGCCACAAAACGCGCCAGCGTGTCTGACAGCACGCCGCGTGGGATCGTTATCTCGATCAGCTGGAAGCGACCGCACGTCGCGACAGCCTTGTCTAGCGCCGCTTTGAGTTCGCTGCGTGTGTTGACGCGAATGCCGTCGCCACCGAGGCCAGCGGCCATTTCGGCAAAACCCCAGTGGCCCAGATCATTGAACGAGGACTCGGGCTGAAAGGTGCGCAACATCTCCCAGCTGGCGTTGTTGAACAGCAGCACGATCGGATCCCAACCATAGCGCCTGCAGTTGCCCAGCTCCCAGCCCGTCATCTGGAACGCACCATCGCCGACCAGGATCAAAGGACGCTCGCCCGTGGCCGCCTGCAGACCCAGGCCGGCCGGTACGCCAAAGCCCATGGTGGCGTAATAACCCGGCGCCACCAGCGCCGTGTGCTCGATCTCCATCGCCGTAAACAGGCAGTCCCCCATATCCGAGGCGATAGGCATCTTGCCGTGCTCGGCCATCAGATCATTGACGGCGCTGGCAATGTCGCTGGGCGTGATAGAGGCCGAGTCGGCAGGCAAACCATGCGGGAAAATTTGTCCTGTGACGGAGAACACCTTCTCGGCGGAATCGACACGTTTGAGCATGCAGTCCACCAGCGCCGCCAGCGGCAGTTGGGCGTAGGTGTGATAACCGATGGTGACCCGACCATCGAGCGCCTGAATCGTTTTGCGCATGTCGATCTTGGTTTCCGATACCGCAAAATTCGTATCGCAAATAATTTCGCCCAGCAGGAACAGGCCATCCGAGCCCTCGACCAGTTGGGTGACTTCGGGAAAGCCGGCTACACCCATGTAGGTGCCAACCAGCGGCGCATGCTGGTCCGATAGCAGGCCGCGCCCCATAAAGCTCGTCACCACCGGCACGCCCAGGCGGCGCGACAGCGTCGCCACCCTGGCTTCCAGACCATAACGACGAACCTCGACGCCGACCATCAGCACCGGAGACTTGGCCTTGGCAAGGCGCTCCAGAATCTCGTCGACGCAGGCTTCGAGCGCGTCCTGGTCGGGTGCCGGTGCCACTTCAGCCAGTACCGACGCGCAAGGCAGACCCACCATGTCGCGAGGAATCTCGATGTAAACCGGCTCGGAGCGACGACGGCAACTCGCCAGCACACGGGCGATGTCTGAGGGTGCGCGCCCGACGTCATCCAGGCGCACCTGATCGCAGGTAATTTCCTTGAAAATCTGGAACTGTGAATCGAGCGTCTTGGCCTGATGATGCAGCAGCAGTCCTGAGCGCGCCTCGCCTTTGCCCGGCCCGCCCGACAGCACCACCAGCGGAGATTTCTCGGCAAAGGCAGCCGCCACCGCGTTGACCATGTTCAAGGCGCCGGCACCATAGGTCACGGCTGCTACACCCAGGCCGCAGTGGATGCGCGCCGAGGCATCGGCGGCGAAGCCGACCGCGGGTTCGTGCGAAAGCGTGTAAAGCGGCAGAATATTGGACTCTTCGATGATCCGGAAGTACGGCAGCGCAAAGTCGCCGGGGATGCCAAAAATCTGCTGCGCGCCATGCGCCTTGAGTGCATGCAGCAGCGATTCGATGAGATTCATGCAGACTTCTTTCGGTCTAGGGTTGACGCGCAAATTATGCTGGCCGGTCCGAGCGGAAAAGATTCAATTGAATTGCGGCGACAATTCCGGCTCGTTCTAAATTGCCTCCGCTTACCCAGGCCTTTTTTCATGTCCAGCAAGTTTAACTACGAAGTGCGACCCGCGACCTTACGCGACGCCAAGGCGATTGCCGAAATCGATGACCAGGCCAGCCAGGCGCACTGGCGCGAAGCGATTGAATACTGTGAACCCCAGGTCTGCGTGGCGATCGATGGCGGACGCCTCGTTGGCTTTGTCGGTTTTGACCGCTCTCGCGACAAGGGTACTCCGCCCACCACTGGCGAGATCTGGAATATCAAGGTCACGGCCTCGCACCTGGGCAAAGGCGTCGGCTTGGCGCTGTGGGACGCGGCGCGCGAGGGCTTGCTGGAAGAAGGTTGCAGCACGGTGACCCTATGGTTGCCGCTGGCAAACGAGCGCGCCTTGCGCTTTCATGAGTTGGCTGGTTTCAAACGCGAGATGGGCAGCATCAAGACCATGCCCCTGGGCACCGCCAGGGAGGAAGTCATCCGCTTGAAACGCACCCTGACTTGACTCGACGGCGGCGCTCAGGTGCGGCGCACCACCACACTGCCGATCGAGTAGCCAGCGCCAAACGAACAGATGACGCCGATGTCGCCGGTCTTGAAGTCGTCGTGATGTCGGTGAAAGGAAATGATCGAACCGGCCGACGCGGTGTTGCCGAATTCATCCAGAATCACCGGTGCCTCATCGGCCGTCGCGTCGCGCCCGAGCAGCTTTCGGGCAATCAGATGGTTCATCGACAGATTGGCCTGGTGCAACCAGAAACGGCGCACTGCCGCCGGTGCCAAGCCATGTGCCGCGAGGTGACTGCTCATGTGTTCTGCCGCCATCGGACAAACTTCCTTGAAGACTTTTCGCCCTTCCTGGTAGAACAACTGATCTCGATCATCCGGATCGCGGTCTTCGCTGCGTGACATGAAGCCGGCGTTGTTGCGGATGTTGTTGGAAAAGACAGTCTGCAGCCGCGTGCCGATGATCTCGAAGGCGCCCTGCGGCGCGTTCTCCAGCCGCTCCAGCAAGATGGCGGTACAGACGTCGCCGAAAATGAAATGGCAGTCGCGGTCTTTCCAGGCCAGATGCGGCGACGTGATTTCCGGATCGACCACCAGTATCGCGCGCGCCGAGCCGGTCTTGATCGCATTGACCGCCATCTCGATGCCAAACGTCGCTGAAGAACACGCCACATTCATGTCAAAGCCGAAGCCCTTGATCCCGAGCGCAGTCTGAATCTCGACGGCCATCGCCGGATAAGCGCGCTGCATGTTGGCAGCGGCACAAATAAGGCCGTCCACATCCTCGGCTGTTTTTCCGGCGCGTGAGAGCGCATCACGCGCAGCGGCGACGCCGATTTCGGCCATCATGGAGATTTCAGAATCGGGTCGGGCTCGAAAGCGCGGGCGCATCCGTTTCGGATCGAGCACCCCGGACTTCTCCATGACATAACGACGTTTGATGCCGGAAGCCTTTTCGACAAATTCGACGCTCGATTGCGGAATCGGCTGGCGCGTGCCGGTCGCAATCTCGGCGGCGTGCGCAGCGTTTTCCTGTTCTGCAAAGAGGTTGAATGAAGCAACCAGTTCCTCATTGGTGATGACTTCTGGCGGGACATAGATTCCGGTACTACTGATGGCGACACGATGCATTGCGATGATCCTGAACAAAAGAGGGCTGACGAGGTTCTGAAAGGTTTTGATTATCGGCGCAGTTATTCAGGCTTCGATCCAGACCACCTGGCGACCTTCGTGGCACCAGTCTTGATAGCGCTGTGCAAAAGCCTCTTCAATGCGGTTGCGCTTGACCTTGAGGGTGGGAGTGACGAAGCCATTTTCCGGCGTCCACGGTGTGGTGACGACGGCCAGACAGGCCAGCTTCTCATGTGGCTCCAATCGCGCATTGATGGCCGCAAGATGCATTTTGAGCGAATCGGTCAGCGCCCGTTTGGCATCGATGGAGGCGCAGCGTGCCACAGCGTCCTGCGACAGCATGACCAGAGCCAGCGGTTGCGCCAGGTTGCCGCCTGTCACAACGCAAGCCTCGACATCGGGATGCATGACGAGCAGATCCTCGATCGGGGCCGGCGCCACGTACTTACCCTTGCTGGTCTTGAAGATGTCCTTGACCCGACCGGTGATACTAAGGTAGCCATCGGCAGCAATGCTTCCCTTGTCTCCGGTGCGCAACCAGCCGTCCGCCGTGGCGGCAGCTGCGGTCTGCTCGGTCTCCTTATAGTAGCCCTTCATGAGCGCCGGACTTCGCATCAGGATTTCACCGGTCTCGGCGTCGATGCGCTGTTCCACACCATCGTAGGGCAAACCCACGGTGCCGGTCCTGGGAGAACCCGGCAAAGTGGCATGCGAGATCGCGCAGTTTTCGGTCATGCCATAAACCTCAACCAGATCAAGCCCCAGCCGGCGGTACCAATGCAGAACATCGACCGGCATCGGAGCCGCACCGCCGGCGGCAATCCGGCATTGATCGAGTCCCAGTCCTTTGAGTATCTTGCGCCGCACCAGCCAGCCGATGAGTGGCAGAGCCAGCAACTTTCCAAGTTTCTTTTCCGGCATTTTTGCGTGAACGCCCTGCTGAAACTTGACCCACAATCGCGGTACCGAGAAGAAGATGGTGGGGCGGGCGCGTTGCAGGTCCTGCACGAAAGTATCGAGTGTCTCGGCGAAGAAGATGTGGCCACCGTAACGCAGCGAGGCCTGTTCGATCAGCATACGCTCGGCCACGTGGGCCAGTGGCAGGTAGGAAATATAGCGGTCCGCGCTGCTCATCGGTACGCGCCGCGTGGAGCTCGATATACCCCAGGCAATGGCGTTGAAGCTGTGTACCACCCCTTTGGGCTTGCCTGTCGTGCCGGAGGTATAGATGATGGTACAAATGCTCTCTCCATCTGGCGCCGGTGAATCTTTCAGGGGCTCGCTCTTGGCGATCAGCTCATTCCACTGCAGCGCCTTGATCGGTGGCGCCAGCGGCAGGGCAATCACTGGCAAATCAGTTGCCAGACCGGTCTGCAAATTGCCAATTTCGTCCATCTTGCCGACAAAACAGGCTCTTGCTTCACTGTGTGCCAGGATGTAGGCCAGCGCCTCGCCATTGAAGGTGGGATAGATCGGCACCGAGACATGGCCGGCCATCAGAATTGCCAGATCGGCCAGTATCCAGTGGGCACTATTCTTTCCGATGATGGCCACCCGGCTACCCGGCGGCCAGCCTTGCGCCTGCATCCAGCTTGCCATGCGGCGCACCTGATCACCGGCGTCTCGCCAGCTGATGTCCTGTACCGCGCCGGCGCCGGTCGGTTGTGTCAGATAAATCTGCCTGGCACGCTCACGCTCCCAGCGATAAAAACAGGGCAGTGGCAAATCGCCAGGAGATACGGTAATGTCAGTTGCCATGGGCCTCTCCGATCAAAACAAGATTTCATTCTGATCAAAAGACGCTGTCTGACAAGGGTATAGACCCTAAGTAAAGTGAAAAATCAGACTTCACCGCCGAAACGTTTGGTCAGGTTGGCGATGTACTGCTCTATCATTTTCTCAAACTCGGACTCAACGACCGGCGTCACCACCATCTTCATCAGCCCGGGCAAGGGGATCGTCAAATCGCCATGGATCTGCAATACGATCAGGGTTGATTTCTTCTTTGCAGTGATCTTCCAGTTACCCGAGACCAGTGCGTTGCCCTCGCCTTTGATTGGCGTCCAGACCACGCTACCCTTGGCCTTGTTGGACACGTATTTCGAGGCATAGATGGTTTGCAGATTGATCTGAGCAAGGCCGATCTTGGCCATCTCCCAGCGGTAGGCGCCTTCACCCAGATCGATCAACTTGTCGACCTTGGGAAAATGACTGGCCGAAGTCGGCACATCGGAGAGGACATCAAACACTTCAGAGGCACTGGCTTTGACTTCAAACTCGTAGCCAAGATCGATCGTTACATTGATGGTCATGGGGGAAACTCGCTGGTTGATTGCTGGGTTGCTTTTTGCCCGACGCCAGTATAAACGTCAGGCAATGACACCCGACTCACGCAGGCTAAACTCGCTGCTTATTTCACAAGGAGAATTGCGATGGCATCCGGAAAGATACTTGTGGCTCAGGGTGGTGGCCCCACCGCCGTCATCAACCAGTCGCTGGTGGGTGTCGCGATGGAGGCACGGCGCTTCACAACAATCGAACGCATCTACGGCGCGCGCCATGGCGTGCGCGGCATCATCAACGAAGATTTCGTAGACCTGACGCAGGAAACCCATCACAACCTGGAACTGGTAGCCAGCACGCCCTCTTCCGCCCTGGGTTCGACGCGCGACAAGCCCGACCTGCCCTATTGCAAAGAGATATTCAAGGTACTGCAGGCACACCAGATCGAGCACTTTTTCTACATTGGCGGCAACGACTCGAGCGACACCGTGCGCATCGTCAGCCAGGAAGCACAAAAGGCAGGCTACCCGCTGCGTGCCATTCACATCCCCAAGACCATTGACAACGACCTGGTCGGCAACGATCACACACCAGGCTTCCCTTCCGCCGCACGCTTTGTGGCACAGGCTTTTGCGGGCGCCAACCTCGACAACGCAGCCCTGCCAGGTGTCTATGTCGGTATCGTGATGGGCCGCCACGCGGGGTTTCTGACGGCGGCAGCAGCGCTTGGCAAGAAATTCCCCGACGACGGTCCGCATCTGATCTACGTGCCCGAGCGAACCTTCGTGCTGGAGAATTTTCTCGCTGACGTGAAGCGTGTTTACGAGCGCTACGGTCGCTGCGTGATCGCCGTCTCGGAAGGCATCCACGACGCCAGCGGCAGCGCCATTGCGAGTCTGCTGGCCAAGGATCTGGAACACGACGCTCACGGCAATGTGCAGTTGTCGGGCAACGGGGCGCTGGCCGATCTGCTGTGCGAGGAGATCAAGTCGAAACTCAAGATCAAGCGTGTGCGCGGCGACACCTTCGGTTATCTACAGCGCTCTTTCATCGGTTGCGTGTCGGATGTTGATCAGCGAGAGGCGCGCGAAGTCGGCGAAAAAGCGGTTCAGTTTGCCATGTGGGGTAGCCGCAATGGCTCGGTGGCGATCAAGCGCACCGGCTTTTATTCGGTTGACTATGAACTGCTGGCGCTCGAAGCCGTTGCCGGCAAGACACGTGTCATGGAGGACGAATTCATCACCTCCAGCGGTACCGATGTCACCGACGCCTTCAGACTCTACCTGCGCCCCCTGCTGGGATCTGGCATGCCGGACGCGTTCCGCCTGCGCCACCACCCGGTGCCCAAGGTGCTCAATCCTGGTTCCTGAACCAAGCTCCCATTCAGTTCAACAAAAGGTGACACATGACGATTGATTTCAAAGGCCGCGTGGCCATCGTGACCGGCGCCGGCGGCGGCCTCGGCCGCCAGCATGCGCTGGGCTTGGCAGCGCGTGGCGCCAAGGTGCTGGTCAACGATTTTGGCGGCGCTCGGGATGGCTCCGGTGGCTCGGCAACGGCCGCTGAAGCGGTGGTGGCAGAAATTCGCGCGATGGGCGGCGAAGCCATCGCCAACGCCGCCTCGGTCACTGACTTCGCGGCCGTGCAGGCCATGGTGCAGCAGGCCATGACAACCTGGGGACGGGTCGACATTCTGGTCAACAACGCCGGCATCCTGCGCGACAAGACGTTTGCCAAGATGGAGCTGGCCGACTTCGAACTGGTGCTCAATGTGCACCTGATGGGCGCCGTGCACTGCAGCAAGGCGGTCTGGCCCATCATGAACGCGCAGAAGTATGGCCGCATCCTGATGACCACTTCGTCGACCGGTCTCTATGGCAACTTTGGTCAAACCAACTACGGCGCCGCCAAGATGGCGCTGGTGGGCTTGATGCAAACGCTGGCGCTCGAAGGCGCGAAGAATGACATCCGAGTCAACTGCCTGGCCCCCACGGCCGCCACACGCATGACCGAGGGCCTGATGCCGCAGACGGTGCTTGACGCCCTGAAGCCGGAATCGGTGGTGCCAGCGATGCTGGTGCTGGTGTCGCAGGACGCACCAACGCGTACCATTTTGTGCGCCGGCGCCGGCACTTTCGAGGCGGCTCACATCACCATGACCCATGGCGTCTGGATTGGCACCGATGCGCAGGCAGCCGAGCGTCTGGCTGAACTGTTGACCAAGGTCACCGACCGCACCGGCGACAGCGTACCGCCAAGCGGCTCAGCGCAGGGCGCCAACGAGATTGCCCTGGCTCTGAAAAGAGCAACGCCTTAAGCAGAGATGCCCTGGGACTATCCGCATCCGTTCAGCATGCCGGTGACGCCGCAGATGCTGGACATTGATGGCCTGAATCACACCAACAATGCAGTCTATGTTCAGTGGTGCGAGAGAATCGGCTGGGCCCATTCGGAAGCGCTTGGCTTGGGTCTGGCCGACTATCAAAGGCTGGACCGTGCCATGGCAATCCGGCGTGGCGAATATGACTACCTGTTGCCCACCGCACTTCATGAAGAGCTCACGCTGGCCACATGGCTGACCGCCAGCGACGGCAAACTGACGATGGAACGACGCTTTCAATTGATCCGCCACCGGGATCGGGCCACCATCCTGCGCGGCCGCTGGGATCTGGTTTGTATTGAGCTGAGCAGCGGGCGGGCACGCCGCATGCCGCCCGAGTTCTGTCAGGTCTATCTTGCCGCCTTAAGGTCACCCGATTCAGCGGATTCTTGATTGGTCGCCGAAGACGGCCCAGACCATTTTTTCCGGATGCACGTACTTTCGCCACGCAGCGTTGACCTGTTCGAGGCTCAGGGATTCAATCAAGGCGTCAACTCTTTCATAGGCGTCCACCGCCTCCTCAAACTCCATTTGATCGGCCATGAAACTCAAGGCCCAGTCGTCGCCTGAGCGGCGCCGCTGCCGATCTGCGAGGTACTCGCGCCTGAAGGTCTCCAGCTCGGCGGCCGTAAATCCATCCTTTAGCGATCGGGTCAGTTCTTCCCTGAGCGCTGCTTCAGCCACGCCAACATTGGCGGGCGCAAGCTCTGCGTTGACGGAAAAATTGGCGTTGGCCTCAAAGCGGCTGGCCTGGTAGCTTGCACCGGCGTCGTAACTGAGTCCACCGGTCTCGCGCAAACGCAGCCAAAGTCGCGAGCCAGGGCCGCCACCGAAGATGCGTGTCGCCAACGCCATGGCCAAGTCCTCTGTGTCATATTGCCCGGCGCGCAAGGGAAGGCTTTGCTGCGCAAGCAGGCTGACGTTGCTCTTGTCAGGAGTGTCATAGAGCAGGCGTGCCGGTGCGCGATCGACCAGGGGCTGCGGCACGCGCTGCCACGCCTCGGCCGAGCGCCAGCCATCGAGCGCCAGGGCCAGTTGCTGTCGGTACTCGCTCGCATCGATCGGTCCGAGCAAGGCAATCTGTGCGTTCTGTGCGCCATAGAAGCGCTGGTAGAAGGCATAAGCCTGGTCCCGTGTGACCGTTTTGATTTCCTGTAACCACTCTTCCAGGGTATAGCGATAGCGTGGGTCGCCCTTGGGATAGGGATTGCCGTAACGGCTCCAGGCGTTACGAGCCTGCGCCGACTTGTCCTTGATCTTTCCCTCCAGCGACTTGATCTCGGCGGCGCGCATCTCCTCAAATTCAGTCATGGGAAAACTGGACTCCTTGATCAAATGGATGAGTAAATCTAAAGCTGGTTTGAGCTTGTCCTTCTTGACGGTCAACGAGACATGACCGCCGGACGGGGCAAAATGCAGTGACAGATCCATGCCCAGTTTGACTTGCTCGTCATGGATTTGCTGCCGCGTCATGCTCGCCGTGCCTTTGTCCAGCATGCGGCTGGCCAGGCTGCCGGCAGCGGCCTGCTGGTGCAGCGACAGAGCGCTGCCAAACTTGAACGAGAAGCTCACGCTGGCGAGATCACCACGCACCGGCTTTACCAATGCGGCTGCCTTGATGCCGCCGACTGTGCTCGAAAAATCCACTTTGCTGTGCAAGGCGCGGGTGCTGAAATCAAACACTGCCGATTCAAGCCCTTCTTCATGGAGCGCGTAGCCCTTCAGATAAGCCGCAACATTGGGCATCCCGAGCTCCGGCGCGTGCCTCGGCGCGGCAGTCGGAATCAGGTGGCCCAGCGTGCGATTGGCGGGCAACAGGTAGTCTTGCGCCACGCGATTGACATCGCTCAATG
>CAIVLG010000209.1 GCA_903906695.1 uncultured beta proteobacterium | reverse complement strand
GTCTCATCGTGTAGCAAGCGTCAGAAAACCGCCTTTTGCCACCCCAAGCGCGGGCGCGCTTTTACCCCTTGTCGCTTCATACGACCACATCCGATAGTCAGGTCCTGGAAATGAACCCTTTCAGCAAGACAAATGGACCCACAAAACAACAACCGAATGGACCAGGCCGTGCTCAACCTCATTGTGGTGGGCCGAAATGGTCTCACCGTCAGTGCTTCAATCCGACCGGTAGAGATAACGATGCGGCACGCCAGAGGCGTCGTGCAATGGATGGGTTGCGACGACCCCCCCAGCGATGTATGCACAAATGGTCAGGAGACGGCTTGGGGGCAACGACTGACGCTCGTAGTTGCAGCGACCAGCCACGTTTGCGCGCCAAACGTACCTATCTTTGGAGCGGGTGAATGGTCAAGCGCGGTGCTGACGCTGCCGGACCTTCTCGGCGAGCCAGGTGACGTAGTACGTGTCACTGTAAATAGCCACGACTACACCGCACAGTTGGAAGTTACCAATCAACCCGAGTTGCGCACTGAACGAGACATCCCGCGCGCGCTCCAAAACTCAGACGTTAACACTCCTTTGTGGAGGCAACAATAACTCAACTACTCGGATAAAGCAATCCGTATGTCAGTAGCATTGCTACCGAAAATGGCAGTATCCGTACGAATTCCGGTGCATTTTCAGCGTTCATGGAGAATCACAAAACGAGCCATAGGCTTGTAAGTTGTTGATTCTTATGAAGGTTTTTGGAGGCGCGACCCAGAGTCGAACTGGGCTAGACGGATTTGCAATCCGTTGCATAACCGATTTGCTATCGCGCCGCATCGGACAAAAAAGGGAAGCCTGGGCTTCCCTTTTCGGAATCTGGAGCGGGAAAAGAGTCTCGAACTCTCGACCTCAACCTTGGCAAGGTTGCGCTCTACCAACTGAGCTATTCCCGCGTTTTAAGTGGCGAAGTATAACGCAGATTTCAGTGCTTGACCGACCCCGGCTGGACCGGAACAGCTGCCGACACCTCCACCGATGCAGGCACCACGACGGCCTCCTCATCAGACAGTGCCGACGGCATCCTTTCCAGCGCAATTTCGAGCACCTTGTCGATCCAGCGCACCGGCACAATCTCCAGACCGTTCTTGACGTTCTCCGGAATGTCCTGCAAATCCTTCGCGTTCTCCTCCGGGATCAGCACCGTCCGGATACCGCCGCGCAATGCCGCCAGCAGTTTTTCCTTGAGCCCACCGATGGCCGTGACTTCGCCACGCAAGGTAATCTCGCCAGTCATGGCGACGTCGGCACGCACCGCAATACCAGTCATGGCCGAGACAAAGGCGGTGGTCATGGCGGCACCGGCGCTCGGGCCGTCCTTTGGTGTGGCACCGTCGGGCACATGGATGTGAATGTCCTTCTTCTCGAAGAACTCGTCCTTGATCCCCAGCCGCCGCGAACGACTGCGCACCACGGTGCGCGCCGCCTCCACCGATTCCTTCATGACGTCGCCGAGCGATCCAGTACGCGTGATGACGCCCTTGCCGGGCATCATGGCGGCTTCAATCGTGAGCAGATCGCCACCGACCTCAGTCCACGCCAGACCGACTACCTGACCCACCTGATTCTGCTTTTCGGCGCGCCCGTAAGAGTACTTGCGCACACCTAGAAAATCGTTCAGGTTCTCGGCGTCGACTTTGACCTGCGGCACCATCCTCTTGAGCTGCAAGCCTTTGACCACCTTGCGGCAAATTTTCGACAACTCCCGCTCCAGCGATCGCACACCAGCCTCGCGTGTGTAGTAACGGATGATGTCGCGCACCGCGTCATCGGTGATCTGCAACTCCTCTTCCTTGACACCGTTGTTCTTGAGTTGCTTGGGCAACAGGAACTTGATCGCAATATTGGTCTTTTCGTCCTCGGTGTAACCCGACAGCCGAATCACCTCCATGCGGTCCAACAGCGCCGGCGGAATATTCATCGAGTTGGAAGTCGCGACAAACATGACGTCGCTCAGGTCAAAGTCGACCTCGACGTAATGATCGCCAAACTTGTGGTTCTGCTCCGGGTCCAGCACCTCCAGCAGCGCACTTGAAGGATCACCGCGGAAGTCGGTCCCAAGCTTGTCAATCTCATCGAGCAAAAACAGGGGGTTGCGGGTACCGACCTTGGACAGGCTTTGCAACACCTTGCCCGGCATGGCACCGATGTAGGTGCGCCGGTGGCCGCGAATTTCGGCCTCGTCGCGCATGCCACCCAGAGCCATGCGCACATATTTGCGGCCGGTCGCCTTGGCCACAGATTGCCCGAGCGAGGTCTTGCCGACTCCGGGCGGCCCGACCAGGCACAGAATCGGGGCTTTGACCTTTTCAACCCTCTGTTGCACCGCCAGATATTCGAGAATCCGGTCCTTCACCTTTTCCAGGCCGTAATGGTCTTCGTTGAGTACTTGTTCAGCGTGCCCCAGATTGTGTTTGATCTTGGTCTTGCTGGCCCAGGGCAAGGCCGTTAGCACATCGATGTAATTTCGCACCACGGTAGCTTCAGCCGACATCGGCGACATCAGTTTGAGCTTCTTGAACTCGCCCTCCGCTTTCTTGAGTGCCTCCTTGGGCATCTTGGCCGACTTGATTTTCTTCTCGATCTCGTCGATGTCGGCACCTTCCTCACCCTCACCCAATTCCTTCTGGATCGCCTTCACCTGTTCATTCAGGTAAAAATCGCGCTGGTTCTTCTCCATCTGCCGCTTGACGCGGCCGCGAATCTTCTTGTCCACGTTGAGGATATCAACTTCGCGCTCGATCTGCTCAAACAGGTTCTCAAGCCGCTCCTTAAAGTCGGCCAGACCAAGCACGGCCTGCTTGTTTTCGAGTTTCAGTGGCAAATGCGCAGCTATCGTGTCAGCCAGACGACCGGCGTCGTCGATACTGGAAATCGAGGTCAGGATTTCAGGCGGAATTTTCTTGTTGAGCTTGACATACTGTTCAAATTGCTGCATCACAGCGCGGCGCAAAGCCTCAATTTCACTGGCTTTCGCGCGAGGACTGGCCTGTGATTCCGGCATCTCCACGACCGGTGTGACGTTGGCTACAAAGTGCAGTTCGCCATCTTCAATTCGGTTCACACGCGCGCGCTGCTGACCCTCCACCAGTACTTTGACAGTGCCGTCCGGCAATTTCAACAACTGCAGGATGGTCGAAATGCAGCCCACATCGAACATGTCGCCGACCACAGGATCGTCTTTGGCGGCAGCCTTCTGCGCCACCAGCATGATGCGCCGCTCGTTCTCCATCGCCGTTTCCAGCGCTTTGATGCTCTTGGGCCGCCCGACAAACAGTGGAATCACCATGTGGGGAAAAACAACCACATCGCGCAAAGGCAGCAGCGGCAGGTCCAGAGCGGTAGCAGGTAGTGGAGAATGGCCAGACATAGGGGAAACCTCTTTGTTACCTGTCAAATATGGATCAGCAACGCTGGTTTTCAAGCCACCGACGCAAAATCAGGCCTGCCGCGCGCTCTCGCGATACACCAGCAAAGGCGGCTTGTTCTCTATGATGGTCGATTCGTCAACCACAACCTTGTCTACATTGGCGGTGGTTGGTAGCTCGTACATGATGTCGATCAGTGCCTGCTCAAGAATCGAGCGCAGGCCGCGTGCGCCCGTCTTGCGGGCCAGTGCCTTCTTGGCGATCGCCTGCAATGCTGACTGACGAATCTCCAGGTCAACACCTTCCATGGCCAGCAGTTTGCTGTACTGCTTGACCAGGGCGTTCTTGGGCTCGGTCAGTATCTGCACCAATGCCTCTTCCGTCAATTCGCTCAAGGTGGCCACCACCGGCATGCGGCCCACCAATTCAGGAATCAGACCAAACTTGATCAGGTCTTCCGGCTCCACCTCCTTGAAGACCTGGGTCAGACTGCGCTCGGCCTTGCTCTTGACGCTGGCACCAAAGCCCATGCCCGAAGATTCGGTGCGGTTTTCGATGACTTTTTCGAGGCCGAAGAATGCACCACCGCAAATAAAAAGAATGTTGGTCGTGTCTACCTGGACAAAATCCTGATTCGGGTGTTTGCGCCCCCCCTGTGGTGGCACACTGGCCATGGTGCCTTCAATCAGCTTGAGCAAAGCCTGCTGAACACCCTCGCCCGAGACATCGCGCGTGATCGAGGGGTTGTCCGACTTGCGGGAAATCTTGTCGATCTCGTCGATGTAGACAATGCCGCGCTGCGCCCGCTCGACATCGTAATTGCAACTTTGTAACAGCTTGAGAACAATGTTTTCGACATCTTCTCCCACATAACCGGCTTCCGTCAGCGTGGTCGCATCGGCCATCACAAAAGGCACGTCGAGCATGCGCGCCAGGGTTTGTGCCAGCAAGGTCTTACCGGACCCGGTCGGGCCGATCAGCAAGATATTGCTCTTGGCCAGTTCAACTTCATCCTTCTTGGCATTTTGCTGGTGCCGCAGACGCTTGTAGTGGTTGTAAACCGCCACCGCGAGAGTTCTCTTGGCGGTCTCCTGACCAATTACATAATTGTCCAGATTGGCTTTGATTTCGGCCGGCGTTGGCAGTTCGGCACCGGCCGTTCCGGCCGCACCTGCGGCTGGCATTTCATCGCGAATAATGTCATTGCAAAGTGCAATGCACTCGTCGCAGACAAAAACCGACGGACCGGCAATCAGTTTCTTGACCTCGTGCTGACTCTTGCCGCAAAAAGAGCAGTAAAGCGTTTTCTCGCCGGAGGAGCCTTTTTTTTCAGCCATATGAACTACGCCCGTTTGGAGATGACCTTGTCAATCAGACCATATTCCCTGCACTCCTCCGCCGACATGTAATAGTCGCGCTCAGTGTCGCGCTCAATGCGTTCCAACGGCTGTCCGGTCCGCTCGGCAAGAATCTTGTTCAACTGCTCACGCGTCTTCAGAATTTCCCGCGCCTGAATCTCGATCTCCGTCGCCTGTCCTTGGCTGCCGCCCGAAGGCTGGTGGATCATGACTTTGGAGTTGGGCAGCGAGAAGCGTTTTCCCTTGGCGCCTGCAGCCAGCAAAAATGCGCCCATGCTGGCAGCCATCCCGGTGCACAGTGTCGAGACGTCGGGCTTGATGAAATTCATGGTGTCAAAGATCGCCATGCCCGAACTCACCGAACCGCCGGGAGAGTTGATGTAGAAGGAAATATCCTTGTCCGGATTTTCACTTTCCAGAAACAGCAATTGGGCCACGACCAGATTCGCCACATGATCGTTAACCGGACCGACCAGGAAGATCACACGCTCTTTCAACAGACGCGAATAGATGTCATAAGACCGCTCACCGCGACCCGATTGCTCAATCACCATCGGGATCATGCCCAGGCCCTGAGTTTCCATTGCAGCCAATCGCTCGTTCATGACTTCTCCTGATAGATTCCTACTGTACCGAAAAAAGATGCCGCCGCTGTCAGTTCTGAGCCATCAGTTCATCAAATGACAGATTTTTCTCAATTACAGTGGTTTTGCCCATAACGAATTCGGTCACATTGTTCTCGATCACAATCGCTTCAACCTCGGCCAGGCGATTGTTGTCGCTGTAATACCAGCGCACCACTTCAGAGGGTTTTTCATAGCTCGCCGCAAGCTCTTCAATATGCGCCTTGATTTGCTCCGGTCTGGCCTGCAGCTTTTGCGAGCGCACCAGTTCGGCCACCACCAGGCCAAGACGCACTCGGCGCTCGGCTTGCGGTAGAAAAATGTCTTCCGGCATCGGCGTCTTGTCAGCATCCTTAATGCCACGCTGTTTCAGATCGGCGCGAGCACCTTCCATCAAGCGATTGACTTCCGCCTGCACGCTCGCCTTGGGCAGATCAAGTTCGGCCTTTCCGACCAGCGCGTCCATCACAGCCTGCTTGTTACGAGCAAGCAAGCGAAACTTGACTTCACGTTCCAGGTTCCTCCTGACGTCGGCTCTCAAACCCTGTACCGTGGCATCTGCGATGCCGAGCGACTTGGCCAGCGCATCGTTCACTTCCGGCAGATGAGCGGCCTCGATTTTCTTGACGGTCACCATGAAGTCGGCACTCTTTCCAGCTACGTCCTTGCCATGGTAATCAGCCGGAAAAGCGAGCTGGAACGTCTTGCTCTCGCCGGCCTTCATACCGCCGGTTGCATCTTCAAATTCTTTCAGCATCTGGCCATCGCCGATGATGAACTGGAACGCCTCGGCCTTTCCTCCGTCGAAGGCTTCACCATCAATCTTGCCCTCAAAATCAACCGTCACACGGTCCCCAGGCTGCGCCGGCGCATCATGGGCGCGTAGGGCAAAAGTGCGGCGCTGCTTGCGCAGGATGTCCAGCGTTTTGTCGATCGCGACGTCGGTCACTTCGGTCGAAATCTTTTGCACTTCAGCGCTGCTCAAGTCGCCGATAGTGACTTCCGGGTAGACCTCGAAGATCGCGTCAAACGCCATTTCACCTTCGGGCGAAGTTTCCTTTTCCGTGATCTGAGGCTGGCCGGCAACACGCAAATTGGCTTCATTGGCTGCAGCGGCGAAAGCCTCACCCACTTTGTCATTCAGGACTTCGTAGTGAACCGAATAACCGTAACGCTGGGTGACCACGTTCATCGGCACCTTGCCCGGACGGAAACCATCCATCTTGACAGTGCGGGCGAGTTTCTTCAAACGTGCCTCGACCTCCGATTGGACATTGCCGACAGGCACCGTCAGCGTCATCTTTCGTTCCAGCTTCTGCAGAGTCTCAACGGTAACAGTCATTTAAGACCTCCTATCAAATTAGTTGTGGACAGAGCTAAAGATCTGTCCCGCAAACTTACAAACGGTTGGGGACAGAGCTAAAGATCTGTCCCGCAAACACATAACATTGGTGCGCGGGGGGGGACTCGAACCCCCACAGTATTACTACCGTCAGGACCTAAACCTGGTGCGTCTACCAATTTCGCCACCCGCGCAAAAACAAAGGGGGTCGGCCTGCCAAACCCACCCCCGGGAAAACTTTCAATGGGACATTTTAACCTGCTACGCCGTTCTCGCGCCGGACCCTGAACCAGGCCGCGTACATGGCGGGCAAGGCCAGCAGCGTCAGCACTGTGGCGACCATCAAACCCCCCATGATGGCAACCGCCATCGGACCCCAAAAGACCGAACGCGACAAGGGAAGCATCGCCAGCACAGCGGCGGCGGCGGTCAGCACGATCGGACGCAAGCGCCGCACCGCCGACTCGACAATCGCCTCCCAGGCCGGCACTCCCCTGGCGCGGTCCTGCTCGATCTGGTCAATCAGGATCACCGAATTGCGCTGAATCATGCCCATCAGCGCAATCACACCCAACAAGGCGACAAAGCCAAAGGGTCGTCCCGACGCCATCAAGGCAGCAGCCACACCGGCGACACCCAGCGGCCCGGTCAGAAACACCAGCATGGCCCGGCTGAAGCTGTGCAACTGCAACATCAACAGGGTGAAAGTGATGAAAAGCATGATCGGAATACCAGCGGCGATTGAAGCCGAGCCCTTGCTGCTTTCCTCGGTCGCCCCTGCCACTTCGATCCGGTGAGCACTCATGCCCCGGGCCTTCCAGCTCGCTTCCAGGGCGCGCAGCCGGGGCAGCAGCTCAGCCGTTACCGTGGCACCTTGCAGGCCTTCCACAACATCACCTTGAACCGTGATGGCATAGTCACGGTTCTCGCGCCACAGGACGCCCGGCTCCCAGTCAAGAACAGGCTTTGCGATCTGCAGCAGTGGAATCGCCCTGCCACTGGCGCTGGGCAGGTAAGCGTTGGCAATGTCGGTGATCGCATCGCGTTCATCCGCTGGCTGGCGCAGCACGATGTCGATCAGCTTGTCGCCATCGCGAAACTGGCCGACGCTGCTGCCCGAGAGCATGACCCGAGCCGCCTGCGCAATCGACTGACTGCTGACGCCAAGGGTACGCGCCTTGCTCTGGTCGACATCGAGCCGCATGACCTTGACCGATTCATTCCAGTTGTCGTTGACACCCCGCATATTCGGGTTCTCGCGCAACAGCGCCTTGACCTCGTCAGCCCGAGCGCGCAGCGCCGCAGGCTGGCCACCGATAACCCGGAACTGCACCGGATAAGCCACCGGCGGGCCATTCGGAAGAATCTTGACACGGGCCCGGATTTCAGGGAACTGCTGCGCCATCAAGGCCGGCAATTTGACGCGGATCGACTCTCGCAAAGTCAAATCCTTGGGCAGGATGATGAACTGCGACACATTGCTTTGCGTGAAGATGGTATCGAGCGGCAGGTAGAAACGCGGGACCCCCGAGCCGACCCAGGTTGTCACACTCTCTACACCCGCCTCCTGCATCAGCCGCGCCTCAATGCGCCGGGTCGTCGATTCATTGGCGGCAAATGAGGTGCCTTCCGGGTACCAGACATCGAGCAGAATTTCGGCCCGACTCGAATCGGGAAAGAACTGCTGCTGCACTTGTCCCATGCCGACGATGCCGAGCGCAAAAGTCAAGAGCGTGATGCCTATCGTCAGCCAACGGTATTGCACGCACCAGTTGACGGCCCGGCGGAACAGGCTGTAAAAAGGCGAGTCGAACAGCTCGTGCGGATGGTCGCCCTGTGCATGCGGTTTGACTCGTAGCAACAGCGTACCAAGGTAGGGTACGAAGTAGACCGACACCAGCCAGCTGATCACGAGCGCCAGAACGGTCACGGCAAAGATCGCGAAGGTGTATTCGCCGGTCATCGATCGTGCGATGCCAATCGGCATGAATCCAACTGCGGTAATCAGCGTTCCGGTCAGCATCGGCATGGCCGTGATTTCATAGGCAAAGGTGGCGGCACGCACTTTGTCGTAGCCCTCTTCCATCTTGCGCACCATCATCTCGACCGCAATGATGGCGTCATCCACCAGCAGGCCCAGCGCGATGATCAGCGAGCCCAGAGAAATTTTGTGCAGTCCAATGCCCCAGAAGTTCATGCCCAGAAAGGTCACTGCCAACACCAGTGGAATCGTGATGCCAACCACCAGTCCAGGGTGCATGTCGACGTAATAGCGCCGGTACCAGGGCTGCGCGCCGGCGCGCTTGTGCAGACCCAGACTGACGAAACTCACGCCCAGCACAATGATGATTGCCTCGATCAGGGTGCGCACAAATTCATTGACCGAGCGGCTCACCGCCGCCGGCTGATCCTGGATTTCCACCAGGTGCAGGCCGGCCGGCAAAGCGGCATTGATGTCCTCACTTGATCGCTTGAGCGCCCTGCCCAGCGCAACGATGTCACCCCCCTTGGCCATTGAGACGCCCAGGGCCAGTACCTGGCGGCCCTGGAAGCGCACTTTGATGCTCGCCGGATCAACGTACGCGCGCTTGATGCTGGCAATGTCACCCAGGCGCAGTTGTTTGCCCGAAGCGCCGCGGATCGGCATGGCTCGCAATTCCTCGATCGCAACGAACTGGCCAGCGACGCGCACCTGCACAACGTCCAGTGGCGTTTGCACCGCGCCCGCGCTTTCCACTGCGTTCTGCTGGTTCAACTGCGCCAATACCTGGTTCAGATCGAGTCCGAGTTGCGCCAGTCGTTTTTGCGAAATTTCGATGTAAATCTTTTCGTCCTGGGCCCCGAACTGATCGACCTTGGCAACATCAGGGACCTTGAGCAGTTTTTGCCGCACTTCGTCGGCAAAGTCCTTCACTTCGGCATCAGAAAAACCGTCCGACTCCAGCGCGTAGATGGTGCCGAAGACATCGCCGAACTCGTCGTTGAAAAATGGACCCTGCACGCCACCAGGCAAGGTGGCACGCATATCTCCCACCTTTTTTCGAACCTCGTACCAGATATTGCTGACCTCGGATGCCCGCGTCGAGTCCTTGATCTGAAACAGGATGGTGGCCTCGCCCGGCTTGGAAAAGCTGCGAATCTTGTCAGCACTGGGCACCTCCTGCAGCGTGCGTTCGATCTTGTCAGCCACCTGCTCGGCCATCTGCTGCGCGGTGGCGCCGGGCCAGAAGGCGCGTACCACCATGAGCCTGAAGGTAAATGGCGGGTCCTCATCCTGCCCCAACTGGAAATAGGCCGCCGCACCCAGCAGCAGCAGCACAAGCATCAGGTAGCGCGTCAGCGCCACATGATCCAGCGCCCACTTGGAGAGGTTGAACGCCTCTTTGGGTTGATCCTGTGTCATCAGCGCCTCACTTGGCCGATGCGCCGCGGGAGGCCGCAGGGGCACTCGCCACAGCCGACTCCGGTTTGTAAATCGACACCTTCTGCCCGGGCGACAGGACGTGCACGCCGACCACCACCACCTGCATGCCGCTTTGCAAACCGCTGGACAGAACCACCTCGTTGCCATCCGCGCTGGCGACCTGCACCGGCTGCAGCCTGACTGTCATGCTGCCCGGCTCCAGCAGCCAGACCGCGGCAGAGGATCCATTCTGTAGCAGCGCGGTGGTCGGCAATTTGATGACGTCAACGCCACTGCGGTCAAAGACTTTGGGCAGTACCGTGACAGTACTGCCCAAGGGCAGACCATCAGCGGCGGCTAGCGCCGCCTTGACGGCAAAGGTGCGCGTCACCGGATCAGCGCTGGCTGCGACCTCGCGCACCCGACCCTTGAACATGCTGCCGGATGACCATTGGCGCAAGTCCACTGGCGAGCCCTGGCTGATCCTCGCAATCTGGTCTTCCGGCACCGAAAACACAACGTCCCGCGGCCCATCCTGTGCAATGCGCAGTACCGGCGTTCCCGCAGCGAGCACCTGTCCCACCTCCGCCTCCACCGACGTCACGACACCCGGGATATCGGCTGCCAGCGTCGTATAGGTCTGCTGGTTGCCCTGGCCAGACAACTGCGCCTGCGCCTGCTCCAGCTGCGCCTGGGCCGCCTTGAGGGCGGCTTCCCGACGCTCCAGTTCAGCCGCGCTGATGAAATTCTGATCCCTCAGTTCCTTGAAACGCCGGAAATCGGCGACCGCCAGATCGCGATTGGTCAGTGCTGCGTTGAGCTGTGCCCGCGCAGCGTCCGTCGCCAGTTGATAGTCTTTTGCATCGAGCTGTGCCAACATCTGCCCGACCGTGACACGCTGGCCGAGATTAACAAAACGTTTCGTCATCTTGCCCGCCACTCGAAAAGCCAAGGGCGATTCGACCCGCGCCCTGACCTCTCCCGCAAATTCCAGGCCGGCCTGCATACTCTGGGTGCTGACCGTCAGCACCTTGACGGCTCGCACCGGTTCCTGTGCCGCTGGCGGGCGCGAACAGGCAAGCACCATCGATGACAGAACAGCGGTGACTATAAGTTTTGGCAAGCTGAAGCGATTCATGACAGGTTTCATTTGACTGGCAACAATGATCGTTAATGACCAATTGGTTATTATCTACGATAAGCTTACTTTCCGCGCCGAAAATCGACCCGGAACACGTGCAACAAATGGACCACTACGAAAACTTTCCGGTCGCATCGATACTGTGTCCACCACGGCTGCGACCGGCTGTTTCGGCCATTTACCGCTTTGCCAGGACCGCCGACGACATCGCCGACGAAGGCGACGCAGGAGCGTCGAAAAGACTGGCCGACCTGCAGGCCTATCGCGGCGATTTGCATGCCATCGCCAGAGGGTCTTCGGACAGCGGCCGCTGGCCGCAGGTGTTCCAGGGCCTGCGAGCCGTGCTGCGAGATTTTGCTTTGCCCAGCGCCCCGCTCGATCAACTGCTCGATGCCTTCGAGCAGGACGTGCGCTTTGGCGCCGGCGCACGCCGCTACCAAACCGATGCCGAACTACTGGACTATTGCACGCGCTCGGCCAACCCGGTTGGCCGCCTGCTGCTGCACCTGTACGGCGTGCAGGACGAGCTGTCGCTGCGGCAAAGCGACCATATCTGCAGCGCGCTGCAACTGATCAACTTCTGGCAGGACCTCAGTGTCGACATTGCCCGCTCGCGCTGGTATCCCAGTCTGCAGGCCATGCAGCACTGCGGCGTGCGAGACGCCGATCTGCAGTCCGGGAGCGCGTCAGAACCCGCGACGCGATTGCTGGCCAGTTACGTCAAACAGGCCAAAGACATGATGCACTTGGGCGCTTCGCTCGCCCTGCGCCTGCCCGGCCGCGCCGGTTGGGAATTGCGCCTGGTGGTGCAAGGCGGTCTGCGGATCGTCGACAAGATCGAAGCCATGAACTTTGAGAGCTGGCGCCGGCGTCCGACGCTGGGGCTGGCCGATCTGCCGCTGCTGCTCTGGCGCGCCTGGCGCATGCGCCATTCTGGACTTTAGATCAGTCTGAACTCTAAACTAGGGCCTATTCAGCCCGATCCGTGATGACGCCACAAGAATACGTTCAGCAAAAGGCGGCTGCCTCGGGCAGCAGCTTTTACTACGCCTTCCTTTTCTTGCCAGCGCCGCGGCGCGCCGCCATCACGGCGTTCTACGCCTTTTGCCGCGAGGTCGATGATGTGGTCGACGACACCGCAGACGCTGGTGTCGCCAGCAGCAAACTTGCCTGGTGGCAGGCTGAGGTCAGCAGCGCATTTGCCGGCCAACCCAGCCACCCGGTGACGCAGGCACTGATGCCGCTGGCGAGCCGCTTTGGCATCGAACAAAGCCAACTGCAAGCCGTCATCGAAGGCTGTCAGATGGACTTGAACCAGACCCGTTATCTGGACTATCCGGCACTGCAGCGCTATTGCCATCTGGTCGCCAGTGTCGTTGGCGAAGTGGCGGCCCGCATCTTTGGCCAAACGCAAGAGCAAACCACTCTTTATGCACACAAGCTGGGTCTGGCCCTGCAACTCACCAACATCATCCGCGACGTCGGCGAGGATGCGCTGCGCGGGCGCATCTACCTGCCGCTCAGTGAAATGCAGCAATTCGACGTCCGTGCCCATGAAATTCTGAAGCGAACTCACTCGGATCGATTCATTGAACTGATGAAGTTCCAGGCGCAACGGGCGCACGCTCTCTACGACGAAGCTTTGACGCTATTGCCGGGCGCCGATAGACGCTCACAAAAATCGGGCCTGATGATGGCGGCCATCTACCGCGCCCTGCTGCGGGAGATCGAACGCGACCAGTTCCAGGTGCTGCGGCAACGCATCAGTCTCACCCCCTTGCGCAAACTTTGGTTAGCTTGGAAAGTGCAAGCCCTTGGAACGTGACCCCCACGCTTGTCGCTTCGCGTACTGCACTGCCCCCCGAAGAGGCGCAGCCTCGCTTGGGGCGGCCCGGCGCGGCGGCTGAACCATGAAATTAGCCATCATCGGTGCTGGCTGGGCCGGCTTGGCGGCAGCGGTCGAGGCAACGGCTACCGGCCATCAGGTGACGGTTCTTGAAGCCTCGCACCGTATCGGCGGACGCGCCAGAGCGCTGCCGGGAAAGCTGCCGGACGGCACCCCCGTCATGCTGGACAACGGCCAGCATATCCTGATTGGCGCCTATGTCCAGACCCTGCGCCTGATGCAACTGGTCGGCGTCAAAGTCGACACCGCCATGCTGCACCTGCCCCTCACGCTGCTGTTTCCCGACGGAGGGGGTCTGCAATTTCCCGACTGGCCGACGCCGCTGGACGCGCTGGCCGGCATTGCCACGGCGCGTGGCTGGAGCCTCGGCGACAAGTGGTCGCTGCTGCGCTGCGCTAGTCGTTGGCAGCGGCTCGGTTTTAAGTGCGACGCCAGCACCAGCGTGACGCACTTGTGCCAGGACTTGAGCCCGCGCGTGCTCATCGAGCTGATCGAGCCACTGTGCGTAGCGGCCCTCAACACGCCCGCCGAACAGGCCAGCGCGCAGGTCTTCCTGCAGATTCTGAACGACGCCTTGTTTGGCTTGCGAGGCAGTTCCCGACTGTTGTTGCCCCGGGTCGATTTGTCCGAGCTTTTCCCCAATGCCGCGGCGCGCTGGCTGGCGCGCCAGGGCAGCCGCTTGCAGTTGGGAGCGCGTGTCGAGTCGCTGGCAGCACAAGGACCAAAGTGGCGGGTCGGGGGCGAGTCCTTTGACGCGGTCCTGCTGGCCACAGCGGCCTCAGACTCGATCCGACTGCTGGAGCACAGCATTGGGCAAGCTGCGCCGGCCAACGCAGGCGCCATGAGCCGCTGGGTTCAAGTCTGCCGCGGCCTGCAGTTCGATGCCATCAGTACCGTCTATGCCTGGTCGCCCGATGCTGCACTCACGCACCCGATGCTGGCGCTGCACAGCAGCGCAGCAGCGCCAGCACAATTTGTTTTCGACCGTGGCCAACTCGGCGCTCCGAAGGGCCTGCTCGCATTTGTTGTCAGCGCCAGCCGGGGCGAGCGCGCCACGCTGCAAGCTCAAGTGTTGCTGCAAGCGCAGCAGCAGTTGGGTCTCAAACTGCAAGCGGTTCAAACCGTGGTCGAGAAGCGTGCCACATTTGCCTGCACACCAGGGTTGGTGCGACCCGATCAGCTGATTGCACCTGGCCTGCTGGCCTGCGGTGACTATTGTGCAGGCGCCTATCCGGCCACGCTGGAAGGTGCCGTCCGTAGCGCCGTGACCGCCGTCAAGGCCGCGGTGCCCGAGGGCTATGATGACCCGGCTTGACGTATGCAACGGCTCAGTGAATATCTTCCTGCTTCTCGATTCTTCTGGCTTGTTCCCCACTCCATTTGTCCCCACTCACTCTCCCCCGCCTCTCTCCCGCCCCGCCGGGCGGAAGAGAGGAGCCAACAGCAGTATTTGGCCGCGTCAGCAAACAAAGGAAGTACACGGGCCACCGAGCGTTGGGGAAGGTCATAAACAGTACGACGCGTCCAGCGACCCAACAACAACCCAACAACCTGAAGAGTCGCCAATATCTACGTCAAGCCAAGTGCCAACTATGGACAAAACGGATAACAGTTTGAGCTACAAATTCCAGCGTTCCAAACCTGAAAGAGGCACTGCGACCTTTGGACACGCGGCCACATGGGGCTCCTCTCTTCCGCCCGGCGGGGCGGGAGAGAGGCGGGGGTGAGAGAGTGGGGAAAGAAACGAAAAGAATACACAACAGGCAAATAGCACCGAACATGAACGCGAACGCCCCAGATAAGTGAGAATACGCGCCATGACTTCCTTCAAGCCAGAACCCCCTTTTATCCACGGCCAGGCACCCCGCACGGCCGTGCTGTTCTGCAACCTCGGCACGCCCGCCACAACCAGCACCGCCGACGTGCGCAAGTTCCTGGGTGAATTCCTGAGCGACCCACGCGTCGTTGAAATTCCGCGCCTGCTGTGGTGGCTGATACTGCACCTCGTCATCCTGCGCTTGCGCCCGGCACAGTCGGCCGCCAAGTACGCCAGCATCTGGACCCGTGAGGGCTCGCCACTGAAAGTCTGGACTGAAAAGCAAGCTGGGCTGCTGCAGGCCTGGATGACCGAGCGCGGGCATGCTGTGCTGGTGCGTTTCGCCATGCGCTATGGGCAAAACTCCATCGCAGAGCAACTCGATGCGCTGAAGGTCGAAGGCGCCACCCGCATCCTGATCGTGCCGGCCTACCCGCAGTACTCCGCCACAACCACGGCCAGCCTGTTTGACGCGGTCTACGCCTGGGCGGCGCAGGTGCGCCACCTGCCCGAGCTGCGTTTTGTCAACCACTATCACGACGACCCGCTCTACATCAACGCGCTGGCCGCCAGCATAGCGCGCCACTGGCAAATGCATGGCCGGCCCGACAAGCTGGTCATGAGCTTTCACGGCGTGCCTGAGCGCACGCTGCAGCTCGGCGACCCCTACCACTGCGAATGTTTCAAGACAGCGCGCTTGCTGGCCGAGCAGCTCGGCCTGGAAAAGGAGCAATTCAAGATCACGTTTCAGTCACGCCTGGGCCGCGCCAAATGGCTTGAGCCCTACACCGAGCCAAGCCTGATCGCGCTGGCGCAAGCCGGCGTCAAGCGCGTCGATGTGGTCTGCCCCGGCTTCACCAGCGATTGCCTGGAAACGCTGGAGGAGATTGCGATCGAGGGCCGCAGCGCATTTCTGAACGCTGGAGGAAAAGACTTTCACTACATTGCCTGCCTCAACAGCGACACGGCATGGGTCAATGCACTGGGCGAACTGACACAGCGCCACGTGCAGGGCTGGCCGACCCAGACCGCGCCGGAACCGAACGCGCTGGCGGCATCACGCACCGCTGCACTCGGGCTTGGAGCCAGGCAGTAGCGCATGGCGAACAGCGGACACGACGTGGTTTTCGCCTTGATCGGTGGGCTGCTGGTCGCGCTGCTGCTGGTGCTGTGGAACGTCATGCTGCGCCGGCGCGTGCAGGCAAAGACTTCAGAGCTTTCAAGCTCATTGAAGGCGCTGGAAGACGAACGAAGGGTGGCAGAACAGGCGCTGGCACGGATCGACGCGACCTTGAATGCGCTTCCTGATCTGTGGTTCGAAATTGACCTCGATGGCCGCTATCAGAACGTCCATGCAGCACACGCTGGCATGGTGATGTTGCCGCAGGCAAGCCTACAAGACACGCGGGTGACTGACATCATGCCGAGCGACTCTGCAGCGGTGGTGATGGCGGCTTTGGCCGAGGCCCATGAAAGCGGCCGCTCGACTGGCAAGGAGTTTGCGCTGGACCTGTTGCAAGGTCTGCAGTGGTACGAGCTTTCGGTCGCGCGCAAACAGACCCTTGCCGGTGAAGCGCCTCGCTTCATTGCGCTGGCGCGCGACATCACCGACAGAAAGCTCGGCCAGGAAGCGCTGCGCGAGAGCGAGGAGCGCTACCGCACCGCCTTCATCACCAGCCCCGATGCGGTCAATATCAACCGTCTCTCGGACGGCCTCTACATCGACGCCAACGACGGTTTCCTGCGCCTGATGGGCTACAGCCGCGAGGAAGTGATAGGCAGGACCTCGCGCGAGCTCAGCATTTGGCACGATCCGCTCGACCGGCAACGGCTGGCACAGGAACTTGGACGCAACGGCCATTGCGAAAACCTGGATGCCAACTTTGTCGCCAAGGACGGGCACCTGATCGTCGGACTGATGTCGGCCCATTTGATCACCATCAAGGGTGAACCCTGCATCTTGTCGGTCACGCGCGACATCAGTGCGCGCAAGCAGTCGGAAGATGCGCTGCGGGTTGCCGCGGCCGCCTTCGATACCCAGGAGGGGATGTTCGTCACCGACCCGGCGCGGGTGATTCTGCGCATCAACCAGGCCTTCACCGAGATCACCGGTTACAGCGCCGACGAAGCGGTGGGCAAAACGCGACGCCAGCTCAATGCCAATCGCAGCGACGCGACCTTCCATGCGACGATGGTTGAAGAAGTGGCCAGAGATGGCAAATGGCAGGGCGAAGTCACGAACCAGCGCAAGAACGGCGAGCTGTACACAGAGTGGTTTACCGTCACAGCGGTCTATGGCAGCGACAGGAAGTTGACGCACTACGTTGGCACACTCACCGACATCAGCGCGCGCAAGGCGCAACAACAGCGGCTCGAACAGCTGGCCCATTTTGACGTGTTGACCAACCTGCCCAATCGCGCGCTGCTGGGCGACCGGCTGCGCCAGGCCATGGTGCAGGCGCAGCGCCGTGGCCAGACCCTTGCGGTGGCCTATATCGACCTTGATGGCTTCAAACTCATCAACGACGGCCATGGGCATGAAGTCGGCGACCAGTTGCTGATCGCAATCGCCGGCCGCATGAAACAGGCGCTGCGTGAAGGCGACACGCTGGCCCGCCTCGGCGGTGATGAATTTGTCGCAGTCCTGCTCGATCTGAGCGATAACACGACCAGCGTGCCGATGCTCAGGCGACTGCTTGCCGCCGCTGCCGAGCCGGTCCAGACCGGTGCCCTCAATCATCAGGTTTCGGCCAGTGTCGGTGTCACTTTCTATCCACAGACCCAGGACATCGACGCCGACCAGCTCTTGCGTCAGGCCGACCAGGCCATGTACCAGGCCAAGCTCGCCGGCAAGAACCGTTTTCATTTCTTCGACACCAAGCAGGACAGCAGCATCCGCGGCCACCACGAAAGCGTGGGACGCATAGCGCAGGCCCTGCAAGCGCAGGAATTCGTTCTCCATTACCAACCCAAGGTCAATATGCGCAGCGGTGCCGTTATCGGCGTCGAGGCGCTGCTGCGCTGGCAACACCCGGAGCAGGGCCTGTTGCCGCCATCGCACTTCCTGCCGCTGATACAGGAACACCCGCTGGCGATCGACATCGGTGAGTGGGTGTTGCATCAGGCCCTGCGCCAGATCGAAGGCTGGCAGGCCGGTGGACTCAAACTGCCGATCAGCGTCAACATCGGTGCGCGCCAGTTGCAGCAAGCCGACTTTGTCGTGCGCCTGAAGCATATTTTGGCCGATCATCCTGCTGCCGCACCAGGCAGTCTGCAACTTGAAGTACTGGAGACCAGCGCGCTGGAAGACCTCGAACGCGCGGCCCAGGTGATCGAGACCTGCCGCGGTCTGGGTGTCAGTTTTGCGCTGGACGACTTTGGCACCGGCTATGCATCGCTCAGCTACCTCAAGCACCTGCGCGTCAGCCTGCTCAAGATCGACCGCAGCTTTGTGCGCGACATGCTCGACCACCGCGACGATCTGGCGATTCTGGAGGGGGTGATCGGTCTGGCCGGTGCCTTTCGCTGCCAGGTCATCGCCGAAGGCGTGGAGACCGTGGCACACGGTGCGCTGTTGCTGCAACTGGGCTGCGAGCTGGCGCAGGGCTACTGCATTGCGCCTGCGATGCCGGCCTGCGACCTGCCACGCTGGCTGGCAAGCTGGCAGCCCGATCCGTCCTGGGCCAACCTGAGCCGTGTCAGTCGTAACAACCTGCCTGCCCTACGTGCAGCGGTCGAATATCGGGCCTGGCTTGCAGCCCTTGAATCATTCCTCAAGGGCGAGCGCGAGGCGCCGGCGCCAATCGACCTGCAGCAGTTCCGCTTTGTCGAGCGTCGCGCCTGGGAAACCATAGAGTCCCTGCACCACCAGGCGCGAGAACTGGCCGCCAGCCTGCTCGAGTGTCACACCCAGGGCAAGCCATCACAGGCACAGCGCATGATGACTGAACTGCATGAACTCAAAGACCTCATGCTGGCTCACCTGCATACGCTGGAGCAGGAAAGCCGGCCCGGTGACCTGTTGCCCTATTGAAAGTTGGCAGCTTCAGAATCCCAGAACCGTATCAGACTGCTGCCCGCTGCCTTGGCCTGGTACATGGCGGTGTCGGCCCATTTGAAGAAGTCCTCCTGACTGCCATCGGCGTCGAAGAACACGACCGCCCCAATGCTTGCGCTGCAGTGATGTTCGATCGTCCTGGTCACTGCATCCTGCTGGTCCATGAGCAAGACGTAGGGTTCGGCCAGCGAGACACTGATTTTCTCTGCAATGCCTCTGGCCTGCAGCGTTGATTCAGCCCTGTCAGTGCTCAGGTCGCCGACGACCACCACAAACTCGTCACCGCCCAGACGCGCCACGGTATCGATTTGACGAACACATTTTTTCAGTCTCTGGGCGACCTCGATCAAGAGAAAATCACCGGCGCCGTGACCGTGCCTGTCATTGAGCGCCTTGAAGTTGTCCAGATCAAGAAACATCAGCGCGCCGCAGCAGCCGCTGCGCTTGCTGGCCGCGATGGACTGTCTCAATCGGTCGTTCAGCAGGCGCCGATTAGGCAATTCGGTCAGAGGATCGTAGAAGGCCAGCTGGCGCACCTGGTCCTCCATACGCTTGCGTTCGGTGATGTCGCGCGCCACGGTGACAATCATCCAGCCTTCGTCGAATTGTTTTGCGTGGCGTCGAATTTCGATCCACGCCTGTGCGCCATTCCTGCGTTTGCGCAGCGCTTCAACCGGTGCCGCGGCACCGCCTTCGGCGATCAGCGTGTCGTAGATGGCCGCGAGTTCCTCGCGCGACATTTGGAGCACGCCTTCAGGCCCACTTTCCATGATCTCATCGCGTGTCAATCCGAGCATGCGGCTCGCGCTGGCATTGACGTCAACAAAGCGCATGCTGGCACGATCGACAATATAGATCGCGTCCTCGGTTGCGTCCATTGCAACGCGGAAACGCCGCAAACTGACTTCTGATCGACGGATCGCCTCCTCCTGACGCTTGCGCTCGGTGACGTCCAGATAGACAGTGACGAAGCCGCCGCCCGGAACCACCAGACCCTGAATCTCCAGTACCGTTCCATCGGGTCGCACGCGCTCGAACCCGTGCGGTTCGAATTTGCGGGCGCGCTCCAGCCGTTCGTTGACCTGCTGCTCCACATCGCCGGGACCGTACTCACCGCGCTGTGCGTTGAAACGGAAGATGTGCTCCAGACCCAGATCAGGTTGATCGAACAGAGCATCGGGGAAAGCCAGCAGGCGTTTGAACTGCTGGTTATAAGTGACCAGGCGCATTTCAGAGTCAATCATCGAAATGGCACCCGGAAAGTTCTCGATGATCGTGCTAAGCCTGTTGTCACGCTGCTTCAAGCGCTCTTCAGCCTCCTTACGCTCGCTGATATCGGCAATCACACCGATCAAACCCTTGTCCAGCCCGTCAGCGTCGACAAACCGTTTGCCGCTCAGGTGGCCCCAAAACTCGGTCTGGTCGGCACGCCAGTAAAGCCGGTCCAGATTCACGTCGGCAATTGCGCTGGCCAACAAGGCCAGCATCTTTTCCCGCGCCTCCTTGCGCTCGCCCGGCTGCACCATCTCGACGTATTCGCGTCCCACCAGGTCCCTGCTTGAATAGCCAAACATCTCTGCCATGCGCCGATTGGCCTGCGTGATGCGTCCCTGCGTATCGACCACAAAGATCGCGACCGTCGATGTATCCAGAATCTGCCGGAACAGGGCTTCGCGCTGATCAAGTCTCGCCGTCAGGGCATTGAAGGCGCCCAGCAACTCGCCAAGCTCGTCATCGCGCCGGATCGGCAGCAGCTGTCGGCGCTGGTTTGGCACTCGCTTCAGAGCCAGCGCCTGCACCGCTTCCAGCATGGGCGCGAGTTCGCGTCGCACCATCCACCAGCTCGCCGCACCAGCCACCAGCGTCAGCAGCAGTGCCGCCAGTAGCAAGCGCCGCTGTACATTGCGGATCGGGGAAAAGGCTTCTTCGGTTGGCAGCGAGATCTCGACAAACCAGTCGGCGGCGGGCACGGCCCGGGCTGAACTCAGCACTTCGACACCGTGCGGATTGACAAAGACTTCTGTGCTCTGTATTCCCGCCACACGTTGGTCGACCATCGGGTCTATGCCCGGCGCCGTAAATTGTTCCATCACGCGCCGCTGGTCCGACCCGGTGATGATGATCCGGTGCTGGCGTGAGGCCACCAGAACATCGCCGCGCTTGCCATAACCGTGTCTTGAAACATGGTCCATGAAACTGGGTTCCCCTAGCTGGGTCAAGCCCGCCACAGCGCCGACAATCTTGCCTTGTGAGCCCCGAATCGGCGCTGCCATGCTGACCAAAGGAAGCCCCGATTTCTTGTCCAGCACCGGCCGGCCTACGCCTGACCTTCCCTGTTTGAGCGCCATCAATACGTCATCCCGGTCGATCAAATTGAGGCCGGTTCGCCCGCGCCAAAGCGGAACATCGGCAACTACCCTGCCCTCGACATCAACCACAATAACGCCGAAATTGAACAAGTCCTGCAGAAACGTGCGCCCTTCGAGCACATTCTGCAGCTCGTCCTTGCGATCAAGAAGCGCCGGACTCATTTCATCGGCCAGCGTTTTCAGTGCCCGCAGTCGGCTTTCCAACTCGTCATTGAGGTCGCTGGCGACAAAGGTTGCGGCCGACAGCTGCTGATCGCCGAGCAGCTTCTGCATGTCCTGACGCAAGATGTTGTTGAGGTAGATCGCCAGAAGCCAGACGCTGAGCACGAAGATGATCAACGTGAACCTGACCATTCGGGTCTTCAGCGAACGCCACCGGAAGATGCTCAAATTCATGTCTCTGTCTTGGTAATCTTCGATCCGACCACGAGAAACACTGTGTCACCGGGTGGACTTCGAGCCGCCGTGCAAGGAGTTCAAAAAGGATGCAAGCCGGCCAAGCTGATCGGGAACATTGAGGGCCGGGGCATGACCGCAGCCGGCAATCTCGGCCACTTGCAGCAAGCCCTTGGCACCCGGGCCGCGACTGTGCATCGCCGTCAGCGTCTCAGGCAGTAGCAGGTCGGATTCGGCGCCATGCAAACACAGCACCGGGATCGTGATCGCGTCATAGTGTTCCCAGATCGAATAGTCATCAGGATGGCTGATGAATTGCTGCACCATGGCCGGGTCGTAGTGCGGTGTGACGCGGCCATCATTCAAGCGGCGCGTCGAAGTCTCCGTCAGGCGTCGCCACTGTGCGTCGCTGAGCCAGCCGTAAGGCTTGTAGACCTGACGGAAAAAGGCTTCGAGCTCGAGCATCGTGGCAAACGCCGGCGGACGGCCGGCGTAGGCGCGAATGCGCGTGATGGCGACGTCGGCCAATTGCGGCGCGTTGTCGTTAAGGGTCAGGCTCAGGATGCGCTGCTTCATGTGCGGCACGGTCAGTCCCGAGGCGCAGACGGTGCCAATCGAGCCGCCCATCGAGGTGCCGACCCAGTGCGCCTCGTCAATGCCCAGGCGCTCAAACAACTCGGCTGCGATGCGGGCATAGAAGGCCAGGCAGTATTCCTGCTCGGGCAGCGGGCTCCATTGACTCAAGCCGCGCCCGATGGTGTCCGGACAGATCACGCGGTAACCACGCTCGCTCAGGTGCTCAGCCAGCTCGTCCATGTCGCGCCCGGTGCGCGCCAGGCCATGCCAGGCGATCACACAAGGCCGCTGCCCGGCGCCCCATTCGGTGTAATGAATCTCGCGGTCGGCGCAAGTCACATAGTGGGATGTCATTAACATGGCGACGCTTTCCCTGGTGGGTGGCAGCACGGCGCGGCATCGAGCCGTCCGCCGTGCACTGCTTCTGGCTTTAGTTCGGCACGTTGATGGAGGTGCCGGAGAAGCCGATCTGGTTGGCCGTAGCTGGTGCAGCACTGATGGCGGGCACGTTGACTGCCGTGATCGCTGGTGCCAGGCCTGGAACGCCGCCACGCGGTGTCGTGCGCACCACCTGGCTCGGTGGCAGCGCAGTACCGCTCTTCAGGTAGGCATACATCGCGTCCATGGAGCGCACAAAGTAGATGTGCAAGGGGACGAAACGGGTGTCAAAACCAGAGAACGGGATAAAGGTGTCGAAATGCTGGGCATTGGTGACCTCGATGTAGCTGACCTTGCTGGATGCTCCCTCTACCACCTTGTTCTTGGCCACATAAGCGCGTGCATTGTTGTTCACCGGTACCAGCGCATCGCTGCGACCGGCCACAATGATGGTCGGCACGGCGCGCAGGTTAGCGGTGATCTGAACTTCGACCATGCCAGCGCGCACCGCCGTGCTCTGGGCCAGCGTGGGCGTGGTACTGGCGCTAAGGGCAACACCGGTCACGGAATCAACACCAGTCACCAGGGCACGTTGGCACAAAGCGTTATCCAGGCCAAAATCTGCGACGCCGGTGGACACAGACACCGCGAACTGCCAGGCTTTGGCGCCGCCCACGGAATCGTTGTAGACGACGCTGGCCGGTGTGCCATTGGCAGTGCCATTGGCCACTGCAAAACTCTGCGCTTTGGTCGCTGCATTGACAGCAACGGGCGTACCGGTCGCGTCGACTTGCGCCAGGCTGGTGTTGCAGACGTTGTCGGTGACCGGGAAGCGGCCATAGCCGACCGGGTACATCATCGCCAGGATCGGCGCGTTGCCCAGGGCGTAGTGAGCGTTGTGCATCTGGTCGCTGTCGGTGGTCCAGCCAAAGCCGCGCAACTTGTTCAGCGCATCCAGCGAGCGCGCCGCCGTGTCGGAACCGGTCACCAGACCCTTGGCGGCAAGAGCGTCGCAGCGTGTCGCTGCGCGTGCGTTCATGCCGGTCAATGACATATAGTTGAAAATCGAGGTCTCGGCCATGACCGCGGGAGCGGCCAACGCGGCACACGGTTGGTACAGGTTGGCCCAAGTCACCATATCCGCAAGCGACTTGCCATAACCAGCGACCGGCACGCCGCCGAGCATGACGCCAAAGCCGGCCGTGCTGCCCAGTTGCGTCACCGGCTCGGCGGCAACCACGCCCTTGATCAGACCGCTGCTGTCCTGCTCAGCCGCATGCAGAACGGAGGCGCCTCCATTGGACGCCGATCCGGCAATGATGATGGTGTTGGCCGCCGTGAACGGTGTCGGAGAATCGCTGCTGCCGTAGCGCTGGTTCATGGCATACAGCGCGTAGCTGGCCGAGGCCAGGGTGTCGCTGCCCCAATCCTTCTCGGGGTTAAGCTGCGAGTGCACTTGCTTGAGCGCCAGGCGGTTCGGAAACAGTGCGTTGTAAGCGCTACGCGCGGCGTCGGTGATGTTCGCGGCGAAGAAATTCAGCGCGCCCGCGCTGGCACGGGTGGCGCGCGTGCCATCCATCTTGTTGACGCTGTCGTCCATCATGTCATACAGGCCAACGCCTTTGCCGGCGTCGGTCAGAGCCACGGCACAACCATGCTTCAAGCCCCACTCGCCGGCCGTGCCGACGGCGCCATAAACGCCGCGCGAACCCGATGAAGGCCCAAGCACCAGGCACGGCGCCAGCCGGTTGAAGCTGTCCGGAATCTGCACCGCAATGGCAACGCGCTTGCGGCCCGTCCCATCGTCCAGCGCCGCCACGTATTCCTGGCCGGGAATCAGGCCTTCGCTGCTTGTGATGTTGCCGGCAATGTCAACATTCGGCCCAAACAGGCTGCCGTAACCACCATTGGCGCTGAAATCCAGAATGGCGCGGTAGTTGGCATAGACGGCGTTGCGGCGCAGTTCGAGTGCCGTGGGGTTCAAGGGGTCGGCGTAGGCTGGAGCAGCTGCGGCGCCCAGACCGGTGCGGCCCAGGCCTGCAGTCAATAAATCCTGAGTTGCAGCGCTAGCACCGCTGCCCACCGCCACTGCAGGGTAGGTGATCACGCCAAGCTCGGTAATGCCCGGCGGCAGCACATTCGGCGCTGGCGGTGAGCTGCTGCCACCACAGCCCCCCAGCACCACGACGCCCCCCAGCACCAGCGCACTTGCCATTTGCGCGGACCGGGTTGGACCGTAAGATTTGATTTTCATGCTTGTCTCCAGATATAGATGTTGACGAAATGACGTGTTTACACCTGCGCGCTTGCGGCACGCAGGCGCCCCACCACGCCGGAGGGGAAGTAATAAACCGATAAAACAAAGAGCACGCCCAACCAAAGCAGCCAGCGGTCCGGCGACAGCAGAGCCGACAACCAGGGCAAGGAGCTTGCCGCCTCGCTGCCCAGACGCAGCAAATCCTGCAGATAGCTTTGCGCCACCAGGAACAGCACCGAGCCGATGACCGCGCCGTAAATCGTTCCCATGCCGCCGATGACGACGATCAGCAGCACGTCCATCATGACCTCGAACGAGAGCGAGGTATCAGGCCCGTTGTAGCGCAGCCACAGGGCCAGCATGGCGCCGGCAAGGCAGGCAAAAAGCGCCGACAGAACGCTTGACAACGTGCGATAGATGACCACGCGATAACCAATCGCCTCGGCCCGAAACTCGTTCTCGCGAATCGCCTGCAAGACGCGACCAAAAGGCGAATTGACGATCCGCAACATCGTCAGGAAGAGCAGCAATGCGACGACAAACAAGAGGTAGTAGCAGATCAGCCGGCCGTCGAGCGTGACGCCCAGAAAGGGTCGCTCCATGAGTTCAAAAGAAGGCGACAAGAGCTCGGGTAACTTGAACGTGAGACCATCCTCGCCACCCGTAATGTCCGACAGCTGAGACGCCAGCGTCAGGAAGGCAGAGGCCACGGCGAGCGTGATCATGGCGAAAAATATCGCCCGCACACGCAGCGAAAACAAGCCGACCAGCAGGGCCAGCAATAAGGAGAGCACCAGCGATCCAAGCAGCCCGATGGCCAGCGCCTCCCAGGTGGGGCCCAGGCGCGTGGTGGCGACCGCAATGCCGTAAGCGCCGATGCCGAAGAACATGGTGTGCGCAAAACTGACGATGCCGGTAAAGCCGAGCAACAAATCAAAACTCGCGACCAGCACAATGAAGACCAACACCTTGGCCGCCACATTGAGCGCCTTGACGCCGGGGAAGATGAAAGGCGTTGCGGCCAGCGCCAGTAGCACCAACACCAGCAGGACCGCCAGCACGCGACTGCGTGGAAAGTCGTTGGACAACAATCGGGTCAACATAGTGGACAGCCTCCCGCCGGGCCGCCCCAAGGGAGGCCAGCCCCCTCGGGGCTGAGACCCGCGGCTCCCATCCTGCCTGCGCAGGGTGGGACGGGGCAAAGAGCCGTAGCCTCCGGCTGAGGTCTGTACAGCCAATACACGAAGTGATGAGCGTGGGGGTACATATTCATCGATTCGCCACAGGGTAGACACCCTGCGGGCGCCAGAGCAATATCGCCACCATCAGAGCGATGTTGGAAAACAGCGCGACCTTGGGCAGCAGAAAGCCGGTGTAGTTGGCCATCAAACCGACCAGCAAGGCACCCATCAGCGCGCCACCGGTGGAGCCAAGTCCACCGATGATGATGACGATGAAGATCAGCACATTGACCTGAGCGCCCATTTGCGGCACTACGTTTTGCTGGTACAGGCCCCACATCACGCCACCCAGACCAGCCAACGCGCTGCCAACCACAAAGACGCCGACGAACAGACGCCGAATGCGGTAACCTAGCGCTTCGACCATTTCACGGTCCTGCACACCGGCGCGGATCAAGAGGCCGATCTTGGTTCGGTTCAGCGTCCAGGCCAGCAGCGCAAACACTGCACCGCCCACCAGCACCGCCAGCAAACGGTACTTCTCGATCGCCGAGTCGCCCAGCAGAACGGCGCCGCGAAGGCCCTCGGGCAGCGGCAAGGCAATCTGCTGCGGCCCCCAGATCACCTTGATCATTTCTTCGCCAATGATCATGCCGCCCATGGTGATCAGTATCTGCTTGAGGTGCTGGCCATAGACCGGGCGCACGATGAAGCGCTCGAACGCCAGACCGACTGAACCCGATACCGCCATCGCCACCAGCATCGCCGCAAACACCGCCAGCAGGTTGTGCCAGAGCTCGGCCGAACTGGTCCAGTCGCTCATCAGACCGAGCACCGAGGTTGCGACAAAAGCGCCCAGCGCAATGAAAACACCATGGCCAAAATTGAGCACATCCATCAGACCGAAAATCAGCGTCAGGCCCGAGGCAATAATGAAGATGATCATGCCCATCGCGAGTCCGGCCACTGTCAGCGTCAGCCAGGTTGAGCCCGAACCGATGAACGGAAGCACGCCAAAAGCCAACACAGGCACCAGCGCCAGCGGCTTCCAGTCGAAATCAATTTTCATATCGCCAGCCCGAGCAGTTTGTGCTGCAGTTCTTCATCTTCGGCCAGCGCCTGCATGGCGCCGCTGTGAACGATGCGGCCGTTGTCCATGACGGCGACGCGGTCGCCCAGGCGTTTGGCAAAGTTGATGTTCTGCTCGACCAGCAGGATGGTGCTGCCGGTCGCCTTGAGCTCGCCGAAAGCGTCAATCATGTTGTTGATGATGGCTGGCGCCAGACCTTTGCTCGGTTCGTCGACGATCAGCAGTTCGCGCGGCTCGACGATGGCGCGCGCCACCGCCAGCATTTGCTTCTGTCCTCCCGAAAGCTTGCCGGCCGGATGATTCCAGAATTTTTCGACCGCCGGAAATAGAGAGAAAATCCACTTCAAACGAGCCTCGTCCATCTGACTGGCGCGCCTGGCCGAGCGCGCCGCCAGCAGCATGTTTTCCTTGACGCTGAGGTCGGAAAAAATACCCATGTTCTCGGGCACATAGGCAATGCCAAGGCTCGCAATTTCGGGCGTCGCAAGCGCCGTGATGTCGCGCTCGCCAAAACTGATGCGGCCCTGGCTCGCGTGCCACAAGCCGATGATGGTGCGCAGCGTGGTGGTCTTGCCGGCGCCGTTACGCCCCAGCAGCATGGTGAGCTGCCCGCGCGGCAGTTCCAGATTGACGCCATGCAGGATGTGATACGCGCCAATGTGGGTGTGCACATCGGCGAGCTGAAGCAAGACCTCGCTCATGGTTGTCCACTCCTTTCCCCTCGAGCGGAAAGGTCGGGATAGGGGGGCGTCCCATCTTGCGTCGAGGCGTCCTTGGGGGCAACCCCAAGGTAAGCCTCCTGCACGACAGGCGAGGCAATCACCGTCGCCGGGTCACCGTCGGCCACCAGCGTTCCGTTGTGTAGCACGATGATGCGATCGGCCAGTTCGCGCACCACGTCCATCTTGTGCTCGACCAGCAGAATGGTCTTGGTCTTGTCGTTCTTGAGCGCGCGAATCAAGTTCAGGATGACAGGCGCTTCGTCGTGGCTCATGCCGGCGGTCGGCTCATCGAACATGAAGACATCGGGCTCCAGCGCCATCAGCAGCGCGACTTCGAGCTTGCGCTGGTCACCGTGCGGCAGGCTCGCCACCGGGGTATCGCGCTTGTCGTTCATCGCCACAGCGTCCAGCACTTCGCCGGCCAGTTGCGTCAAGGCGTGGTGATCGCTCCAGATGCTCCACAGATTGAGGCCGCGCAAATGCGCTCCGGCGCGCGCCGCCTGCACCGCCAAGCGCACATTCTCCAGCACCGTGAGATTCGGAAACAAATTGGTCAGCTGGAAGGCCCGCCCCAGGCCGGCGCGGGTGCGCGCCGAAGGGCTCAAGCCAGCCAGGCTGGCGCCGTTCAAAAAGACCTCGCCCGCGCTGGCCTTGAGCTGACCCGAAATCAGATTGAAATAAGTGGTCTTGCCAGCGCCATTGGGCCCGACGATGGCGGTCAACGTGCCGGGCTTGAAGGCACAGCTGACCGCGTTCACGGCCACGTGGCCGCCAAAGCGGATCGTCAGTTCTCTGGTTTCAAGCACAAACCAACTAGCGTTTGTTGCGGATCGGGATATCCATCTCCTCGGCCTTGATCTCGTGCACCAGTTCCGGCACACCCCAGGCGAAAGCCGGGTCGACTTTGATCTTGAAGTGGTACATGCTCTGCATCGCCTGGTGGTCTTCCTTGCGGAAAGTCATTTTGCCCTTGGGGGTTTCGAAGCTCATGCCTTCCATGGTCTTGATCAGCATGTTGGCCGTCGCATCGCCCTTGCTGTTCTTGAGCGCCGTCACCACCGCCATGGCAGCAGAGAAACCACCGGCGGTGAAGAAATCAGGCGGTGCCTTGAACTGGTTGTAGTGACGCGCCACCATCGCTTCGTTGACCGGATTCTTCGGGATGCCGAAGTAATAGTAGGCAGCACCTTCCATGCCGGGGAAGTTCTTGTAGGATGCCATTGCCGGCAGGATGTTGCCGCCGGTCGCGATCTCGATGCCATAGCGCTTCAAATCCATGTCGGCGATCTTGAACGGATTGCCGGCGCCAGCCCAGATGATGAAGATCACCTTGCGACCGGTTTGATCCTTGAGCTTGTCGATCAAACGCTGGGCACCGGCGGTAAAGTCTGTGGTGCTGGTGGGCAGGTACTCTTCATGCACCAGCTTGGCTTTCTTGATCGCATCCTTGAACGCCTTGACACCATCGCGACCGAAGGCGTAGTCCTGTGCCAAGGTAGCGATCACCGTACCCGGCTTGTCCAATGCAACGGCATTCGAGATGGCGTCCTGCGAACTGTTGCGACCAGTGCGGAAGATGTACTTGTTCCACTTGTCGCCCGTGATGGAATCGGCCACGGCGGGCTCCACCAGCAGGATCTTCTTGTATTCCTCAGCGACCGGCAACATGGCCAGGGCGACGCCCGAAGAGGTCGGCCCCACCGCCAGATCCGCCTTGTCGTCCGAATAGGCCGCGGCCAGCAAGGACTTGCCCAGATCGGGTTTGCCTTGGTCGTCTTTCTCAATCACCACCAACTTCTTGTCGCCGACCATCATGCTGCCGCCGGTCGCGTAGTCCAGCCCCATCATGAAGCCGGTGGCGGTTTGCTTGCCATAGGCTTCAAGCGGACCGGTTTTGCTGTAGATGTGAGCGATCCTGATTTCCTTTGACTGGGCCGAGGCCAGCGGGGCAGCCAGTGTGCAAGCCAAGGCCAGCGCAAGCATGGCAGTGCCTGTGGCCCAAGTACGACGAAGCATAGTGATCTCCTGTTGTGATAAATAATCCTCGGCTATTATCCACGCTCACGAAGGCGAACCAGGCCAAGATTTTCGTGCTGGGTTGAGAAGCTGGCCCTGCTCAGTGCGAGGGCCGGATCAGCGTGCTGGCCGGCGCGGGCGACACGCCAGCGCCGAGCCGGATGCGCAACGACAGATCGGTCTTGGAGTCGGCATGCTCGATCGCCTGCGCCTGCGTGATTTCGCCACGCTGGTAGAGCTCAAACAGTGACTGATCAAAGGTATGCATGCCGACCTCGACACTCTTGCCAATCGCTTCCTTGATCTGATCGACGTGCCCCTTCTGGATAAGTTCCGAGATATAGGCTGAGCGCAGCATGATTTCGGTCGCCGGCAGGCGACGCTCGCCGTGGCCCGGAATCAGTCGCTGCGCCACCACCGCCTTGAGGTTGAGGGACAGATCCATCAAGATTTGCGTTCTTGCACCCTCTGGAAAGAAGTTGACGATCCGATCGATCGCCTGATTGGCATTGTTGGCATGCAATGTTGACAGGCAAAGATGTCCGGTTTCGGCATAGTTGATGGCGTGCTGCATCGTCAGGCGATCGCGAATTTCACCGATCATGATCAAATCGGGCGCCTCACGCATGGCGTGGCGCAAAGCCTCTTCAAAGGAATGCGTATCAAGACCTACTTCACGCTGGTCAACCACGCATTTCTTGTGCTCGTACAAAAATTCAATCGGGTCTTCAATCGTCAGGATGTGGCCGGCAGTCGACTCGTTGCGATAGTCGATCATGGCGGCCAGCGTGCTCGATTTGCCAGAGCCGGCAGCACCCACCACCAGCACCAGGCCGCGCTTGAGCAAAGCGAGCGTTTGCAGGATGGTGGGCATCTTGAGGGCAGCAATGCTGGGAATCTTGTTCTTGACGTAGCGCACCACCATGCCGACCTCGCCGCGCTGCAGGTAGACGTTAAGCCGAAAGCGTCCCAGGCTTTCCAGGCCGATCGCCAGGTCGCATTCGAGATCGGCCTCGAAGCGGCGCATCTGGGTCTCGGTCATCATCGAGTAGGCCAGTTCCTTGACCCGGTGTGGTCGCAGTGCCGGCAGCGGCAAGGGCCGCATCAGGCCTTCAACTTTGACCGTCGGCACAGCGCCGGTGGTCAAGAACAGATCAGACCCCTCGAGTTCCACCATATAGCGCAGGTAGGCGCCGAGGTCATCTGTCAGACTCGGCGGCTGGATAGTTTCAGAACTTTGCGGGGTCACCATGATTCAATCCAATCGGCTCTATTATGCGGTCTGGCGTGGCAACCCAGTCAGTTGGCGATGCCATAATGAACCCATCAAACGTCGGAGATCGGAATGGAATCATTCCATTGGAACAAGTTCTTCGAAACTGGGATCGATACCGTTGACCAGCAGCATCATGGCCTGGTTGACCTGATCAACCAGTTTGGCGAATCGCTGATCGAGGGCCAGGGTGCTTCCTTCAATGACATCGAGCTCCTGTTCAATCGATTGACCGCCTATGCCCAACGCCACTTCCGGGACGAAGATGCGCTGATGCAAGTCGCCGGTCTGGACGCGCGTCACCTCGCACAGCACCGCAAGGCCCACGCCGATTTTGTGCAGGACCTGAGCTTGCTGCACGAGCGTGCCGGCGAGCGGCGCGAGACGGCCGAAGCCTTGCTGAAGTTTCTGACCTATTGGCTGGCCTACCATATTCTGGGTAGTGATCAATCCATGGCAGAGCAGATTGCCGCGATTCGGGCCGGTCAGACGGCCGAAGACGCCTATGCCGCCGACGCGCAGGCGAAGCAAGGGGCAACCGGACCCCTGTTGAGCGCGCTCAACGGCCTGTTTCAGCAAGTCTCCGAGCGCAACCGCGAACTGCAGGAGCTCAACCGAAGTCTGGAAGCCAAGGTCGCAGAGCGCACTCGCGCTTTGTCTGACACCAACCAAATGCTGCAACAACTGGCCCTGACCGACGTGCTGACTGGCTTGCCCAATCGCCGTCAGGCCATGGCCACGCTGGAGCAGGCCTGGGCACAATCGGAACGCGAATGTTTGCCGCTGAGCTGCATGATGATGGACGCCGATGGCTTCAAGCAGGTCAACGACCAGCATGGACACACCGCCGGCGACGAGGTGCTGCGCCAGTTGTCGCAGCAGCTGCGCGAGAGCGTGCGCCGCAGTGACATCGTCTGCCGCCTCGGCGGCGACGAGTTCTTGATCATCTGTCCGGGTACCGCACCCGAGGGTGCCCTGCAGCTTGCCGAAGTAGTGCGGCAGAAGATTTCAAAGCTGCGGGTCGCGGTCGACGGCGGCGAGTGGCTTGGCAGCATCAGCGTCGGGGTGTCGGCAAAAGCACCTGGCATGGAGCATTTCGACGCCCTGATACGGCTTGCCGATGAGGGTCTGTATTTGGCCAAACGAAGTGGGCGCAATCGCGTCGCAGACGGGAATCAGGCACGCAGATGAAGAACCCCTTCAACCCGACGCAGAGCAGCAGTTTCGATTTCCCGGAGATCAGTTACGCACAAGAACATCTGCAGACCCAGCCGGTGCCGCTAAAAGAGCGACCGCGCCAGGTCCGCATCGAGCATGAAATGGCCATCCTGCGGGCGCACCATGAACGCATTGCCAGAAAGATTGAAGTCTTTTGGGGTCACCCGGAGTGCATGGGGTACATCAAGCAGTTGATACTGGACGGCGCCGACGACACTGGCCGAACTCGGTTTGGTTTCAAGAGTGAGGTTCTGTCGGCGCTGATCAACCTCAGCAACCTGCATCAAATTGCTGACCGTTAAGATGGCGGTCGCTGTTCTATTGCCACCTTTGTTCTTTAGTTTGTTTTAACCCAGGAGTTTCTTATGAGTCGTGATGTTGTTGTCGTTAGCGCCGTGCGCACTGCCATTGGTACCTATGGCGGTAGTCTGAAGGATATTGCGCCGACCGAACTGGCTGCGCAGGTCGTGCGCGAGTCACTGGGGCGGGCCAAGGTGGCCGGCACCGACGTCGGTCATGTCGTGTTTGGCCATGTGGTGAATACGGAACCCAAAGACATGTATCTGTCGCGCGTGGCAGCGATCCACGGCGGCTGCGTCGAAGGCACGCCGGCTTTCAACGTGAACCGCCTGTGCGGCTCTGGTTTGCAGGCCATTGTGTCGGCCAGCCAGTCCATCTTGCTCGGTGATGCCGACATTGCGATTGGCGGTGGCGCCGAGAACATGAGCCGCGCGCCCTTTGCCAGCCTCAACATGCGTTGGGGCGCACGCATGGGTGACACCAAGATGATCGACATGATGGTCGGCGCCTTGCACGACCCGTTCCAGACCATCCACATGGGCGTAACGGCCGAGAACATCGCCGCCAAATGGGGTATCACGCGCGAAGAGCAGGATGCGCTTGCGGTCGAAAGTCACAAGCGCGCACAGCACGCCACCGAAGCCGGATACTTCAAGGAACAGATCATGCCGGTCATGCTCAAGAGCAAGAAAGGCGATGTGGCGTATGCAACCGATGAACACTTCCGCCCCAATTGCACGATGGCCGACATGGTGAAACTGAAGCCCGCCTTTCTGAAGGAAAACGGCACCGTCACGGCCGGCAATGCTTCCGGCATCAACGACGCTGCGGCGGCCGTGGTGCTGATGGACGCCGCTACCGCCAAGGCACGCGGTCTGCAGCCGATGGCGCGCCTGGTGGCCTACGCGCACGCCGGCGTCGATCCGAAATACATGGGCATCGGCCCGGTGCCAGCAACACAACTGGCGCTGAAGAAAGCCGGTCTGAGCGTCAAGGACCTTGACGTGATCGAGGCCAACGAAGCCTTTGCCGCGCAGGCTTGCGCCGTCAGCCGCGACCTCGGCCTGGACCCGGCCAAAGTCAACCCGAACGGTTCGGGCATTTCACTCGGCCATCCGATTGGCGCCACTGGCGCGCTGATCACCGTCAAGGCCCTGTATGAACTGCAGCGCATCGGCGGTCGCTACGCGCTGGTCACGATGTGCATCGGTGGCGGTCAGGGTATCGCGGCGATCTTCGAGCGCCTCGCCTGAGTCTGACTGTTAGCGTGAGGGCTTATTGCTGACGCTGGCAGCCTGGCGTCGGCGCTTCTGGTGCAATAGCAAAGCAGTCACCGAGAACAGCGTCAGCAGCGCAAGCAGCACACCCGATTTGATCAGGCCCCGGTTCCAGCTTGCATACATCGCCTGCAAGCGCCGATCGACTGCAATAACCATCGGCCGATCCATGGCCAGTGCCGGTTCCTGGATGGTTTGCAGCGCGATCATGCGCTCATCACCGATGAAACTGGCGGTGCCGGTGAAGACGTTCGCTTTGCGACCGCTGCTCATGTGTTGCGCAAAGAAGGAGCCCGGCTTGACCAGATCGAGCCCCTCCACGTCTTTGCTGTTGGGTGCCATCAGAAACGGAACACCGTCGCCATGGATCAGCGAGGCCCGGATGCCCGGCCGATAGATCACGGAATCAAGCAGGACCTTGAACTCCTCGGCGTCCAGTGCCGCAATCACCAGACCGTCGAACTGCGCTTGCGACCCGGGCACCATGCGAACCAGATTCATGGTGAAGTTGCCGAGCGTCGAGATGAAAGGCGGCCGCACGTAGAGTGTGGTCGGACTTGGCTTTTGCAGCACCGCCTGAAAGTAGTCTCGCTGCGCAAGAACCCTGCCCACAAGCGCCGCCTTGTCGGAAGCTTCTACCGTGCCGCTGGCGTCGAGCACCAGGAAGGTCAGCACGCCCGGCATGGCGTTGTTCAATGCCTTTAAATGTTGCGCCGCCAATGCCTTGCCATCCCTCTGTTTGCGCCAGGTGGGTAACTCTTCGAGAATCCCGGTCAATGCGTTGTTGATGGCGCTGAACTGGCGGCTCAGGTTCATGCTCACCACCTGACACTGGTGCGTCAGACGCTCCTGTTCACGCGCATCAATGCGCTCGTGGTCATCAAGCAGTGAATAGACCAGGTAGAGCGCCAGGGCCAGCAGAACCAGACCAAGGCACAGCCACTCCAGCAGCGCGCGGCGCATCGAACGCCCAGTTCCTGAAAATTGCATGTTGCAACTTTAGCAGCCCCGAAGACCGCGGTGCGACGCCCTGCGCTATCAATCGTCCAGGCCGGAGACGCCTTGTCGATGCGGCAAGGGCGTGGCGCCGGCGATGCGGTACATCACCTGACCCGGCCAGGACAAATAGCCGTCGAGCCGGCAGGAAAACAAGACGCCATCGGTTTGGCTTTTGTAGCTGGTTCGTGCCTTCGGACCGTGCGGGTTGGCCGGGTCTATCACGTCGCAAATGGCCTGACCCTTTTTGACCTGGCTGCCGGGTTTTACATGGAACACCAGGAAACCTGTGCCCTGGCTGTAACCCACATCCATGCCGCTGATCGGCATCGCGGGCGACAGTAGGCGCGGCAAGGGCTGCGCACGGCCTTTGATCACGCCCCGGCGTAGCAGCCAGCGGTACAGGTTGTTGGCGTCGCTGTGACCGAGCGCGTCGCTGACATCGAACTGGCTGCGCATCTCGACCGTGACCGACATACAGGCTTGCGGTATGGCCGCCTGGGCAAACCGGTCGCGCAAGCGACCCCACAGGCCAGCATGCACGCCCGAGAAAGTCAGGCTGGTCGCATAAGGCTCATTGCACAGGTTGGCCTGGGCGCCCAGGTCGGCTGCCAGTTCCGCAATGGCGCCATTGGGCCAGTCGCAGGCCGAGGTGAACAGGTGCAAGGCAGCGTGGATGTCGCAGTGCAAATCCAGCACATAGTCGGCGTCGACACTCAGCTTCATGACCTCGACACGCAGCGTCTGCAGTTCGTTGACCGGCTTCATGTCGGCCAGCACCTCGCGTGCAGCCTTGCGAATGCGCTTGACGTTGGCCTGGGCGTCCTCGCCCAGTCGACTTCCGACACGGTCGGCGACAGCGGCGCTCAGGTCCAGCCAGTTGCGGTTGAAGTTTTCATAGCTCAGCAAGTTGTAGCGACCCGCATGATTGTTTCCAACCAACTGCGCCTGACCAATCGGGTTGACCGTGGGCACCACGATGATTTCGCCCCGGATCAGGCCCTTGTCTTCGGCCGCCAGCAACTGCGGCATCAGGTGGTGCAAGGCCATGGTGCCCGGCATTTCATTGGCGTGAATGGCGGCCTGCAGATAGACCTTGGGACGTGCACCGGCTTTCCCGAAGCGCAGCCACTGGACCTGCCGGTGGGAACCCGGTGTCATGCTGGGCAATTCGATGTGTTTGATTTTGGCGGGCATTTCTCTCTCCTTGCAGCGAGGTTCGTGGTCAGTCTAACGCAATGCTTTGCTAGACCCACCGGCAACACCTACTTTGCCTCAGGCCAATACACCGCGACAGCCAGACCGCCGAGACGTTCCGAGCAGCTGGTTTGTACCTCGGCGCCAAACACATCGGCGATTCTGTTGACAATCGACCAACCCAGACCGCTGCCGGTCTGCCCGCTCCCCGGCACCCGGAAGAACCGCTCGCCCAGACGCGCCATTTGAGCGTCGCTCATGCCGGGGCCGCTGTCTTCGACGCGCAGCACGGTCCGTCCGCTGGCCGACCCCACGCTGACCTGCACCCGCGCGCCGTCGGGGCTGTAACGCATGGCGTTGTCAATCAGATTGCGCACCAGAACGCCGACCAACATCTCCTCGCCCAGGACCGGGCAAGCCTGCTCGGCGTCGAGCTCCAGAATTTGATTGCGCGCCAAAGCGGTCGGCGCCAAATCTGCGGCAATACGGCGCGCAGTTGCGCTCAGGTCGATCAAGGCCAGCGACATCGCCGGTGCTGCCTCCAGGCGCGCCAGCATCAGCAGTTGTTCGACCAGGCGCACCGCGCGGTCGCAGGCGGCCAGGGTGATGTGCAGCGCATGTTCGCGCTGCACCTGATCGGCGCCGGCGCCCAACGCCACCTGGGCTTGAGCCCGGATCGCAGCAATCGGGGTGCGCAACTCATGCGCGGCGTCGGCGGTGAAGTGGCGTTCGGTCTCGACCATGCGCTCAATCCGTTGAAACAGTTGGTTCAGCGCCTGCACCATCGGTCGCATTTCGGAAGGCATATCGGCCAGTTCCACCGGCTCCAGCGCTTTCGCTTGCCGCTGCTCCAGCAACTGGCTCAGTTGTCGCAGCGGTTTCAGACCGTGACGCACCGCCCACCAGCCGGCCAGTGCCAGTAGCGGCAGTGCCAGCAGCAGGGGCAACAGCATGCCGCGCAATGCGGCCCAAAGAATCTCGCTGCGCGCACCGTTGTGCTCGCCAACCACCACCCGCACGCCCTCATGAACTCCCGGTGTGACGAACACGCGCCACTCGGTGCCGTCGGCCATCAGCAAAGTCTCGAAACCGGAGGCGAGTTGGGACATCGGCGTGGTACTGGCGTTGGCCGAGCGCATCAACAGGCGGCCGTCATGAAACACCTGAAACGCGACTTGGGGCGCATACTTGTGAAGTGATGGTGCGTCTTCAACATCGTCATCGTCACTATCATCGTCGGGTTTGGCTTGTTGCACTACCAGCAGGGCCGCAGCCTGCGCCAGGTGACCATCAAGCAGTTCGTCAAGTTCGTGACGCACGTCGTCGAAGACCAGCAAGGCTGCCGCCAGCCAGATCAGTGTCACCAGACTCAGCAGCAGCAGCAGCAGGCGCGACTGCAGGGAAGCCGGTCGCAGCGCGATCTTCAAGCGGACTCCGGCGCACGCGCAACGATGTAGCCGACCCCGCGTATGGTCTGGATCAGAGCGGGCTGCAACTTGCGACGCAAATGATGGATGTGCACTTCGATCGCATTGCTATCAACTTCATAGCCCCAACTGTACAGTTTTTGCTCAAGCTGCTCGCGCGACAACACGCGCCCGGCGTTGAGCATCAACACGTGCAAAAGATCGAACTCGCGCGTCGACAAAGGAACGAGCTCGCCATTCAGACTGACCTGCCGCGACGACGGCTCCAATCGCACCGCACCATGGCACAGGGCATCGTGCATCTGGCCATGGGCGCGACGCACCAGCGAGCGCAAGCGGGCGCCCAGTTCGAGCAGATCCACCGGTTTGATGACGTAGTCGTCGGCACCCAGGTCCAGACCGCGAACTCGATCAGGCACGGTGTCGCGCGCTGTCAGCACCAAGACCGGTGTCGCTATTTTGCGCAGACGCAGAGCATGCAACACCTCAAGCCCGTCTTTCAACGGCAGACCGAGATCGAGCACCGCAGCCGCATAGTCGCCCGACACCAGTTCGCGCTCGGCGGCGACGCCGTCACGCACCCAGTCCACCAAATAGCTCATCTGGCGCAGCCCGGCCCGCAAACCATCGCCCAGCATGGCGTCATCTTCAGCCAGCAGAATGCGCATTGAAGCTCCCGCGAAAGTCAGTCTTGCTCATACTCGGGTCACCATGGTTGCTAAGGGTGGACCATTTTGCACTTTAGTGGTTCCAGATTAAGACTTTCTTAAGGATACCGCGGTCTTGCACTATGCAAGTCTTACCTTTGGTTACCTGCTTCATTAAGCATTACTTAAGAAAGCCTGCCTACCATCAGGCCAAGTCAACTCAATCCCCAACCCCCGACTATGTCAAGCGCCACAGAAAGATATTTGCCACCCGCCATGGCTGTCGGTGAAGTTGAGTTCGCCGAGTCCGTCTTTCCTTCTTCGAGTTCCAAAACCAGCGCTGCACAGGTGCTCGACAAGGAACGTACTTTCAGCAGTTCTCTGCCGACTGATGTGATGGTCTATCTGCTACTGACTGCGTTACTGCTGGCCGTATGGCAGTTCAGCCGGATGAACTATTTCAAGGCCGGTGACGATATCGGCTACTGGCTGGGCGTTGCGGGCGGCGTCATGATGCTCCTGTTGTTCAGCTATCCACTGCGCAAGCATTTCAAATTCTCAAGAAACTGGGGTCGCCTCAAGTGGTGGTTTCTGGTTCACATGGTGTTGGGCGTAGGTGGTCCACTTCTGATCCTGCTGCACTCCACATTTCGGGTCGGTTCGCTCAACGCGGCGGTGGCCCTGTACAGCATGCTGGCGGTTGCTGCAAGCGGAGTGATCGGTCGATTCATCTACGCCAGGGTCAATCGCGGTCTGCACGGCGAAAAGGCGAGCCTGCGCGATTTGCAATCGCGGGCCGGGCTGGTAGAAGAAGATGCCCGCTCGCGTCTGTCGTTTGCCAAGGAAGTTGAAGCCAGACTGCTGGCGTTTGAACGACGGGAGCTTGAAGCCGAGGGCGGCTGGTTGACCTATGCAAGGCAGGTCTTCTGGCTGCCGGTGCAGCAGTGGTTGACCTATCGCCGCTGCGTGCGGGATCTGCACCTCAGCTTACGCTCGCTCGCCCAGGACCAGCAGTGGAGTCAGGAACTTCTTGCCAAACGGGAACAGGCCTCCAGAAAGCTGGTATCAGAGTATCTGCATGCGGTCACGCGAGTTGCCCAGTTCACTGCCTATGCGCGCTTGTTTTCGCTCTGGCATATCGCTCACATTCCGTTTGTCTATTTGCTGGTGATCAGCGCCGTCGTGCACGTCGTTGCGGTGCATGCCTACTGATGCGGGGAATGGATTGACGAAATGGCTATCTCCATGGCGCGCTTTATTGATTGGGGGTTGGCGCGCAGGTCTGATCCTGACGCTGGCTGCGCTTGTCTGCGCAGTCGGTGCTCGTTCGCAGGGAATCGAATCCGTTCTGGCGCCGGGAGAACTGATTGCCGGCCACGCCAAGTGGGAGAGCGAATGCAAGCGCTGCCACGTGAAATTCGACCGCCAGGCGCAGGACGGCTTGTGCATCGACTGCCACAAGGAAGTGGGGGCCGACGTGCGCGCTAAGTTGGGTTTTCATGGCAAGAGCAAGCCTCAGGCTTGCCGCACCTGCCACACCGATCACAAGGGGCGCGAGGCCCGAATTGCGCCCTTGGATGAAAAGAAATTTGACCATGCGGTAAGCGATTTTTCGCTGCGCGGAAAGCATCAAAAGACAGAGTGCACGAAGTGCCATGTGCCTGGCAAGAAGTTCCGCAACGCCGCGCAGGAGTGCGATGGCTGCCACAAAAAGGATGATGTCCACAAGGGCTCGCTGGGATTGAAGTGCGCTAGTTGTCACGCTGAGAACAATTGGAAAGAAGCCAAGTTCGACCACGGTACGGCGCGTTTTGCCTTGACTGGAAAACACGTCGATGTGAAGTGCGCGGAGTGCCACAAGTCCGCCGACTACCGCGAAGCCTCTCGCACCTGCATCGGCTGTCACCGCAAGGACGATGATCAAAAGGGTCACAAGGGCCAGTTTGGCGAGAAGTGTGAGAGTTGTCACGGCACCAAGCTCTGGAAGAACAGCGGCTTCAACCACGACGTTGACACCAAATACGTGCTGCGCGGCAAGCACATCAGCACCAAGTGCGTGAGCTGTCACACCGAGAAACTCTACCTGCCTGTCAAGCTCAGCCAGGAGTGCTATGGCTGTCACAGGAAGGACGACAAACATAGGGAATCGCTGGGCAAGAAGTGCGCCGACTGCCACACTGAAAAGAACTGGAAAGAGTCGCCGAAATTTGACCATGCGACATCCAGCTTCCCACTGCTGGGCAAACACGCGAAGACCGAATGCAAGGAATGCCACAAGAGTGCCATGTTCAAGGAGGCGTCCAAGGAATGTCTTGCTTGTCATAAGAAGGACGACAAGCACAACGCCACCTTGGGCGAAAAGTGCAGTGAATGCCACGGCGAGAGGGAGTGGAAAGACACCAATGGACGGTTCAGGCATGAGCGAACCAAATTTGTTTTGCGCAACGCGCACGCAAAAAGCAGCGTCAAGTGTGACGCCTGCCACAAGGATCTGAGCAGTTTCAGAAAGACCGCTGTGGAGTGCCTCAGCTGTCACCAGAAGGACGACAAGCACGAGGGTCAGGAAGGCAAACAGTGCGAGAAGTGCCACAACGACCGCGACTGGAAAGTGCCCCAATTCGATCATGGACTGACACGCTTTCCTTTGCTTGGCAAACACGCTCCTGTCGATTGCAGGAAATGCCATGCGGGCCCGCGCTTCAAGGACGCCAAAGTCGCTTGCGTGGCGTGTCATGTCAAGGACGACAAGCACAAGAAGACTTTGGGTCCGGATTGCGCCCAGTGCCACAACGCCCGTGACTGGAAAGACTGGAACTTCGATCACGACACTCGTACCAAGTTCGCGCTCGACGGCAAGCACAAGGCCAAAGCCTGCACTCTGTGCCACACCATGCCGACCGAGAGCCGTGCCCTCGTATCGACGCAATGCATCAGTTGTCATGGCAGGGATGACGTTCATGAAGGCGGGTTTGGCCGTCAGTGCCAGCAATGCCACGCCACCTCTTCATTCAAGACCTTGAAGCAAAAGACCGGCCGTCAGGGCAGTGGCGCAATTTCCAGCTTGACTGTGCTGCCGTTGGAAAAAGCGATTCGTTTGTCTGAACTCATACCGAGGCTACCTTCGTGATCAACGCAACCATGCTGGATTCGGGTTTTCGCAGGATTTGTGCGCTGGCTCTGATGCTGCTGTGCATGCTGCTGGGCAGTCCTCTGGCGCGGGCCCAGGCTTCAATTGGATTTGATCACGGCGCAACAAGCTTCCCGCTGTTGGGCTCGCATGAGCAGGTGCGCTGTGAGGCCTGCCATATCAAGGGAATTTTCAAGTCAACACCGCGTGATTGCGCAAGCTGCCACGTAGTGAACAATCAGCGCGGGGCCGTGGCGATGCCCTACCAGCATATTCAAATCAGCGGCAGTTGCGATAGCTGCCACAACGTCAGCTCGTTTGCCGCGGTCGTTTTCAGCCATTGGGCGGTTGCGCCCGGCACCTGCGGCACCTGCCACGATGGCAGAAGGGCGACCGGCCTGCCGGCGAACCACGTCGCCACGACCTTGTCGTGTGATGTGTGTCACTCTTCTGTGTCGTTCACTCCTGTCACGCGTTTCCCGCATTCAGCCAGGGGAAGCGATATGAGCCCCTGCGCCACCTGCCACGATGGCCGGATTGCTACCGGCATGCCGGTCAATCATCTTCCACGTAGCAACCCGGCGTTGTGTGCCAGCTGCCACGTGCAGTCGACGCTGACCGACTTCACGAGCTTTTCGGGCGGCAAGATGGACCACACCGGAATCAGCAGCGGTTGTGCCGACTGTCACGGTCCATCCATCACGGGAGGTATGTTTGCAGGGATTTCGAGCATCGTCGTCATGCCAACAACCTCGCCCACCGGGCCGAATTCCCACATCCCGTCCTCCATCGCATGCGAGAGCTGCCACCTCGCTGCGTTACCGACCGCACTGGTGGATGGCAACGCCAGCCGCATGCCACCCGGCACAGCCTTTGCCACACCCGCACCAACGACCACCCAGATCCACAGCGGCGTCACCGGCAACTGCTCGGCTTGTCATGACACCAACTTTGTCTGGATGGGCATGAGTGCTTATCCGATCGCACCAACGCTGCTGACTACAGGCGCTCAGTACACGGGCTTTCAGACC
>CAIVLG010000208.1 GCA_903906695.1 uncultured beta proteobacterium | reverse complement strand
GCGAAAGGAAGAAGTGGGAGTTGCTCGTCAAGAAAAGGGGAATCCAGTTGGACCGGTGACACGGTCTCAATTCAATGACAGGTCTTGTTCAATTTTCAAGGAGACAATATGAAGAACACCAACTATCGCTTTTTGGGCGCCGCGCCCGCGGTTCCGATAATTTTTGCCACCAGCATCCTGTTGCAGGCATGCGGCGGCGGGACGTCTTACCCGGCTCCCACTGTCGAGGTCTTATCCTCCAGCGCTGATTTGATCTCGGGTGGAGACGCCTTGATCAGGATTACGCCGCAAACCGCTGACCCGGCGGCGCTGGCTGATCTCTCTGTATCGTTGAACGGAGCCAGCGTCAGTAGCAGCTTCAAGCCCGATCCCAAGTCGACCGGAAGCTACGTCGGGTTGGTCAATGGAATACGCAACGGGGCCAATCTCTTGAGCGCCAGCACCAGGGGTCCGGAGACCCAATTGACGCTGACCGGTTATTCCGCTGCGGGACCGATGATTTCAGGCCCCCAGCAGGCACCTTTCACCTGCACCACCGATCTTTATGCCTACCTGCCCGACAAGGCGTCGACGCTGCCTGCATCGACGCCGGCCAGCGCATGCGCGGTGGATCGCCGTATCGACTATGTTTACAAGGCATCGACCAATGCGTTCAAGACACTGACCGACGCCACGAGCTACCCTTCAGACTTGAGTGCGACGCTGGTCAACGGCAAGAAATACATTGTGCGCTTGGAAACCGGGACTATCAACCGGTCGATCTACCAGATCGCGATGGTGCATGACCCGATCGCGGATGCCACGCCCACTGCTCTGAGTCCGTCCAAGAGTTGGAACAGCAAACTGATCTACTCCTTTGGCGGCGGATGCCAGGCGGGCTACAACAGCCAGGGCACCCAGAACAGCAATAACGTCAACGTGTTGGATGACAGCTACCTGTCGGCGGGCTTCGCCCATGTAAGCAGTACCCTCAACTCAGCCGGCAACAATTGCAACGACCTCCTGTCAGCCGAGACTGCGCTGATGGTCAAGGAAAAATTCATCAAGGCGTACGGTAAGCCGCAGTTAACCATTGGCACAGGCAGTTCGGGCGGCTCTTACCTGTCGCTTACCACTGCTGAGAACTACCCTGGCACTTTTGACGGCATCGTCACCACCAACTCTTTCCCGGATGCCATCACGAACCTGCCAGCACTTGCTGACGCCCGGCTGTTCGACATTTACTTTAGTGTCACCAATTCGGCTGGAGCCCTTGCTTTCACAGCGGCCCAAAAGAACGCGGTGACGGGCTTCTTTAACCCGGACATGTTCACTATTCTGAGTGACAGAGCCAGCGGGGCAGGAGCCAATGGCGGCGTAACGACCTCTTCGGCAAACCGGCTTGACCCAGCGCGAGCTTCTCCCATTGGTTGCAATCGACCCACCGTCAATTCGCTGACCAACTGCCTGGCAGCCAATGCGGCGGGCACTGCGGCAGCTTTCTATCCGGTGGGAGCCAATGATCCGCTCAAACAGTTCGACGCGGTCAGCAACCCGGCAGGGGTGCGCACTGCGGTGTTTGACCACAACATCAACGTGCTGGGAAAGAGGCCGGTTGGCTCAGCCGGTGCCGGCTTTGCCCAAAGATTCCTGGATAACGTGGGGGTTCAATACGGACTCGATGCCTTCAACAAGGGCACCATCTCATTTGATCAGTTCGTCGACCTGAACCAGAAGATAGGCGGTCTGGACATCAATTTCCAGCAACAGGCTGCCCGAACCGTTGCCGACACCGATGCATTGACACGGGTCTACCGCTCGGGCCGAGTGGTAACCGGTGCCAACGGCTTGGCGAATATTCCCATCATTACACGCATGGGATACAACGACACTGCTGCCAGCGTGTCTACAGCTGCTGGCAAGCAAGCGACTGTGACGCACGCCAAGATTTGGGTGCATGCCCTGCGTGAACGCCTGAAGAAGAGCAACGGCAATGCGAACAACCATGTGATTTACGGCAGCACCAATGCGCCCACGACAGAACTTATTCCGGCCATGGATCGCTGGCTCAGCGCGATTTTCAGTGATACGTCCACTGGCACTGCGGCCCAGAAGGTGGCGAGAAATAGACCTGCCGACATCGTTGACGCTTGCTGGGACAAGAGCACGACTCCGCTGAAAATTTCTGCACCTCAGACGCTTTTTGGAACCGATCAATGCAACACGCTGTACCCTGCCTACACGCAGCCGGCTTATGTTGCGGGTGCCCCAGTCACGCTGGACGTCTTCAAGTGTCAGCTCAAGCCCGTATCCCAGATCGACTACACAGCCACGCTGACACCGCAACAGTTGAACGCTTTGCAAGGCACCTTCCCGCAGGGGGTTTGTGATTGGTCCAAGCCGGGTGTCGGTCAGGGACAGACAGTACAAACCTGGGCCTCATTCGGTCCGTCACCGATCAATCTGATTTTCGACATAAGCAAGTAACTTGAGGTCTGGCGCGCAAGCACTTGCGCGCCGGCCAAACACAGCAAAGGCCTACATTGCCTTGAAGTGCCTTGGGGCGGCCCCAGTTTGGGCCAGATCAACAGTCCTGCACGTATCGTGGTTTTCCACTATGGCAATCGGGCGTTTCGCTTCTATAGTGACCAACAGGCGGATGACCTGTCCGCAAGGTTTTCTTTACTTCATCAGGAGATACACCCATGAAAACTTCCAGACTGCTGCTTGGCTTGCTGCTGGCCTGCGCCGCCCTCGCGGTCAACGCCCAGACCATCATCAAGTTCAGCCACGTCGTTGCGGCCGACACGCCCAAGGGCAAGGCGTCCGAATTCTTTGCCAAGAGAGCGGGCGAGCTGACGCAAGGTAAAGTCAAGGTCGAGGTCTACCCCAACAGTGCCTTGTACAAAGACGGCGAAGAAATGTCCTCTTTGCAGATGGGCTCGGTGCAAATGCTGGCCCCCTCGCTGGCAAAGTTTGGTCCGCTCGGCGTGAAAGAGTTCGAGGCTTTCGACTTTCCTTTCATGTTTGACGACACAGCTGAGTTGCACAAGATTACGCAAGGCCCGGTTGGCGCCGCGATGCTGGCCAAGCTGGAGCCCAAGGGCATCAAGGGTCTGGCTTACTGGGACAACGGCTTCAAATCTTTCTCGGCCAACACGCCGCTGAAAATGCCTGCTGACTACAAGGGCAAGAAGTTCCGCATCCAATCTTCCAAGGTGCTTGAAGAAGAAATCCGCTCGGTTGGCGGCATACCGCAGGTGATGTCCTTCTCCGAGGTTTATCAGGCGCTGCAGACCGGCGTCGTCGACGGCACCGAGAACCCAATCTCCAATTTCTGGACGCAGAAGATGCACGAGGTGCAAAAGCACCTGACACTTACCAACCACGGTTACCTTGGCTATGCAGTGATCGTCAACAAGAAATTCTGGGACGGTCTGCCGGCTGACGTGCGCGGTCAACTGGAACAGGCGATGAAAGAAGCCACTGTCTATGCCAACAAGATTGCACAGGAAGAGAACGACCTGTCGCTGGCCGGCGTCAAGAAGAGCGGCAAGACGACGGTCTATGAGCCCACCAAGGACGAGCGTTTTGCGTTGAAGAAGGCGATGGCG
>CAIVLG010000207.1 GCA_903906695.1 uncultured beta proteobacterium | reverse complement strand
TCCTTGAAGATGACCTTTCGCTGGTATGGCGAGTCTGACCCCGTCAGGCTTGAATACATCCGCCAGATCCCCGGCCTTTACGGCATTGTTTCCGCCATTTACGACGTGCCGGTGGGTGAGGTCTGGCCCCTGGACAAGCTGCAGGCACTGCGCGCGCGCATTGAAGGCGCAGGGCTGAAGTTTGAGGTGGTTGAAAGTGTGCCTGTCCACGAGGACATCAAGTTGGGCAAGCCAACGCGGGACCACCTCATTGCCAACTTCCAGCAAAACATCCGTCATTGCGCTGCGGTGGGTGTGAAAGTGATCTGCTACAACTTCATGCCCGTATTTGACTGGACCCGCACTGAGATGGCCAAGATGCTGCCTGACGGCTCTTTCACTCTGGCGTTCGACGCCGGGGCGGTTGCCAGGATTGATCCGGAAAAAGGCATCGCCCTGCCCGGCTGGGACGCCAGCTACAAGACGGAACAGCTCAAGAGCCTGCTGGCTGAGTACAAAGCGGTGAACGAGGAAACGCTGTGGGCCAACCTCAGCTGCTTCCTCAAGGCCATCATCCCGGTCGCTGAAGAAGCGGGTATCAGGATGGCCATGCACCCGGACGACCCGCCGCGCCCGATCTTTGGTTTGCCGCGCATCGTCAAGAACCGCGAAGACTTGCAGCGCCTGGTTAACATGGTTGACTCGCCAGCCAACGGCTTGACCCTGTGTTCAGGCTCGCTCGGCGCTGATTTGTGCAACAACGTTGAAGCCTTGGTGCGCGAATTTGGCGGCCAGGGCCGCATCCACTTTGGCCACCTGCGCAATGTCAAGGTGGAACCGGACGGGACGTTTTATGAATCCACCCACCGGTCCTGCGATGGTTCGCTGGACATGGCAGCCATTGTCAAGGCCTACTACGACATCGGTTTCGAGGGTTATGTGCGCCCGGACCATGGGCGCATGATCTGGGGTGAGACCGGCAAACCCGGCTACGGGCTGTATGACCGCGCGCTGGGGGCCGTTTACCTGAATGGCTTGTGGGAGGCGATCAGCAAGTACGCGCCAACGGTCCATTAACGATTCTGGAATCTTGATTGCTATAGAGTCTGTAGCTTTAAGCGAAGACTATACAAAAGTGAATTTCAACAAAAAGGATAGTCGAAATGAGTATTGACACTAAACGCACTGGTCTTGAGCTGCGGTCCCTCGTGAAATCCAGCGGTGAACTGGAGCTTTCACTGGTCAGTACGGTGATACCAACGCCGGCGCCAGACGAAGTGGTCGTGCGAATAGAAGCCTCTCCAATCAATCCTTCTGACATCGGACTGTTGTTTGGCGCTGCAGACATGAGCACATCCAAGGCATCTGACACCGCTAACAGTCCGGTAGTCACAGCGAGCATCCCTGAGCGATTTCTAAGGAGCATGGCGGGCCGATTGGATCAATCCATGCCGGTCGGTAACGAAGGTGCCGGTGTGGTCGTCGAAGCCGGAGCGTCGGGCGCTGCGCAGGCCTTGCTCGGAAAGACTGTCGCTGTGATCGGAGGTGCAATGTACGCGCAGTACCGATGTATCAAGGTGGATCAATGCCTGCTGCTTCCCGAAGGCACGACGCCCGCTGAGGGCGCGTCCTGCTTCGTTAACCCGCTGACAGCGCTTGGAATGGTCGAGACCATGCGCCGCGAAGGTCACAAGGCGCTAGTGCACACCGCGGCGGCCTCAAACCTTGGACAGATGCTCAATAAGATCTGCATCAAAGACCAGATCGCCTTGGTGAATATCGTACGAAAACCTGAGCAGGAAGAGATTCTCAGATCCCTCGGGGCAAAGTATGTCTGCAACGCCGCCTCAACCACGTTCATGGATGACCTCACGACGGCGCTTACCGCAACCGGCGCGACCATTGCCTTTGATGCCACCGGTGGAGGCAAGCTGGCTGGGCAAATCTTGACATGCATGGAGGCAGCGCTGAACAAGAGTGCCAAAGAGTACAGCCGTTATGGCTCGACAACCCACAAACAGGTCTACATCTATGGCGGCCTGGACACCAATCCAACCGAATTCAACCGAAGCTTCGGCATGGCATGGGGGATCGGCGGATGGCTGTTGTTTCCGTTCTTGCAACGAATTGGCACTGACGCAGCGCAATTGCTGAAACAGCGTGTGGTCAGGGAGTTGAAGACTACCTTTGCCAGCGGCTACTCCAAAGAGATCTCACTTTCCCAAGCGCTGCAATTGAGCGAGATTTCTGAATATGGCAAGCGCGCGACCGGAGCGAAGTACCTGATCAATCC
>CAIVLG010000206.1 GCA_903906695.1 uncultured beta proteobacterium | reverse complement strand
TTGAGCCAAGCACCAATCTTGGGCAGCTCGTAGTGATAGAAGTAGCGTGTGGCGGCGATCCTGCCGGCGCTGTTGCTCACTTGATTCCTGCCATCCGACAGCAACGCGGCGCACGCCACGTCAAGCCAGATCCAGGCCAGCACGGTGTGGCCAAAGGCCTGCATGTAGGGCACGGCGTTGGCCAGTGTCTCCGCTGGCTCGCCACCGACCCAGGCCTGCTGCGTGGCCAGACTGACATCCTGCAACGCCTGCGTCAGCGCCTTGGCGTGCTGCGCCAGTTCAGGCACGACGGCGGCGCGCTGCACGGTAGCCATCATGCGCTGGCCGAGCAGTTGCAGGCCGCGACCGTTTTCCATCAGCACCTTGCGCCCGAGCAAGTCCATCGCCTGGATGCCGTGCGTGCCCTCGTGAATCATGTTCAGCCGGTTGTCGCGCCAGTACTGCTCGACCGGGAAGTCGCGCGTGTAACCATAGCCGCCATGGATCTGGATCGCCATCGAATTGGCCTCCAGACACCATTCGCTGGGCCAGCTCTTGGCGATCGGCGTCAGCACTTCGAGCAGCAGACGCGCCTCATCGGCCGCCAGTGCATTGCCGGTATGTTGCTCATCGACCAGTCGTGCGCAATACAAATCCAGTGCCAGAGCGCCTTCACAGTAGGACTTCTGCGCCAGCAGCATGCGCTTGATATCGGCGTGCTCAATAATGCGCACCTGTGGCTGGGACGCGTCCTTGCCGCCCGCGGCCAGTGCCCTGCCCTGCGGTCTGTTTTTGGCGTAATCGAGCGAGGCGTAATAGCCGGCAAGGCCCAGCATGGTGGCCGCGATGCCGACGCCGATGCGCGCCTCGTTCATCATGTGAAACATGCAGCGCAGGCCCTCGCCCGGCTTGCCAACCAGGTAGCCGATGGCGCCGGCCTGTCCCCGCACCGGGTATCTGCCTTCGCCGAAATTGAGCAGCGTGTTGACGGTGCCGCGCCAGCCCAGTTTGTGATTGAGCCCGGCCAGTGCCACGTCATTGCGCTCGCCGGTGAGTTGACCCTCCGTGTTGACCAGCCTCTTGGGCACGATGAAGAGCGAGATGCCGCGCGTGCCGGCAACGAGTTTGCCATCGGTCCCTGGAATCTTGGCCAACACGAGGTGGATGATGTTCTCGTTCAGTTCATGCTCGCCGGCCGAAATCCACATCTTGTTGCCGGTCAGGCGATAGCGTGCGCCCAGCGGGTCGGTCTCAAAACCGTCGCCATCGGAGACGGCTCTTGTGGCCACATCGGACAGGCTGGAGCCCGCCTGTGGTTCGCTCAGGCACATGGTGCCCGACCAGCGGCCAGCGAACTCGTTTTTGGAAAAGACCTCTTTTTGCAGAGCCGTTCCATGCACCATCAGCAGGTTGGCGTTGGCGGTGGTCAGCATGCCCGTGCCTATGCTGACCGAGGCGCAGGCAAAGAAGGAATTGGCCGCCGCCTCAATCGTGTACGGCAGTTGCATGCCGCCCATCTGGTAGTCCTGCGCAGCGCTGAGCATGCCGGATTCGGCGTAGGCTCGTTGCGCGTCCAGCGTGGACTGCGGCAGGATCACCTTCTCGCCGTCAAAGCGCGGCTCTTCGACATCGGCGGTGCGGTTGAACGGCGCGAATTTTTCTCGCGCGATGCGCTCGCAAGTGTCGAGCACCGCGTCGAAGGTTCCACGCGAATGATCGGCGAAACGCGCTCGCTGACTCAACGACTCAACGTCCAGCCATAGGTACAGAAGAAAATCAAGAGTGGTATGCAGGCTCATGGCTTTCTAATCAGCGTGCCTTTCAAGTGTGTACTTCTTCCCTCTAAGCACGTGGCCAAATGTGGCTGTTGGCTCCTCTCTCTCGCCCGGTGGGGCGAGAGAGAGGCGGGGGTGAGAGAGTGGGGCCAAGAAGAAGTTAAATACGCCAAATAAGTCCGGTTCATGAGGTATTCAGGAGTTTCAGAGAACCTCAAAAATCCCAGCCGCGCCCATGCCACCGCCAATGCACATGGTGACGCAGACGCGCTTGGCGCCGCGGCGCTTGCCTTCGATCAGGGCGTGGCCGGTCAAGCGCTGGCCGCTCATGCCAAAGGGATGGCCAACCGCAATGGCACCGCCATTGACGTTCAGACGATCAGCCGGAATGCCCAGCTTGTCACGGCAGTAAATCACCTGCACGGCAAAGGCTTCGTTCAGTTCCCACAGGTCGATGTCACTCATCTTCAGACCCAGGCGGGCCAGCACCTTGGGGACGGCAAACACCGGGCCGATACCCATTTCATCGGGCTCACAACCGGCAACGGCAAAACCAAGAAAACGGCCCAGCGGTTTGAGGCCTTTTTTCTCGGCGAATTTTTCGTGCATGACGACCACGGCGCCGCTGCCGTCCGACAACTGGCTGGCGTTGCCGGCTGTGATCAAACCACCGGGCAGGGCCGAGCGAAGCCCGCTGATGCCCTCCTTGGTGGTGCCGGCTCGTATGCCCTCGTCGTCGCTGACCGTCACCTTCTTGGTCATCAGGCCCATGACCTTGTCGGCCACGCCCATGGTGACCGTAATGGGTGCAATTTCGTCCTTGAACAGGCCTGCCGCCAAGGCCGCCGCGGCGCGCTGCTGGCTACCCGCACCATACTCGTCCTGAACGTCGCGACCGATGTTATAGCGCTTGGCCACGTTCTCGGCGGTTTGCAACATGGGCCAGTAGACCTCAGGTTTGTTCTTGACCAACCAGGGGTCGGCCAGCATGTGCTTGTTCATCTCTTGCGCCACGCAGGAAATGGCTTCAACACCACCGGCGACAAAAATATCGCCCTCGTTGGCAATGATGCGTTGTGCCGCGATCGCAATGGTCTGCAGGCCCGAGGAACAAAAGCGATTGACGGTCATGCCGGAGGTAGTGATGGGGCAACCAGCCCGCAGCGCAATCTGGCGGGCGATGTTGGCACCGGTGGCACCTTCCGGTGTGCCACACCCCATGATGACGTCTTCCACCTCGGCGGCTTCGATGCCGGCACGCTTGATGGCGTGTTCGACCACGTGACCACCCATGGTGGCTCCGTGCGTCATGTTGAAGGCACCCTTCCAGCTCTTGGTAAGCGGTGTGCGGGCGGTGGAAACGATTACGGCTGAGGTCATGATGGGTTCTTCCTTAATTCAATGATGCTTTCGCACCCATGGTCAATAGACGGTGATAAAAACGGATCAGTTCGGCCAAGTTGGCGGCAGTGATGCGCTCGTTGGTACCGTGAAAACGTGGCAGATCCTCCGGCTTGGCGCGTACCGGTGAGAACTTGAAGATGTGGTCGCTGATCTCGCCGAAATGGATCGAATCCGAGCCAGCAATGTAGAGTCCCGGCACCACCAACGTCCCGGGAAACACTTCTCGAATCGTGCGGTTGAACAATGCGTACTGCGCTGAATCCGTGGGCGCCACCTTGGACGCCTCCATGGCGCCCGGCAACGCGAACAGTTCAAACTTGTCGCTGTTCGTCGCATCCCTGACCTGGCGCTTCATGCGTCCCATCACCTGCTCCGAGGAGTCACCCGGCAGCAAGCGAAAGTTGACGGTGGCCTCCGCATTCCCCGGCAGCACGTTTTCCTTGTTACCTGCGTTCACGATTGTTAGCGCCGTCGTCGTGCGCAGCACGGCGTTAGTAACTGCACTGGCTTCTAGTTGCCTTTGCACCAGGGGTCCGAACAGCCATAGATTGGACATGGCGACTCGCTGCAGGCCGCTCAGTTCCGGCGTCACGGTGGCAAACATTTCCGCCGCCACGCCGCGAATTCCAGCAGGAAGCTGGTCATCGTCAATACGCCTGAGCGCGGCGCTCATCATAGCGACGACGCTCGTTCCCTTGGGCGGCGGCATGGACGAATGACCGGGATTCCCTGACATCCTCAGCAGCACCGACAGGTAGCCCTTTTCGGCGATGCCAATTACGGCAGCAGGCGGTGCCAAGCCCGGCATGACGCCTTCGGTGATGAGCAGGCCTTCGTCCACGATGAAATCCAGCCGCACCTTGCGCTCCTTGAGCAACGCCGCGATGCGCATGGCGCCGCGGATGCCGCCGACTTCCTCGTCCGCGCCAAACGCCAGGTAAACGGTGCGTTCAGGCTTGTAGCCGCTGACCACCAGCATTTCGACCGCCTCCATCTGCGCGATCAGATTGCCCTTGTCGTCCCAGGCACCCCGACCCCAGACATAGCCTTCCTTCACCTTGCCGGAGAAGGGTTCCTCATTCCAGTCCTTCTCCGTGCCCGGTGCCAGCGCTACCACGTCCTGGTGCGCCATCAGCAGGATGGGTTGAGCCGCCGCGTTACTGCCCTGCCAGGTGTAGAGCAGGCTAAGGCCCCCCACCACTTCTCGCTTAAGCTCTGCGTGCAACCTTGGAAAACGCCTCTGCAAAAGGCTGTGAAGCTGTTCAAACTGGTCGGCATTGAGCGTGGCGTCGTCGCGCGACGAAATGGTGCGTAGTCGCACTGCCTCTGCCAGCCGCTCTGCAACTGCTGCCTCGTCAACCTGCAACTTCGCAATCGGCGCCACATCAAGCTGGCGCGAGCCCTTGCGCCAGGTGTTGATACCCAAAACAGCCGCCAGCAGCAATATGGCTGCGAGCAGGCCGTACAGAATATTCCTGATCATGTACGTACCACGTCCGGAATTCGGCTTCAGTTGAAGGTCCTGCCTTCAGCAGCGAGCTTTGCCAGCAGCGGTGCAGGTTCCCAGAACTTCGCATCGTCGAGCGGATTCTTCGCAAAGCGCTTCATCGCCTGCACCACATTGAACAGGCCCACCTGATCGGCGTAGTTCATCGGGCCGCCGCGGTAGATCGGAAAG
>CAIVLG010000205.1 GCA_903906695.1 uncultured beta proteobacterium | reverse complement strand
CCGCCCAGACTGTGGCCGAGCAGGATCAACGGCGTGTCGCGGCTCATGCGAACGCGGGTGCTGTCCACAATATCAGCCAGGTCATCCAGCAGGCGATGCGCTGTCGGCAAGGCGCCGCGCGCTCCACCCGACTCACCATGGCCAAATTGGTCGTGGCCGCGCACAGCAAAGCCCCATTCGTTGAGGCGGCGCGCCAGGTGGTCGTAGCGACCGGCATGTTCGCCCAGACCATGCACCAACAGCACCACGCCGCGCATGGGCTGCCGGTATTCAAGCGGCCATTCCTGAATGGCGAGGTTGTCGCCATCACTTGCGACGAAAGTGGAAAGTGTGCTTTCGGTATTCATGAAAGGAGTTGCGTCGAACTGGCGCCTATCATGCCACGTTCGGTATACGATTACCGCTTCCACGATCCGCCATGCCGCACTTCAACAGCCCCAACCCTGCTCAAAGCTTTGTGACGCGTCGCAGTTGGCTGACGCTGGCCACAGCGCTTCTTCTGGCAAGTAGAGCAGTGTCTGCACAATCTCGCCATCTGCTGCGCATTTCCACACCGGCCGTCCCGGACGACTGGCACGCCCGCATGTGGACAGTCCTGAGAGAGCAATTGGACAAGTCAGCGCCCGGCCAATTCGATGTGCAAATCAGTTTGAATGCCTCGCTTTTCAAACAGGGCGCCGAGCCGGTGGCGATGGCGCGCGGCAATCTGGAGATGACGACGATTTCGGCCTTTGACATTGCGAAACTGGTACCGGAGTTTTCGATCTTCACCGCCGGTTACGTGATCCGCGATCCGGCGCACCTGATGCAGGTGTTCAACGGACCGATCGGCGAGGAGTTGTTCAAGCGAGTCAGCGAAAAGATGGAGATCACCGTGCTGGCACCGATCTACTACGGCACCCGCCAGCTCAATCTGCGCGACGCCCGCAAAGTCAGCACGCCGTCTGACCTCAAAGGGGTCAAGCTGCGCATGCCCGGTAGCAAGGAGTGGTTATTTCTAGGTGAGGCGCTGGGGGCAACGCCGACGCCGCTGGCCTTTGGTGAGGTCTATATGGGGCTGAGGACCGGCACCATAGACGCGCAGGACAACCCCTTGCCGACTGTCAAGAGTGCCAAGTTTTTTGAAGTCACCAAGCAGATCACGCTGACCGGCCACCTGGTCGATGCGCTGTTCATCGGCGTCTCCAACAAGCTGTGGAACAGCCTGGGCGCACCGCAGAAAAGCGCACTCAGGCAAGCCGCTCAGATGGCCGCCAGCTACAACAACGAGAACCGTATCGCCGACGAAAAACAACTGGTCGACTACTTCAAGAACCAGGGCTTGAGCGTGACGACCCCCGACCTCGATGCCTTTCGCAAGTCGGTGCAGGCGGCTTACCTCGGGTCCGACTACGCCAAGCTCTGGCCCAAGGGCTTGCTGGAGCGCATCAACGCGACAGGCAGATGAGATTCCTGCGCCATGCAGCCAACGCCTTTGGCGTGCTGCTGTTCACCCTGATGTTCCTGGTCTTTGTGGTGCAGGTAGTGGCGCGCTTTTTCTTCGACAAACCGCTGGCCTGGACCGACGAGGCGGCCGTGATTCTTTACCTGTGGGCGATCCTATGGGGCGCGGCCCTGGTCTGCAAGGACCGCGAAAACGTTGCCTTTGATCTGCTGTACCAGAAGGCCGGTCCGCAGGCACAGCGCGTGATGGCAATTGCAGCTTGCAGCCTGATTGGTGGACTGGCGGCATGGGCGCTGCCGGAGTCGATTGACTACATCCACTTCATGCGACGCGAGGAGACACCGGTGATGGGCCTGCCATTCAACTGGGTCTATGCCCCGTTTGCCCTCTTGCTGCTGGCGCTGGTGCTGCGCTATCTCTGGCGCGTCTACCGTCTGATCGGACGCCACTGGCGCAGCTATTTGTGAGCGCTGCCCTGACCACACTGCTGGCGGTGATGGTGACCGGCATGCTGCTGCGCGCACCGATTGCCTTTGCCATGCTGGCCAGCGGCATCGCCTACCTGATCGTCAAGGGTCAGGACCTCGGACTGGCCGCCGAGCAGGTGCTCAATGGTCTCTACAACGGCTACGTGCTGCTGGCCGTGCCGCTGTTTGTGCTGGCTGCCAACCTGATGAATGCGGGCTCCATCAGCGAGCGCCTGTTCCAGCTGTCACGCGTCATGGTCGGCAGTCTGCGTGGCGGCCTGGCCCAAGTCAACATTGTGGTCAGCGTGATCTTTTCAGGCATGAGCGGCAGCGCCATTGCCGACGCCGCCGGCCCAGGTCTGGTCTCGATCAAGCAGATGCTCAAGAAGACGGAATACACGCCCGGATTTGCCGGCGCGGTGGTGGTCGCCGGCGCCACCATCGGCCCCATCATTCCACCATCGATTCCGATGGTGATCTACGCCCTGGTGTCGGGTACCTCGGTCGGCGCGCTGTTTCTGGGGGGCGTGCTGCCGGGGCTGCTGATGGCCGCGCTGCTGATGCTGGGTGTGCACCTGATCGCCACACGCCGCAACATGCCCAAGGGAGACCCGGTTGCAGCCGGGGAACTGCCTGGCATGCTGCTCGGCGGGCTGCTACCGCTGACCCTGCCGGTGGTTCTGCTGACCGGCATCTACAGCGGCGCCTTCACGCCGACCGAAGCCGCCGCGGTGGCTGCTCTGCACGCACTGATTCTGTCGGCTGGCGTCTACCGCGCGTTTTCACCGGGCGCCCTGTTCGCGGTCGTGCTGGAGTCGCTGCGATCAAGCGCTGTCATCACCATGATCATTGCCTCGGCCTATCTGATGAACTACGCGTTTGCCACCGAGGGTATCCCGAACCAACTGGCGCTGTGGGTCAACGACATGCAGCTGGGTCCGCTGCAATTTCTGCTGCTGGTGAACGGT
>CAIVLG010000204.1 GCA_903906695.1 uncultured beta proteobacterium | reverse complement strand
GCGTGCTGAGGGTGGGCAATCGGCGAGAGGTTTACCGGTAAATTTATCAGCCCGATCGCTCAACCACCGGCGCCCTCGGCCTATACACGGCCGGCACTTGCGCATGAATTGACAAACCCAAGTCATGCCATATATTTTGGTACATGGCAAGTGGAGAACTGAAATGGATCAACGCACCGCACGGGTCGGAAAAAACAACCGGGCACAAATTGTGACCATCCCTCTGGAATTTCGTTTTCCGGAAGGAATGAAAGAAGTCTTCATCCGCAAGGTCGGCGAAGACGTGGTGCTGTCGCCGCGCCCCAAAGATTGGAGCGGATTCCTGGCCAGCGGTGTGCAGGTCAGTGATGATTTCATGGTGGGGGTGGACGACCTTGCCGTGCAGGAGCGTGAGTTTGCATGAGCGTTCTTTATCTCCTCGACACCGACACTTGCGCTTTCATTCTTCGCCGGTCATCGCCCAAGCTGCTTGATCGCATTCAATCGATTCCGTTGGCGCAGCAGGCGATTGCAATGGTCACCCTGGCAGAGCTCCTGTACGGCGTGCAGGTATCCAGCAAAAGAAAAGAAAACCGGACCGCCGTGGATGCGTTGGTGCTGCACCTGACGGTGCTGGAATGGTCGCGCGGCGCCGCAGAGCACTATGCGGAAATTCGCTCTGACCTGAAGAAGAAGGGTCAGCTCATAGGTTCCAACGATCTGATGATTGCCGCCCATGCGCGGAGTCTCGGCGCCACTGTGGTTACCAATAATGTGAGAGATTTCAGACGCGTCAAAGGGCTCAAGTTAGAGAATTGGATGTGAGCCAACGAACCCTGTGACCTGATGAGTGTCACACAACCAACGCATCCTCCTGCATCGCCTCGATTTGTTCCTCCAGCATCTGCACCTGACCCTGCCAGTAGTCGCTGGATCCGAACCACGGAAAGTTGATCGGAAAGGTCGGATCGTCCCAGCGCCGCGCCAACCAGGCGCTGTAGTGGATCAGGCGCAGGGTGCGCAGCGGCTCGATCAAGGCGGTCTCGCGCCGATCGAATTCACGAAACTGCTCGTAACCGTCCACCAGGGCGCCGAGTTGGCGCGTGCGCTGTGATCTGTCACCGCTGAGCAACATCCATAAGTCCTGCACGGCGGGGCCGCTGCGGGCATCGTCCAGATCGACAAAATGCGGCCCCGGCCCTTTGCTGGCTGGTGAGTCCAGCGGCGTCCAGAGGATGTTGCCGGGATGGCAATCGCCGTGCAGTCGCAATCGCCGGATCGGCTCAGAGGAGCCGTCGCCGCCTGCGGACATCGTCAAGGCAGGGAAAGTGGCAACCAGATCAAGCGCTTCCTGCGACACCTTGGCCCACTTCGTTTGCACATCCAGTGGCACTTTGTCATGCGCCAACAGCCAGTCACGCGAGTCGATGCCGAAGCTCTGAAGATCAAGCGCCGGTCGGCTGACAAACGGTCTGGCTGCGCCAACCGTGTGAATTCGGGCCAGAAAGCGGCCGATCCACTCCAGCACGTCCGGGTCGTCGAGTTCGGGCGCGCGACCGCCACGGTTGGGGCTGACGCTGAAAGCAAAGCCGCCAAAATAATGCAGGGTGCCCCCGTTCAAAATAAGCGGCCCGATGACGGGAATTTCCGCCGCCATCAACTCTGCGGAGAACGTGTGTTCTTCCAGAATCTGTGCTTCGGTCCAGCGTTCGGGACGATAGAACTTGGTCACCACCAGAGCGCCATCTTCCAGCCGTAACTGGTAGACCCGGTTTTCGTAGGAGCTCAGCGCCTGCAGGCGGCCATCGCCGTAAAGCCCGACGCTGGCCAAGGCGTCCATGACAACATCCGGTGTCAGCGCCTGGTAGGCGTGCAGATCAGGAGACGACGCAGACAAGGCGGTGCGCCCTGTCATAGGATATTACTGTTGGCACGCACCTCTTCAATGCTGGTCAAACCACTCAGCACTTTGTAAATGCCGTCCTGGCGTAGTGTGCGCAGAAAACCATTTTGCATGGCTTCAAACTGCAGTTGCTCGGGCCGCGCTCCGGTCTGGATCAGGCGCCGCAAACCCGGCGTTACCACCATCAACTCGTGCATGCCGACCCGCCCATTGACGCCGGTGTACTGACAGCCGGCGCAACCCGCTGCACTGTAGTGCGTCAGGTGTCCGTCGTGGCCAAACTCTCTTAGCCACTCCTGGCGCACCCCTTCGCGCTCAGGTCGCTGCTCTGCGGCAAAGCAGTGCAGATAATCGTCGAGCAACTCGTCAATGACAGCGTCACTGGCCTCTTGCGCTGTGCGGCATTCAGGGCAAATTCTTCGCACCAGTCGCTGCGCCAGGACCGCCAGCAGAGAGTCGGCAAAATTGAAGGGATCCATGCCCATGTCAATCAGGCGCGTCACGGTCTCGGCCGCACTGTTGGTGTGCAAAGTGGATAGAACCAGATGGCCTGTGAGTGAGGCTTCAATCGCCATCTGGGCTGTTTCCTTGTCTCGTATTTCACCGACCATGATGACATCCGGGTCGGCCCGCAGGAACGATCGCAGCGCCTTGGCAAAAGTCCAGTCGATCTTGGTGTTGACCTGCACCTGGCGCAGGTCGGGCTGGGTGATTTCAATCGGGTCTTCAGCCGTCCAAATCTTGCGCTGCGGCGTGTTCAGATAGCCGAGTACCGAGTGCAAGGTGGTGGTTTTTCCGGACCCGGTCGGCCCCACACACAGCACCATGCCGTAGGGTCGGCTGGCTGCCTCACGCAAGTGGTCCAGATTGGTGGCCGTCAAGCCGAGCTTCTCCATGCTGATCGGTTTGGCCGACGACAGCAGCCGCATCACGACATCCTCCAGGCCGCCCGAGGTCGGTATCGTGGCAATGCGCAATTCGAGCTTGTGACGACTGGAGAATTTGGAGAATTCGATCTTGCCGTCCTGCGGTTTGCGTCGCTCCGAAATATCCAGATCAGCCATGATCTTCAGACGTGCCGTCAATGCGGCGCGGTAGGTATGCGGCAACTCCAGGTAAGGCGAGAGCACGCCGTCCTTGCGAAAGCGGATTCGGGTTTTGATACGGCCGGGATGAGTTTCTACGTGAATATCGGACGCGCCACGGTTGTAGGCCTCGACGATCATGGTGTTGATCAGGCGCACCAGGGTGTTGTCAGACTGCTCAATCTGGCTTTCAACCTCCTCGTGATCACGCTGCGACTGCTCCATCGACTGCAGCAATTCTGTGGTGCTGGCAGAATCCTGCGGCAAATTCTCCGGGCTCTGCTGTTGATCAGCGAGAGGACTGTTTGGCAAGCCAAATCTTTGATAAGTTTCGCTCAGGCTTTGCTGGATTTGCTGGTCATCTCCGAGGGTCGCAATGACACGCGTTTCGAGCAAGAACTCAAGCTCCTCGAGCATGTCGCGCCGCGTCGGGTCGCCGGTCGCGATGACCAGCAGTTTGTCACGCAGCAACAAGGGCATGATTCCGAGCCGCAATGCCGTTGAAAATGGAACCGTTCGCAGCGCCTGTGCTTCGATCGGGAACTGCGCCACATCGACCACCGGATAGCCCATTTTGCGGGCCAGCGCGGTATTGAGATCGCGACGCGTCAGAATGCCCATATTCACCAACAGCTGTCCCAAGGGCACCGAGCGTTCAGTCTTCTGCTTTTCAAGCGCCTGGGCCAATTGCTCCTCGTCGATGAAGCCGAGTCGCGTCAGGGCCTCGCCGACCCGGATCATTGGCATCTTGGACTGCTGGTCCAGCGCCACCATAAGCTGTTCGGGCGAAACGATGGCATCGCCTACCAAATGGTCGCCAAGTTTCCTGCTGCGCAGACTCTTCTGCTCACTCGCCGCCTGTTCCACCTGCTGGCGCGTCACCGCGCGCTGCGCCACCAGAAAATCCCCGATGTGTTCGCCAAAGGTGGCATGCGCATAGACCTCACGCGGCACGAACACGCGTTCTACACCTCGACTGCCATCCACCGGCGTAAACAGGAACAGGCCGAACCCCGCTTCGATATAGCCCACCGACTGACCGGACGCGATGGTGCCGTCCGCCATCTGCAACTGATAGTCAAGCGTCGGCCGATGACCGAAAATATCGGCAAAATCAGTGTCGCTGACCTGCTCCTGAGGATGCAATATCGTCTTCAGCGTCAAGCGTCGGAACTGTGAGAAATGAACACGTCCGGGTGATGCCCGATTGGGCACAAAGATCATTACCGTCTTGTCGGCCGGCGTCAGCATGGCGAGCCGGCAACTGCGAACCTTGCCGTTCAAATCCTCGATCTCGCAGATTTGAGGCTCAGTCCAGGGAATCGAGTCACTGAAAATGGCAAACGGCGGACTCGGCCAATAAAGGCCGGTGAATTTGCTGCTTGCTGCCAGAGAACCAAGAGCAGCAGCGCCTGGCAGCTCTTGCGTGGGCATTGAAATGGATTCAAACATGATCAAGGATGGCTGGCAATTGCCCGCATGGTAACCGCTGTCAAAAGGGAGCGTCCTTATCCGGAGTAAGGTCCGACTTCAATGTGGCAGCCTGCAGCGCTGGCAACGGACTGGGTTGGTAGTGCAAGCCAGTGGCTTTGAACCAGCGCCTGAAATAGGTCGCAGCCCTGCTCCGCTGCACCTTGCGACCACGCTCGGTCACGATCACCTGTTCGGGATAGTTCAAGTCAAAGGCCAGATGCGCCGCCGACGGATAGCGCCGCGCCGCCTCGCTCTGCAGGCAATTCACAATCACTTCCTGCATCCACTCGGGCAAGTCTGGTCGGAGTCCGCGTAGCGGCGCCGGTTCCGTCCACAGTCGCTGGCGCAAGCCGGCGGTCGTCCTGGGTGAGCCAAACGGCAGTTCCCCAGTGGCCAACTGGTAGAGCATGACACCGATGGCAAAGATGTCGCTGCGCAGATCGCCGCGCACGCCCACCACCTGCTCCGGCGCCATCCATGCCGGTGAGCCGACTGCCCTGCTCAACTGTCCTGCCAGCAAATCAGGGTAATGCGCGTGGAACGACAAACCCAAGCCCAACAAGACGGCACTGCCATCGTCGCGGATCAGTACGTTGGCGGGTTTCAAGTCGAGATGCACCGTGTTCTGCTGGTGCAGGCTGTGCACGGCCCGCGCCACCGCCACGCCCAGCCGTGCCAGCGCATCGACTGCCGGTCGCTCGGATGCCCCCAACCAATGCCCCAGTGACTTGCCGTGGACGTATTCCGTCACCAGATAGGGCATGTTCTGGAGATCACCGGTGGCCACAAAACGCGGCACGTGCGGTCCCTTCAGAACCTGCATGATGTGGTTTTCCACTTCGAAACTGACGGTGTCCTGAACACCCTCAGCCACTGCCCTGCGCGGCACTTTCATCGCCAGCGGAAAACCGGGATCACGCAACGCCAGCGAATGTCGAACGCGGTAGACATGCGCGATGCTGCCTGAATGGATGCAGGCCTCGATCGTAAAACCTTCCAGTTCGGCACCGGGTTCGAGCTGGCGTTTCATCGTCCCAGTTCCAGGCGATCAGCAAACAGGGCCGGCAGCGCCGCCTGCCGAATGGCGACCGCCGCGCCATGGTGATCGTACACAACGCGCTGAAAAGACAGTTGCAATGTGTCGCTGTCGAACAGTGCGTACATGGCACGCGAATTTCGATCGCGCGGCTGGCCGACCGAGCCGATGGTGGCCAGCCAGCGACGATGTCTGGGCACCGGTATTGCGACACCCGGCGTCGGCAGGAACTTCATCAATTCCGCTCCAACGCCGCTGTAATACAAGGCCTGCAGATGCACATGCCCGCAAAAAACATAACGGACTTGCGGCAACGTGGCAATAGCGTCCAGACTGGCGCTAGCAGCCCGCTCGTCGTAGATGTAGCGCCACAGTGCGGGGTCGTCCAGACTGGAATGGACCAGCAGGATCGCGTCGTGCTGAAGCGTCAACGGCAATCGATTCAAAAACTGGCGCTGACTGTCACTGAGCTGTGCGTGGGTCCAGCCGGCGGTCATGTCGCCCACCGTCTCCACCAGCGCCGGTGGCGACACTGCCAATTCGTCATGATTGCCCTTGACCAGCAATGCTCCGTGTTCGGCCAGTTGCTGCGCCCGCTGTACCACGGCCACCGGGTCGGCACCGTAGCCCACCAGATCGCCCAACAGTGCAAACTGCTGTGCGCCATGATCGCGCGCATCGGCGAGGCAGGCCTCAAAGGCCTGAATGTTGGCGTGAATATCTGACAGCAAGGCCAGCTTCATGTTGTTGCTCGTTCCTGTGGTTGAACATCATGCCTTATTGGACTGACTGGAGTACTTCAACCCCGAAAGCGCTTGCGCGTCAAGGCCAACGCAATCCAGAAGCCCACCACGGCATAGACCGTCAGTACCAGCAAATGACGCACGGCGTGCTGCGGCCACTGGTCCATGAAAAGAGGACGCACCAAGTCGACCGCGTTGGTCAATGGCAGCCACTGCGAAATCGTGCGCACCGCCTCGGGCAACTGCCCAATGGGAAAGAAGATGCCGCTAACGAACATGGTCGGCGTGAGAAAGAGCGTGAAATAGTAGGTGAAAAAATCGTAGCCCTTGGCCAGCGCGTTGAAGATCAGCGCCAGGCAACTGAAGGTGATGCCAACGCCCAGAAGGATCGGCCAGGCCAGCAGCAGCTTGGGCGCGTAGCTGATGCCCAAGGCCAGCATGACACCCAGAATGGCGGTGACTGTGAACAGCGACTTGAATGCCGCCCACAGCATTTCCGCCAGTACGATGTCGTCCAGATTGACCGGCGCGTTCATGATGCCGTCCCAGGTCTTTTGCACATGCATCCGGGAGAACGCCGAGTACAAAGCTTCAAAGCTGGCCGCATTCATCGCGCTCATGCAGATCGAACCGCTGGCCAGAAACAAAATGTAGGGCACCATGACGTCGCCGTCGGCACCGGCCAGCGTAACCTGCCCGACCAAGGCACCCATGCCGTAGCCGAACGCCACCAGCCACATCAACGGCTCGGCGATGTTGCCGACCAGACTCGGTATGGCCAGCTTGCGCCAGACCAGCAGGTTGCGAAGAAACACCGGCCACCAGCGCCAGGAAAGCTCGGGCGCACGCCACACGCTGCGATTGTTGTTGAAATAGCTCATGCGTCCTCTCGGATCTGGCGGCCGGTCAGTTTAAGGAACAGGTCCTCCAGATTGGCGGGCCGGTGCAGAGTGCGCAGTTGCGGCTGAGCGCCGAGCGCCTGCAGCAGCGGCTTGGCGTCCTGAGTGTAGAAGAACACGGTTTCACCGCTGACCTCGACGCGCGCCGCGAGAGCCTTGAGCGGTCCGTCCACCAGTGCCATGGCGCCAACGCCGTAGACCTCTACAACATCGGGCTCCAGATGCTGGCTGATCAGGTCGCGCGGCCTACCCTCGGCAATCTTCTTGCCATGGTCCAGCACCAGTAGGCGCGTACACAGACGCTCGGCTTCGTCCATGAAATGCGTCGTCAACAAGATCGACTTTCCTTCCTGCAACAACAGTTGCAGGCGTTCCCACATCAGATGGCGCGCCTGCGGATCCAGACCGGTGGTCGGTTCGTCGAGCAGCAGCAGGCGCGGGTTGTTTACGAGGGAACGGGCCAGGCTTAAGCGACGCTTCATGCCACCCGAGAGCTCGCCCGGCTTGGCAGTGGCCTTGCCGGTCAGCGAGGCAAACGCCAACAACGCCGGAATGCGCTCGCGGATCTGCGCCGAATGCATGCCAAAGTAGCGACCGTAAACCAGCAGATTTTCGGCACAGCTGAAATCCGGGTCCAGTGTGTCAAGCTGGCTGACCACACCCAACTGCGCCTTGATGGCGAGTGCGTCGAGCGGCATCGACAAGCCGAACGCGGTGATGCTGCCGGCATCAGGCACGCTTTGACCAAGGCACATGCGGATGGTGGTGGTCTTGCCGGCGCCGTTAGGGCCGATCACGCCCAGGCATTCGCCGGCTGCAATCTCGAACGACAGGTCATCAACAACCGTGTTTTCACCGTAGCGTTTGCTCAGATGGCTAACTGCAAAAAGCGGCTCGACTGTGGCTGCAATGGAGGACATGGGGTAGATTGTGACGCAGGCGCGATTACCGTGGCACGCCAATCTGGTCGCCGCGAGCGTGGGACAGAGAAGCGATACCCGATCCACCGCCCCAACATCACGCGACGCCAAGCGCCTTCAATTGAACCTGTTCTGAAAAATCAATGGCGAAAATGGCGTACGCCGCTGAACACCATCGCAATGCCGCGCTCATCTGCCGCAGCTATGACTTCCTGATCACGCATCGAGCCGCCGGGTTGAATGACACAGGTGGCACCGGCGTCCACCACGACATCGAGGCCATCGCGGAACGGGAAGAAGGCATCGCTCGACGCCGCCGTACCGCTCAGAGACAGACCCGCATGCTCGGCCTTGATGCTGGCGATGCGCGAAGAATCAACCCGACTCATCTGACCGGCGCCCACGCCCATGGTCATTCCGCCCTTGCAAAATACGATCGCATTGCTCTTGACAAATTTGGCCACGGTCCACGCAAACAACAGGTCTTGCAGTTGTTCAGCACTTGGTTGTAACTTGGTGACGACTTTCAGGTCGGCCAGCGTCAGTTGGTGGTTGTCGGCGGTCTGCATCAACAGACCCGAGCCAACACGCTTGACCTCCACTGCGTTGCGGCCGTTGTCCCAATCGCTGGCACCCCCAGGGGGCATGGCGATCTTCAGAATGCGCACATTGACTTTGCTCTTGAACACCGCCAGCGCCTCTGCTGTGTAATCAGGCGCCATCAAGACTTCCACAAACTGTTTTGAAATTTGCAGTGCCGCTTGTTCGTCGAGCACTCGATTGAGCGCAATGATGCCGCCAAAAGCCGAGGTCGGATCGGTCTTCAAAGCCTTGCTGTAAGCCTCCAGCGGATTCTTGCCGAGCGCGACGCCGCAGGGATTGGCGTGCTTCACGATCACGCAGGCCGGCGTGTCGAAGCTCTTGACGCATTCCCAGGCGGCATCGGCGTCGCCGATGTTGTTGTAGCTCAGCTCCTTGCCCTGCAGTTGCTGCGCCGTCACCAGTGAACCCGGCGCCGGGTACAGGTCGCGGTAAAAGGCCGCCTGCTGGTGCGGATTTTCGCCGTAGCGTAGATCCTGCAATTTGATGAATCGGCTGTTCGACTGAGCCGGAAACAGTTGCCGTACCGGCATGCCATCGCCTTCCTCGAAAACGAGCGAAGAAAGGTAGTCGCTGATCGCGCCGTCGTACTGGCTGATACGGTTGAAGGCCGCCACCGACAAGGCAAATTTGGTCTTCAGGCTGATGCCACCGGTCTGAAGTTCGACCAGCACAGCCGCGTACTGCGAAGCGTCGGTCAACACTGCCACATCCTTCCAGTTCTTGGCACCGCTGCGCACCATGGCCGGACCACCAATATCGATGTTCTCGATCGCTTCTTCGAGCGTGCAACCGGCCTTGGCCACAGTCGCCTCGAACGGATACAAATTCACGACCAGCAGGTCGATGCCCTCGATGGCATGGGCCTTGAGCGCTGCCATGTGCTGCGGCAGATCACGCCGCGCCAGCAGGCCCCCGTGCACTTTGGGGTGCAGGGTTTTGACTCGTCCGTCAAGCATCTCGGGGAATCCGGTGAGCTCTGCCACTTCGGTCACGGGCAAGCCATTTTCGGCCAGCAGGCGCGCCGTGCCGCCAGTGGAAACAAGCGTCACACCAAGAGTGTGCAAGGCCTGCGCAAATTCAACGATACCGGATTTGTCAGAGACAGACAGGAGTGCTTTCATGGGTTCAATTCAGAGGTTAGAAAAAGCCGATGACCGCAAGCGGCACGATGCAGGCTATTTGATCAATTTGTGCTCAAGCAGTTTTTTGCGCAAAGTGTTACGGTTCATGCCCAACCATTGCGCTGCTTTGGACTGGTTGTCGTCGGCGTGGCGCATCACCACTTCGAGCAGCGGTCTTTCAACGACACGAACCATCATGTCGTACATGCCGCCAGGCTCGGTCCCGCGCAAATCGCGAAGATAGGTCTCCAGACTGGTGCGAACGCACTCTTCTATGAATTTCTTGCTCATGCCATCTCCATATTCTTCTCTTTCTGGCTCTCAGGCGCAGACAAAGCGTGGACTGCGATTCGGTCCATACGCCCGTTCAGGTCATCAAAATAGTCAGCAACCGCCGCCAGCTGCGCGGCACAGTTGTCTATCGAATTCATGCGCTGACGAAAGTCGTCACCGCCAGGCAGGGCTTTGACATACCAGCCGATGTGTTTGCGGGCGCTGCGCACACCCAAAAACTCGCCATACAGGGCATAGTGTTCCTGCAAGTGATCCAGCACCCACTGCTTGACCTCGGCGATCAGCGGTGGCGCAAGATGGCAGCCGGTTGCAAAAAAATGCGTCATCTCGCGAAATATCCACGGTCGTCCTTGCGCCGCGCGACCTATCATCACCGCGTCGGCTTGCGTCGCCATCAGCACATCGTGTGCTTTTTCAGCAGTATCGATATCGCCATTGGCGACGACCGGCACGCCCACTGCCGCCTTGACCGCCGCGATCGTCTCGTATTCGGCCTCTCCGCGATAGCCTTGCTCTCGCGTGCGTCCATGTACCGTGATCATCTGGACGCCAGCACTCTGCGCGGCACGCGCCAGCAGCACCGCGTTTCTATGGGCCTGACACCAGCCGGTACGCATCTTGAGCGTGACCGGCACGCCAAGTGGCGCACAAGCGGCCACTACCGCCTCGATGATGTGCACTGCCAAGGTCTGGTTCTGCATCAGCGCCGAGCCTGCCCATTTGTTGCAAACCTTCTTCGCCGGGCACCCCATGTTGATGTCAATGATCTGCGCACCAAGATCAATATTTTGGCGCGCCGCCTGCGCCATCAGCATCGGCTCAGTGCCCGCTATTTGAACCGAAATCGGGCCCGGCTCGCCCTCATGACTGCTCCGGCGCAGCGTTTTCGGTGTAGACCACAAGTCGGGCTTGCTGCTGATCATTTCACTGACCGCATAGCCCGCTCCGAGCCGCCTGCAGAGAAGCCTGAACGGCCGATCTGTCACACCTGCCATCGGGGCAACAAAAAAAGGATTGGTGATGGAAAAAGGACCGATGTTCATTTGCGCGGCTGATTCTACCTGCCCAATATTTCAGCAATTGAAACGCAAACCTATACTGACGCACCGATGGAAGCCTGGCTCGAACAACTGCTGGCACTGCTTGCATTGCCCAAATTCGGGCTGAGCACAGTGTTTGTTGTTTCGTTTGTCTCAGCAACTCTGCTGCCTTTGGGCTCGGAGCCTGCAGTGTTCGGTCTTGTTGCACTGAACCCGACGCTATTCTGGCCAGCCATCCTGGTTGCCACGGCGGGCAATACGCTGGGCGGCGCCGTGACCTGGGCTATGGGGTTGGCATCGCACGAGGTTGTTGACCGTTACCAACACTCGAAACACCATCTGCGAGCGCTGGATTGGCTGGATCGCATCGGCCCCAAAGCCTGTCTGCTGTCCTGGTTGCCGATCGTCGGCGACCCGCTTTGCGCCGTGGCCGGCTGGCTTAAACTGCCGTTCTGGCCCTGTGTGATCTATATGGCGATCGGGAAGTTTTGCCGCTACCTGATGATGACAACGGCGCTGATGGGTCTGTTCAGGGGCTAAACAAAAAATTCATGACATCGCCGTCCTTGACGACGTAGTCCTTGCCTTCGCTGCGCATCTTGCCGGCATCCTTGGCGCCCTGCTCGCCTTTGCAGGCAATGAAGTCGCCAAAGGCAATCGTCTGGGCACGGATATAGCCCTTTTCGAAATCGGTGTGAATCACGCCAGCCGCCTGCGGTCCAGTATCGCCGACGTGTATGGTCCAGGCCCGCACCTCCTTCACGCCGGCAGTGAAATAAGTCTGCAAGCCGAGCAGTTTATAAGCCGCGACGATCAGACGATTCAGGCCCGGCTCGCTCTGGCCGATTTCGCTGAGGAACATCTTCTTGTCCTCGTCTTCCATGTCGGCCATCTCGGCCTCCATCTTGGCGCAGATCGTCACCACCGGTGCGTTTTGGGCTGCGGCATAAGCGCTCAAACGCTCCATAAAGGGGTTGTTCTCGAAACCGTCTTCGGCCACGTTGGCAACGAACATCGCCGGCTTTGCCGTAATGAAGAAGAACTGCCGCAACAGAGGCAGTTCTTCCTTGCTGAAATCCAGCGTGCGAACGGGCTTGGCCTCATTCAACGCGGTCTGGCACTTCTCCAGCAGGGCGACCAGCTTGATCGACTCCTTGTCACCGGAGCGTGCCGTTTTGGTGACCCGGTGCAAGGCTTTTTCGACAGCGGTCAAATCAGCCAGACACAACTCAGTCTGGATCACTTCGATGTCGGAGATCGGATCAACCTTGCCAGCGACGTGAACCACGTTGCTGTCTTCAAAGCAGCGCACCACATTGATGATGGCGTCCGTCTCGCGAATGTGCGCCAGGAACTTGTTGCCCAAGCCTTCTCCGGTACTGGCACCGGCAACCAAGCCGGCAATATCAACAAACTCAACAATCGCTCGTTGAATCTTTTGCGGCTCGACAATGGCCGCAAGCTGATCCAGCCGTGCGTCTGGCACCTCAACCACGCCGACATTCGGTTCGATCGTGCAAAAGGGATAGTTCTCGGCCGGAATGCCAGCCTTGGTCAGGGCGTTGAACAAGGTCGATTTACCGACGTTGGGCAAGCCCACAATGCCACACTTCATAAAAATCCTTATTAATCAATACCCCAACTGCACTATCGAACCCAATGTGGGCATCGTTGAAGTGCCGGACGCGCGGTTGGATCGAGGAGCCGAAAGGGTTGCATCAGTCCAGAACCAGACAAGAAAACGCGCACGTTTTTGTCCTCGTTTTGTCCTGGAGGTAATGTGGGAATTGTAATGATCAGCGAGTCGCTGCTGCTCAGAGCGACCGCCGTTGATGGTCGCATCCTGCGGGATAGGGTTCTGAGTGGCTTTGGCGTACGCCTGAACGCAAAAAAGCGAACCTTTTTGATTGCCACCAGCGTTTGCGGCAAGCAGTTCCGCATGATGCTTGGGCACTGGCCTTTGATGACGGTTGATCAGGCCAGAGCGAAGGCCATGGAGGTATTGCGCCAGTGCCGAAACGGTGAAAGACCAAGTCGCAAGGTAAAGCCAGACCTGCCTACCCTGCGTCAAGCCTATGCCAGCTATTGCAAGGCCAAGCACATCAGGGCATCAAGCCAGAAGCGTTACGACTCGTTCTTTCGGACGCACTTCGGGGATTGGCTGGATCAGCCTGTCAGCCACATGGAACATGGCGCCTTTGCAGGCCGTTGCCACGACTTTGCGCAAACCAAAGGTGCCACCCTGGTCGAGTTGGGCCGGGGTGTTGTCGGTGCCCTGATCAAGTACCTCAATGCCGTTCACAGTTTGAAACTGGAGTCACCGTTTGTGAAGCTGGCGGCAGCAGGGTTGTTGCCTGAAAGATCAAAGCCACGTGCCAGGGTCTTGCAAGAGTCAGAGTTACCGGCTTGGAGGTCTGCGATTGAAAAGTTGGGACAGCGTCAGCAGGACTTTCTGCTTCTGAGTCTTTACACGGGCTTGAGACGCAACGAGGGCAGAGAGCTACAGCGCAAGCAGATTGACCTGGCTGGTGGCGTTCTGAGCATTCCTATGACGAAGAACGGGAAGTCACACACGTTGCCGATCACGCCGATGATGCGCGAGATTCTGGAGCGGCGTTGTATTGGGTTGAAAGCTGACGACGAACTGTTCAAGGGCGTCAGTGCCGAGCATCTTTACAACATGGCGATGCGTGTCGGTTCACCCCGTTTCATGCTGCATGACCTGAGGAAGATGATGGCGACCGTGGGTGAAAAGCTGGGCGTCGGGGATGCCGTGCTGAGGCGAATCTTGAATCACACTGCGCCAAAGACTGATGTGCTGCACAGGCACTATATTGCGCTGGGGGTTGGGGATGTGGCTGGGCCGCTTCAGCAGATACAAGCTGGTCTTGGCAGATTGATGGCAAGATCACTATGATTGCATCACAACTAGAGAACTGTGGCGGTAGGCTTTGACTGAACTGAATGTAACCACAACGATTGGTGCAACACACCCGCCCAAGTACTCAGAAACGTTATCGACCCAACTCCAGCGTGCCACAGCATTGACCCATTGGCTTCTGGAGAATCAACCAACAGAATTCAAAGCATCGCTCAGTTCCCGCGTTGCCGGAGCGTTTTTCTCAATTGCGTTGGAACACGAGACTTCGGTGGTTCTCCTTCTAAGTCATGGCTGTAAGAGTGCTGCCTTCGCCTTGTTGCGGTCCATTTGGGAAGCATACTGGCGCGGCCTATGGGCAGTGCATTTGGCTGACGATGAACTTTTGAATAGGTTCTACACGGGGCGGTACGACCCAAAGGCCGAAACCACCGTTTCAAAACTCAAGAAGACGCTGCCAGAAGTAGAGTCAAAGGCATTCGCTGTACTTGCGGCGGCCCAAGATGCGATGAATTCATACGCGCATGGAGGTTCACTCCAGGTTCAACGATGGTTCGCCAGCGACGCGGTTGAACCCACACACACAGAGGACGAGATTCGAGAGGTCATCCAGTTCTGCAACCTGGTGGCATTTCGCTCCGCGTATGAACTAGTTAAGCTAGCCGGCGCAGATGCCAGACCATTCATCGAACATGCACGGCAACTTGGCGAAACGGAGTGGTTTTGACAGTCAGTGTCGCTGTGCCATAGGTGAAAAGCTGGGTATCAACTCGACCATGTCACGCAAGACGCATTCGCCAATCTGCAGGAGGTGCATCTGCGTCCGGCTCGCTCGTCAGGTCTTGTGCCTTCATGTGAGCGATAGCTTCTAAAAACCAACCCTCTTCGATCGCGTGCCGATAGGCGAGTCTGTTTGCTTCACGCCAATTTTTCGGGGTGGCGTAATTCTTCGCATCTTCAAGCACACGCTCCTTTGTCCAGTAGCCCTTCGGGTGGGGGTTGTACTTTGGTCGAATCATGTGCGCAGTAACCTCGGTGACCCAGCCCTTCGCTACCGCCGTTTGATACGCGCTGGCATTAGCATGTACCCATTGGACCTTCGATGTGTAGTTCTTCGCATCTTCAAGCACGCGATCCTTTGTCCAGTAGCCCTTCGGCTTTTGCGTTTTAGTCATGTGCGCAACCGCTTCCGAGACCCATCCATTCTTGTAGGCAATTTGCAATGCGACGGAGCTAGAGGCTTTCCATTCGGCCTGTGTCTTGAACCGTCGAGCGTCGGCCAGAACGGCTTCCTTGGTCCAAACACCGAGGTGCGCGAGTTTCTTCTGCTCATCTGCCGTGAGGTCGCGCCTGCGTAGCAGCAGAGGCACATCACGTGCCTGTGCAATTTCCCTCATCCGTGCCGTCACTGCACCTTCGATCTCATCGATCTTCTGCGTGTCAATCTGGAGGTACGAAAATCCCGACTTTTCTGCAAATGCTTTCTTCAACGCATCGCGCCGCTGCATCGCGGCCAAATCTTTGCGAAACATGCTGCTCTTGGAAGTCTCGAAGTGCTGTCGGCCGTGGTATTCGATCACAAGGTTGTAAGTGGGCAGGAAGAAATCGAACGGGAGGTAGGTCTTGTTCTTTAGCCCATCGAAACGCTTTTGATAGTCGAATTCGATGTCGTGTTTCAGCAGAAACGTATAGATCGAATGTTCGCCGTGCGAGAAGATTCGGACCATGTGCAGTGAAACATCTGCCATCCAGGCGCCACGCTTTGCTGCGTCATAAGCAGGAGGGTCACCCATGGCCCAAGATTGGATAGTGCTGAACTGCCGCGCACTCTCGATACAACGTGCCTTCGTCCAATAGCCCGTTGGCTTCTTCAATTCACCCATGTGCGCACAACATTCGACGACGAGTCCCCTTTGGGTAGCTGTCGCGTAGGCGCTAGCGCTCGACTTCTTCCATTCGACTTTGGTTAGGTACTTCTGCGCGTCGGACTTCAGCGTGTCGAGTGTCCAATGACCCATCGCCACCTTTGGACTCGTCATAAGGGCGCAGGCTTCGGTGACCCATTTGTTCTTCTTTGCGACACTGTATGAGGTCGGGCCGCCTTTGATCCACATCGCTTGATAAGGGAAGCGTCGCGCATCTTCCAACACGCGCTCTTTTGTCCAGTATCCGGGAGGGTTCCTTTTCGCCACGGTTTGGATTATGGTCGGATATTGCCTGTGGTCTTGCCCAACTTAATGACCGCAACCGCCCCGATCCAGCCCGACACGACCCCGGTCAGCAATGACCGCACTGGCAGTTCCTTCCTTGTGCGTGCCCAGGATGACCGTCAAACCGTGCAGGCAAGCGTCTAGCGCGTGGGCTGCCAGGCAAAAAGACCCCCAGTCAAGCCGAAGGAATTCTTGTTTGAGTGACGCTCAGTGATGCGAAGCGCGAGAAGTCGGCTAGTGCTGCATTGCTTGGGGGGCCTGCCCGAACGCGGCGGCGTACCCGTACTTCTCGGTTGGCCTGCAACAGCAACTTCTCGGCCTCGGCTTGAGATTGCTCTGGTGTGAAGTCCTTCACGTCGAACAAACGCATCAGCGCGGCTGCAGCACCGATGCACGCAAGGGGCAGGAATACGGCAATGATTGTTGTGGTAATACTCATAAGGTTTGATGGTAGGTCGCACCTCAACGCATGGTCTGTGCGCTGCCCCACAAAAAAAGCCCAGTTTGTAAGACTGGACTAACCCTTGCGGGCCGCGCCTTGGGGAGAATCAACGCGGGGGCCTTGGATGCGCCCAATTGCAGTGTGGCGGTGTCGAGTAAAGGTGGCTCACGGCCAAGGTAAAGCCAGCGCCGCTTGTGTTGGATTTTGTTTCTCTAGCCGCTCAATGCTATCCAGGCCGTCACGATCATGATCATGAATGACCGCCCTGGTCAGTTCCTCTTCTTCTTGCGTGCGCAGGAGCGGCACCAGACCGTCCAGAACAGCATTTGAGCGCACTGCCGGCTGCAACGCTGCCGATGTAACACTTCGCCTGGGAACTGATTTGGCGTCGTCCTGCTGGCTGTCCACAGCCTTGGTGCTTTACCGAATGCCGGTGGTGGCCACCAGTGCGTCCAGCCTAGGAGTCATCGATCGACATCAGGACGGCTTCGTTTTAGCCATTCTTAGGTCATCCTTCGTGTGACCCGCGTTTGGCACCACGATGTACAGTTAGTAACGGCTAACAATGCTCATGTCGGTGATCCTCGTTACTTTCAAAAAGCACGCCCCTGCCGACGTTTCGACCAGAAGCCCACCAAGCCCCGTGATCAGGCGCCTATGCGCAGCACTTGATTTCTCGCTACCCCCGGGGGCCTCACGCCTGCAAATCGATCTGGCGTTGTTTTGGTGGCAAATTAAATATATTTGGTATGGCTCGAAGAGTTAACTTTTTTCTGACTATAACTAGTAGGTATCAACTGCGGGAGAAGCCCAATGAATCGACCTGAATACCAAACTCAAAGGCCAACTGGAATGGCAAAACACACTCACGATCGCTCGGCTGAACTTGATGAAGAAGCGCTCTACGCCGAATTGAATGCGCTATTTGAGGAGGACGAAGAACAGGAGAGAAACGAGGCTGCGGCAGCACGCCGTCAAGCCGCCGCGCAACCACCCGGGTCAAGCCCTGATAGCGAAGATTTGAAGGACGCCAAATTGGTCATTGACAAGGTTATGGTAGCAACCAAGTCGGAATCATTGGCGTCTGGCAAGCCTAGCGCCGAGCCGGTCGAATCGACTGTGCCGAGAATTCCGTCAAAACTTTTACCCGCCGCGGCTGCAACCAGATTCGCGATTTCCGAGGTCAAATCACTGGTTGAAATCGCAAGTCCTCGTAGCAGACTTGATTCCTTGGTGATCGAACTTAGTGGTCATCTGGATTACCGCCGCATTAGAGAGGAGTATTGCCAGCTCTCGATCTTGATCAATCTTGAAGGTCTAGTGGCACCTGCGTTCCGCCCAGCGCTCAAGATTAGCAAAGCAAAGGGCCACATCCACTATCTGGAAATACATCGCGATCAAGTTGTCATTGACGGCCATTGGCTTCACACCAAAGGCGAAAGGGTCAAAGTCCGCGATCCAATACTTCGCGAGCTATTTGATTTGAAACGTGACTTCAATTTTTGGAAGGCGTGGGCCTTTGCGAACGAAAAATGGACTAGCACCCACCGTGTAGACGAAGTCCTTTATCTCACTACCAGGCAGCAATGCCAACTGATGGCACTTCAAGGAAAGGTCGTCGCAGCCCGTCATGAAAGGGCAACAAAAGGCACAAGGGCACTTGGAGTTCGTTTGCCGCCGAAACTTGCAACCGTGCGCCAGCAACTCAATGAGTGGGGCGAACGCAATCCTCGAATCGTTGACCACCTTCAGGACTATGAGGACCTATGGATGGCACAAGAGTTACTTGGACCAGATGCACCAGTCAAACATGTGGTCGAGATTTTTGAGCTGACAACCGGCGTAAAAAGGGATGAGAAAACTGTGCGCGGAAAGCTCAAAACGTTGAACGACAACATCAGAGAGGTCAAGTAAGGGGTCATTTGGGGGCGAATTGCAGGGACATAGGCGGGGACATGATTTGATTCGCCTGCAAAATTCTTTCGATAAATCAACAGACTACGGACAGAGCTTCATCTCCGCATTGCTCATAATAGGTAATGAAGTAGTTGAGAAAAAATGAAAGAAGGTAGAACGAAGTTCTGTTCCGCCTGCGGCTCCACAAGCGCTGCGCTTCGCTGGCGCTGGTTGTTTGAAACCATCCGTATGGAAATCCAACGTCAAGTTAAAGGTAGAGGTGTCGGCGATGCCGACGCCGGTGGCGTTCAACTTGTCGTCAAGAAGGGGAAGATGCCGCGGGCGCGGCGTCTTCCTTATGTAAGGCGCAAATCGATTTGCCACCCGGAAGTAGGAAAACAGCACCTCCACGGTTCCGTGCCGCGTCTTGGACGTCGATGATCCGCGAAATCCAGATCACGGTCTTGCGCGACCCCATTCGTTCATGCCTTCGATAGCAACTTTCCGACCGAACGGACTGTCCTGTTTTGAAAAGCACGTCTTGATGGTTAGTGTTGTCAAGTGTCCCCAATGACAGAGGGCTTCCACTGTCAAGTGTCAAGCCCCATTTTTCTCATTTTTGTTGACGGCTTGTTTACACAAAACACACTTTCTTTGACACTCTTGTTTACGTTTTCAAGGGTCTGTCAACAAGACCTGACCGTTTGACGCAGCCTTACCGGACATCCAAATCGGACGCAAGACTTTTGCCGCCATCCTCGCCGATACAACATTGCCGCCAGTTCCTCCTTGTCGGCCCCAGCACGGCGTCCTACAGTATGTCCACAGACAGGACGTTCCTCCTGTCACGTATACAGACCCGAGGCCACTATGTCACATCAGCAGTTCGTTTCATACTTCCGCGTTTCGACCCAGAAGCAAGGCATCTCCGGTCTCGGACTTGATGCCCAGCGTCAGACGGTCTCGCAATACCTTGCAGGAAGCGCCAAAACCGTTCTGGCTGAGTTTGTCGAGGTCGAGACCGGCAAGGGTGCGAACGCTCTTGATCGTCGTCCTGAGCTTCGTCGAGCGCTTGAGCTTTGCCGCAAGACAGGTGCCACGCTTCTGATCGCCAAACTGGACCGGCTTGCTCGCAATGTTCATTTCGTGTCCGGCTTGATGGAGAGCAAGGTCAAGTTCGTGGCGTGCGACCTTCCCGAAGCCAACCAACTGACCATTCACATCATGGCGGCGTTTGCAGAGCATGAGGCTCGACGCATAAGTGAGCGCACACGGGATGCACTCGCGGCGGCGAAAGCTCGTGGCGTGGTCTTGGGCGCTACTGGCGTGGCCAACCTGAAACAGCACACCCAACAGCGTCAGGACGCGGCCAGGGCGTTCAGCGCCCGGCTAATGCCCGTGCTGAACGGGTTCATGTCACAGGGCTTGAGCCGCCGTGCGATGGTCAGGCAATTGAACGATCTGGGGATCACTGCACCGCGTGGTGGTGAGTGGTCATTGGGTCAAATTCAACGGGTAGTTGCAGCGTCGCAATCAATCCATCCATGAGATTGACTCCCTCAAACTGCTTGTAGTGATTCATCACCGATGAGTGCAATTTCACTTTCCCGTCATCGGTGATCGAAAGCAACTTATTGTCATAAAGAGCATGAATATCCCTCCGCAGGAGATAGCCGTCCTCTGCGCGGTTATGGCCAAGGCGCCAATCTCTGCCATGCTTATGCGCTGCATCCAGGGCTTTCAGAACATCACAGCCGCTGACCGCGCACTTGCCTCCGTAAGCGAGATAGACCTGACGGCGAAAAGCCGCCTGAGCCGGTCGAGCCTCGATACTGACAAACCGCGCGGCCTTGACTTCAATGTCAGTGGTTGTCGGCTCAGGTTTAGCCGGCTCAATTCGTTCTTCACGCCAGAACTCATACAGTCGCTTGCGTTCAGCCTCATCGTCAAGGATTCCAAATTCCTTGGCAAGGCCAGAGGAGCAACGCCGAGAGATGCTACTGACGATCAATGCCGTGATGATCGGTTCGTCCAGGTTATCTGCTTGATGACCCAGGCAGTCCATTGCGTGCCTCAAGCTGAAACGATCTATACCGAATGCCTCCATCACTTCACGATATGTGACGTCGCCCTTGTTTCGCGCGACCTCGACTAACCAGTCGCGAATAGCAGGCAGCTTCGCCTTATAGGAAGCCATCGTTACATCCCCAGGATGAATGCCCTTCGGTTGGCGCTCCATCAAGGCCAATATGCGTGGTCTTACGTTTGCACCAACGTTTCCTGCAGGCTTCAACCCAGGTATCCAGTTCTTGCCCAGATCGTCTAGCACAGCAGAGATGTTCTGCATTCGGTACTCGAAGGCTTTCTCAGTGCGCTCGAAGCGACTAGCCAGATCACGGTAAACCTGGCGCTTAGAGTAAGGCTTCCGTTGGACTTCTAGCTTCGCCATTTTGTTGTACGCCTCAACGGCAGCCGCCAGTTCAGCATCGCTCCAGTCTTCCGCCATTTTCACCTCCTGAGTGTTCCTGCACACTGCGATTGTGCCCTCCGAATTAAGCGTGCGTAGCGAGCGCATAAAACCCGGCCTTGACGGTTTTGCGTGCCGCTGTGCAATGGCCGTGCAGTTGAACGACTTGGGGATCAAAGCGCCACTTGGTGGCGCGTGGTCACTGGGACAGCTTCAGTGGACTATTCACGCTAGTCTCTGGCCGAACTGTGATACCGCTAAACTGATTGCAATCTAAACCGCAGCAGAGGCAAAGGTCTTGAGAGATAACTTTGTACCCAGAACGAAAGAAGTGTTGGCCCGCCGAGTGGCATACGTTTGCTCCAACCCAGCCTGCAACATGACTACAGTCGGGCCGCAGCAAACGCCGTCAGAGGCCATAAATATTGGAGTTGCGGCACATATAACCGCTGCATCACCTGACGGCCCTCGATATGACGCCACTCTGAATGGCGTCAATAGAAGTGACATTCAAAATGGGATTTGGCTGTGCCAATCTTGTGCAAAACTTATAGACTCTGATCTAACCACATACACGGAAGACTTACTGCGACAGTGGAAGAAAAGCGCAGAAGAACGCGCCGGAAATCGTCTCAATAAGCAAATTCAGATAGCTGGATCACAATGGGAAATGAAGGGTGCCGGACTGGAGACCATACAAGAAAGTGGTTACTACGAAAAGCAATTGGCAGGGTGCAAGATTAAGTACTTCTTGCAAGACAACAAACTGCACGTGGAACAAGAATTGAATAACGGGTCTGTAGGCTACTACGTTATCGATTCACATGGAAATATTTTGGATCATAAATTTCCATACCCGCTATCTGAGTACTCTGTCGAAATTGATCCAAGTTTGTTACTGAGAAGAGAAACGCAAATCCTTTCGGACGGAGCAACCAAAGAAACAATATCAATGAAGTGGGGGAAGAAGGTGGTTCTCGTTTGGGACTCCGATCACCATTTGAGAGATTTGCACGCCGAGAATGGCTGTCGAATGGACCACATTCGCAAGGTGTTCGTTTTCGAGTCCCCAGAATTCAACCCTTCCGCTTCGAGCTAGTCGTCAAAATCACTATTGGTAGACCCAAAGGCCGACAAATCCCGGCCGTTCTCCTATCATGGCCCTTGCCTCCTGATGATTCTGTCAGCGGCAATTTTGTCCTGATTTTGTGGCCTGATTATTATGAATTCTCGGAAGTCCTTGAGGCCATTGGCCTTTTTAAATCGTCCATCCAGAGGGATAGTTCTCGGCCGGAATGCCAGCCTTGGTCAGGGCGTTGAACAAGGTCGATTTACCGACGTTGGGCAAGCCCACAATGCCACACTTCAAACTCATCAAATATTCCTTGTGAATC
>CAIVLG010000203.1 GCA_903906695.1 uncultured beta proteobacterium | reverse complement strand
CTTGGCCACGTTCAGGACAGCTGGTCTGGCTCGTGCCTGCGTCAGGGTCATCTTGTCTGATGAATTGATCAGTCCATCGCCATTGATGTCTGGGCTTTGCTGCCAGGTCAAGCCGGTGATGTTGTCTTTGACCGTGAGCCCGTCAGCGCCCTTTGCATAGCTGGGTTGCCGACCGGGAAACTGCGCATCCTGGCCGTAAAAGGGCTGACCGGTGGCAGGAGATGAAATCACGACCGTTGCATTAAAAGTTCTTGTTTGACCTGTGTCGACGACAGGTGAAACGAGAGTCGTGGCAGCAACGGTCGTGGTGCTAGTACCTGCGCTGTTTGCTGAGCCACCTCCACAGGCAACGAGCGGCATGAGGATTGCTGCGGTAAGTGCTGTCCAGATGTTTTGTTTGTTTGACATGATCTGCATTCCCTATTTACTGTTTGGGTGCGTTTGGACCACTGGTCGGCGCATCTTTTGGCTTGCAGGCCAAAGGCTTGCCTTCGGGTGCCCAGCAGGTCCCCTGAACGGTTCCATGGGGTGAAGTAAAGCTGCATTCCTGGCCGCTGCTCAAGGTCTTGCAGGCTTCCAGTGCCTCGGCGGGCGGCTTGCGTGGGCCACCACCGCCATCGGTGGTTTGCGCTGAAAGCGCGCAGCATGCGGTCAGCGTTCCAAAAAATAGGGTCAGGATGAGCAGGCGGCCACAGAGAGCGCCCAGTTGGTTTTCAGATTTCATGAAGTAACTCCTTTAGAAGCGGCAAGCACCTGCACTGCCGTGGCTGAATTGTGGAAAATCAATGTGGAGAAAATATGGGCACTTCGCCACAATGTCTCCACAATTGCAGTGCCCAATCGATTGCCACCATGCGTCTTCGTCTCGTTCATACCCTGTCCCTGCTGCTGCTGTCTGCCGTGCTTCTGGCGGTGCTGGCAATGGGTGCCGTGACAGCCTGGAATCTACGCAATGGCTTTGCCGACTACCTCGCTGCGCGCGATGTCGAGCGTCTGGAGCAGTTCGCTGCCTTTGTTGCACAAAGCGCGGAACAAGGCGGTGGCCTTCAAGCCATGAGAGAGGGCGGCCTGGACATGCGACGCCTGATGGACGAGTTTGCGGTGCGCCAGGGCATTCGATCGGATCACCCGCCGCCCGAAGAAAGACCGGGTTTTGATCCCTTTAGACCGCCAGCTGATCGGCGTCCGCCTCCCGGCGGTCCCGACGCATTTGGTGAGCGCATTTCGATTGTTCAGCCTGATGGCACACCCCTGTGGGGAAGACCTCTGACGCCGGAGATGGGGGTGCTGGTTGAGCGCCCGGTGCGTGTGCGCGGCGAGCTCGTTGCGCTGGCGCGAATGCTCAAGCTGCAACCGGTGCAAGACGACATCGATGCCAGGTTTTTGACCTCGCAATACGGCGCTATTGCCAGCGTTGCCCTGGTCCTGCTTGTCTTGGCCTTGGCCAGTGCCTGGTGGGTGGCAAGGCGCTGGGTGCGCCCGCTGCTGGCGGCGCAGGACGCAACGCTGCGCATCGCACAGGGCGAATTTGCGGTTCGCCTGAACCCTTCGCGAACCGATGAAATTGGTGACCTGATGCGCAACATCAACACCATGGCGCATGCTCTGGCGCAACTCGATGCACAGCGGCGGCACTGGATCGCCGATATTTCACACGAGTTGCGCACGCCGCTGGCGGTGTTGCGTGGCGAGATCGAGGCGCTGGTCGATGGCGTGCGCCCGCTGCAAGCATCAGCCGTCTTGTCGCTGCGCGAAGAAGTGCTGCGCCTGGGCACGCTGGTGGAGGATCTGCACCTGCTGGCGATGTCCGACCTGAAGGCCTTGCCCTGCTATTTTGAGGAGCTCGATGCAGTGGCAATGGTGCAGAAGGTGCTGCAACGCTTTGAGCTGCGTGCACAACAGCTGGGCTTGTCGCTGCAACTGAATGCACCGCAGGAGGATGGGGTGCCGGTGCGCTGGGACGGCCGACGCATCGAGCAGTTGCTCGGCAATCTACTGGACAACAGCTCGCGCTACACGGACGCGCCAGGGCGAGTGTTGTGCACACTGCAAATCGACGCCGGGCAGGTGTTGATCGACCTTGACGACAGCGCGCCCGGCGTACCAGCCGCCGATGCGGCACGACTGTTCGAGCCGCTGTACCGGGCTGACGCCGCGCGCAGCCGCCACACGGGGGGCAGCGGCCTCGGGTTGGCGATCTGCCATGCCATTGTGCAGGCGCATGGTGGATCCATCACGGCCACGGCATCAGAGCTGGGCGGCCTGCGCATCCGGATCCGCCTGCCACGCGTGGCCGGGGAACTCGCATGACGGCCGCTGCGCCGCGTCGGGTGCTGGTGGTCGAGGACGACGCCAAGATTGCACAGCTTTTGCTGGACTACCTTCGCAGCGAGGGCTTTGACGCCAGTTCGGTGGCCGACGGGCAGGTCGCGCTGCGCCAGATTGAAGCAGTGCCGCCTGCGGTGGTCATCCTGGACCTGATGCTTCCCGGGCTTGATGGCATCAGTGTCTGCAAGGCAGTCCGGCGTTTCAGCGAGGTGCCGATTCTGATGCTGACGGCACGCATCGAGGAGGTGGATCGTCTGCTGGGTCTGGACAGCGGCGCCGATGACTACGTCTGCAAACCCTTTGGCCCGCGCGAGGTGGTGGCAAGAGTGCGCGCACTGTTGCGCCGCTCCGAGGGCAGGATGACGGCTGCGCCGCAGCCCTGGATCATCGACGAGGCTTCCTTCCGGATTTCCTGGCGCGGCCAATGGCTGGCACTGACCCGGCTTGAATTTTTGATGCTGCGCCTTCTGCTCAGCCGACCGGGCCGGGTCTTCTCGCGCTCACAGTTGCTTGACTGCGTGCATGACGACCTGCGCGATGTGAGCGACCGCGCCATCGACAGCCACATCAAGAACCTGCGCCGCAAGATCGAAGCGGTAGAGCCCGGCTGCGACTGCATTGCTTCGGTCTATGGGGTCGGCTACCGTTTTGAACTGCCCACCAGCAGCGCCAATCCACCGTATTAGCGCTGAGGCAGCCCCGAGACTCGGCACACCAACTGTCCCGGGGTCTTACGGCGCCTCGCGCGACGGACGGCTCGACAGGTTACGCGCCTCAATCGCCCTGGCCTCGGGATAAATCAATCTCTCTTCGAGTTCGATATAGCGGCGCACAGAGGTTGTTCGCACGCATGACGACGCAATCAATGGCTACCGTTCATGGCGGCTCTGAGTCCTCTGATCGACTGGTGGCAAATGACGCAAATGTCATCGAGCAGCGTCTTCAAATCACTAGACTGAATCAACACATCAACAAGCTTCGAAAGGAAGGTTTTCAATGAGATTCATAGCAGCGCTCATCATCAGTTGGCTTCTCCTGGGCTGCGGCGGTGGCTCCAGCGGCAACGATGTTTCAGCATCTTCCACCGCGAAGCAGGACAGCACCTCCACATCGGCAAAGCCGGTTGTCCAACCCACATTCACCATGGCCGACAGCACGTCGGACGTTGCCCAAAGCACGACCATGGCCTTTTCCGGTCTGGCCCTGATGACGGGCAATCTGGATGCGCAGTCCTTCTTCCCGCCGGGCAAGGTGGCTGACTACACAGGATTCCAGTACCTGCGGGACAACGACCCCGACAACATGGGGCACAACACCAGTTTCCTGACCCGGGTCGCCAACAACGTCATCTACATCCTGAACGACAGCCAACTTGCCCGGTTGTCGGCACTGGCCGTTGCCCAGCAAAGTCAGGTCGATCTGTATGGCTACAAGCGCTATCCCTTGATGCAGGCCTTTCGCCGTCTGATTGACGGCAATATCCCCTCAGGATCGAGCGGCCTCAATCTGAACGCCGTGAAGGCGGCCTCGCGAGCGCTCTACCTGATCGACGGCCAGATCAGCTTTGATCGGGCCATACTCTACGCCAGCATCATCAATTCGCTGGACTCCACGCAGAAGGCCTATCTGGAATCGATGAAGGGTAAAGGCTGGAGTTCCTGGCCTGACATCAGCGACGCCCAGATCAACGCCAAGATATCGGCGCTGCCGCGAGACTCGAAAGTATCAGTGATGACCTACGCCAGCGACATCTACAGCTGGTATGCAGGCTCGCTGGAGGCCGACATCTACTTTTGTCCGGAGCGTCATGGCACCTACTACGGCGGCTTCTACATCAAGGATGCGCCTGCTGTCGGCCACGAAGGCTACAGCATCGACGAGCAGATGACGGCCACCGCCGGCGCGGCGCTAATCGACACTTCCAAGGGCTACGTCACCCAGGATCAGGCGATGACCATGTACAGCCTGGTAGCGACGCAGAAAGACAATCTGAATTTGATCGTATCGACGCGAACGCAAATCGCAACGCTGCTGCGCACCCTGCTGAACGCCTCTACGTCGGCCGATTCCGTCAAGTCCCAGGTGCTTGCGCTTTCGGCTGCGTATGGCGATCTCGATGGCACCAACAATTACCACTACGCCACCACCTTTGCCCAGATCTACAAGACGCTGAGCACCGATCAAAAGACCGGGCTCGCCGCCTTGCGCAAATCGATGATGTCTGGCAAGTATGCCGACGGTATCGTCTTTGACTTCTCGATCGCCAGCACGCCCTTCCTCTACTCGGCCGTATTGACCGACGCGCAGATCGCTCCCTATATCTCTGATGCTGTCACCAACCCCCTGTTCTTTGAACCCTGAAAGGAAATCAATACATTAAAACAAGTGAATCTCTGGCCATTCTGGTGGCAGACTCTTGCGTGAATTGACCTTTGAACCCAGTATGCAAACGAAGGTTTGTTTGCAACCCGTACGACGACCTTGATGACGAAAATGTCATTTATAGAGACCGGGGGCCGGCTATTATTTTGCTAATGATGTGAAGCACATTAGCGCTCCGCATCCCGTTCAAGGAGCCGTCTCCAAGCTGCCAGCTGCAACCGCTTCAATTGGTGTCTTTATCGACTGCCCAGTTAGCGGCATCAGCTACCAGCCCTCTCTTCTTTGAAACCTGAAAGGAAATCAAAACATGAAAACAAGTGAATTTCTGGCCATCCTGCTTGCAAGCGCTTGCGCGGTGAGTGCAATTGCACAGGACAGCGCGCAGCCATCACCACCCCGATCAGCATCTTCGGCACCTCACGAACCGCCACCGCAAGCCTACGCCGACTGCAAGGGACGAAAGGCGGGCGACGCGATTCAACACACAACTCCGGACGGCAAGGTTGCAGCCACCTGCCAGGAGTCGCCCAAGGGTCTGGTGGCAAGACCTAACCAGCCCAAGGGCGCGTCTGTGAAATAGCCGCTGTACCCTTCTTCGCGATAATTCGCAACACCTCGATGAATGGCATCTCTTGAAAGGCGCTCATGAAAAAACTTTCTACTCTTACCTTCTTGGTTATGTTTTTGGTCTCCTGCGGTGGCGGTACTGAGGGAACCACGACGAACAGCACAGCAAGCAAAGGCAACACAACGGCATTCGAGGCACCTCCTACGCCAGGAACCAACAAATGAGGAGATCGAATTTGGGTCATGGTCTGGTTTCGATTGCTCTCGGCCTGCGGCGATGGGTTGCGATGGTTTGTCTGGTTGTTGGAGCAGCAGGTTGGCTCTCGGCAGTCGCAGATACGCCGCCAGTCTTTGAGCCTCCCCCTTCCCCTGGTGCCGCGTCTTTCGACGGCATCTATCAGTGGTCCCCGGGCAACTACTTGTCGCTGCACCAAGACGGATCGCACATGATCGCGTCGATCTATTTCAACGCCGATGGCAACTTCAGTTTCCCCGCGACATCCGGCACGGGTGTTCTTCCTGTCCCACAGCTCGACATATTTGACCTCATGAATGGGCAAGTTATCGGCTCGACTGTGGAGATGAATGGCACCCGATTCCACAGAGCTTGTAACGTTACCTACGACTTTACGTTCAATAGCGATGCCACGATCACTGTCACCAGAGTTGGCGTAAGCAATACTGCCGCGGCAGATGCGGCTGGTATTGCCTGCAGTGCAATTGTCGGTGCGGAGCCAATCACCCTGAGCGTCCCCAAAATTCGCTTTAACCCCGATGCAACGCCGGTCTCAAATGTCGGCCTATACGATGGCATCTATCAGTGGTCCGAAGGCAATTACCTGTCTTTGCACCAGGATGGCACGCACATGATCGCGTCGATCTATTTCAACGCCGATGGCAACTTCAGTTTCCCCGCGACATCCG
>CAIVLG010000202.1 GCA_903906695.1 uncultured beta proteobacterium | reverse complement strand
TGGTATCCACAACGGCAGCTCTGGATCAACAGGCCACCACCGCCGCACTATGGGCCAGGAGGCAGGCCCCCGCCACCCGGCTACAGGCCGCCGGGAGGGCATCCGCCTGCAGCTGGGGCCAGACCACCCGGAGGCTATCCTGCGCAGCAAGGCCACAGGCCGCCCGACGGTCATGCACCACCGCCTAATGCCAGACCACCTGGAGGACATCTGCCTCCTTCTGAACGCAAGCCAGCAGGCGGTCGTGCACCTTCGCCCGGTGGGCACCAGCAGCAGGGTCCGAGGGACGCGGGCGGACAACACCCGCAAAAGGATCACAACCAGGGTAGCCGCTGAGGTTCCTGGCCTGCCCAACATCCTTCTATCGTCGTCAGAACGGTATGTCGTCGTCCATGTCGTCAAAGCCACTGGAGGGCTTGGACGGTGCCGCAGCACGTTGGGCAGCGACGGCCGCTGGGCGGGACGCCGGCGCCGGGCGCGAATAGTCTGCGCCGGCGCTTTCGTCCTCACCCGACAGGCCACCCATGCCTTCGCGGCTGCCGAGCATCTGCATCTCGTTGGCGATGATGTCGGTGGCAAATTTCTCGACGCCGTCCTTGTCGGTGTACTTGCGCGTCTTGATGCGGCCTTCGACGTAGACCGAGCGGCCCTTCTTCAGGTACTGGCCAACGATCTCGGCCAGCTTGCCAAAGAAGGTGACGCGATGCCATTCGGTCTCTTCGACCATCTCGCCGGTTTTGCTCTTGTATTTGCTGCTGGTCGCAATCGTGACGTTGGCGACCGGGTCGCCGCTGGGCAGGTATCGCACTTCGGGGTCGCGCCCCAGGTTGCCGACCAGAATGACTTTATTAACAGATGCCATGGTTTCCCCTCTTGGTTAGGTCTTATCCCGCAGGACTTGTGTTTTTATTATCCCGCTTTTGGCGTGCGCATTGGCCAGGCCACCAGCAGCCACAGCAACATGAGTCCGGCACAAACGGTGAACAGGGCCTGCGCGCCACCGTGTTTCATCAACCAGCCGCCCATCACACCGCCGGCAAAGAATCCCAACGACTGCAGCGTGTTGTAAACACCCATGGCGGCGCCACGGACATGCGCCGGCGCCATGCGCGAGACCATGCTGGGCTGGCTGGCTTCCAGCACATTGAATCCGTAAAAAAACACAAACAGCAGAGCTGCCAGTGACGCCACGCCAGCGCCACCTGTGGCCAGCAACAGGCCTACCTGGACCGCGCCCATCAAGGCAATCGCGCTCAGGAACACCGCGCGCAGATAGCCACGCTTCTCCAGCCGGAACAGGGTGCCGCCCATGACCACAAATGAGCCGAGCACGGCCGGCAGGTAAACCCACCAGTGATGGTCGCGCGCCAAGCCAGCCTGCACCAGCATGGCGGGTATCGCCATCCACATCGCCAACTGCACCGCATGCAGCACGAAGACGCCAAAGTTCAGTCGCAACAGGGCCGCCAGACGCAGCACCTCCGGCAAGCGCCCACGCGGCAGATTCTTGTGATCGTGCGGCTCCGGTGGCACCCACCAGATCACCACCGCAATCCCGAGCAGCGCCAAGGCCCCGGTCAGTGCAAACAGCCCCGACAGTCCGACATGGGCCACCAGCAGCGGCGCTGCCACCAGCGAGAGGGCAAACATGAGCCCGATGCTGACCCCCACCAGGGCCATCGACTTGGTGCGTACTTCGTCGCGGGTCTGGTCCGCCAGCAGCGCAGTCACAGCCGCCGAGACAGCACCCGCGCCCTGCAAGGCCCGTCCCACCGCCAGCCATGCAAGGGTAGGCGCCAGTGCGGCCAGAAAACTGCCGGCAGCAAACAACAACAAACCAAACGCGATGACGCGCTTGCGCCCCAACCGATCTGAGGCCAGGCCGTAAAGAAACTGCAGCATCGCCTGCGTCAAACCATAAATGCCCATGGTCAGGCCGATCAGCGCTGGATCGTCACCGCCGGGCAGCTTGCTGGCTTCCATTGCAAAGACCGGCAGAATCAGGAACAGCCCGAGCATGCGCAGCGCAAAAATCGACGCCAGTGAGAAGCTGGCGCGCAGTTCCAGCGCTGTCATCTTGCCAGCGGCAACAGTGTTCTTCTCCTTGATAGAGGCATCAGCTATAGACAAAACGGGGATCTCCAACAGGCAAATCAGGACGCGGCGGCAACAACGAAGGGACCGATTGTCCCCGATTGCGCCGATCTTTAACTATCATGTCAGGTTTTCCCGAGCAAATACAACCTTGAACTCCCCTTCCGACGGCAGCTACCTGGCCGCAGCGATGCGCCAGCAAACCATCAGCATTCGCGGTGCGCGCACGCACAACCTGAAGAACATCGATCTCGACATCCCGCGCAACCAGCTGGTCGTCATTACCGGCCTGTCCGGTTCCGGCAAGTCGAGTCTGGCCTTCGACACGCTTTACGCCGAGGGCCAGCGCCGCTACGTCGAGAGTCTGTCGACCTACGCGCGCCAGTTTCTGCAGTTGATGGACAAGCCCGATGTGGATGTGATCGAGGGCCTGTCGCCGGCGATCTCGATCGAGCAGAAAGCCACCTCGCACAACCCGCGCTCCACCGTCGGCACGGTAACCGAGATTCACGACTACCTGCGCCTGCTGTTCGCGCGCGCCGGCACGCCTTTCTGCCCGGATCACAACTTGCCCTTGCAGGCCCAGTCGGTGAGCCAGATGGTGGACGCGGTGCTGGCGCTGCCGACTGAGACACGGCTGATGATTTTGGCGCCGCTGGCGCGCGAAAAAAAGGGTGAATTCCTGGACGTCTTTGCCGACATGCAGGCGCAGGGCTATGTGCGCTTTCGCATCAACGGACAAGCCTTTGAGTTCGACGAGCTGCCGCAACTCAAGAAGACCGAGAAGCACGACGTCGATGTGGTGATTGACCGCATCAAGGTGCGCCCCGATTTGAAGCAGCGGCTGGCCGAGAGTTTTGAAGCCGCGCTGCGCCTGGCCGGCGGCCGCGCCATTGCGCTGGAGATTGACAGCGCTCAGGAGCACCTGTTCAATGCCAAGTTCGCCTGCCCCCTTTGCAGCTACTCGATTGCCGAACTGGAGCCGCGCCTGTTTTCCTTCAACTCGCCGGTCGGTGCCTGCCCGAGTTGTGACGGTCTGGGCGCGCAGGATTTTTTCGATCCCGAGCGCGTCGTTGCCTTCCCGACGCTCAGTCTGGCCGGCGGTGCCATCAAGTCATGGGACCGTCGCAACGGCTACTACTTCGCGCTGCTGGAGAGTCTGGCCAAGCACTACAAGTTCGACATCGAGCAACCTTTCGAGTCGCTCAGCGCCGAGATTCAGCAGGCGGTACTGCACGGTTCTGGTGACGAAGAAATCAAGTTCAGTTACGTGATGGATTCCGGCTTATCGCAAGGAAAGAAGCTCAGCAAGAAGCATCCCTTCGAAGGCATTTTGCCGAATATGGAGCGGCGCTACCGCGAGACCGACTCGGCCCTGGTGCGCGAAGATCTGGCGCGCTACCGCAGCACCCAGAGTTGCCTCGAGTGTGGTGGCTCGCGACTCAAGCGCGAGGCGCGGCATGTGAAGATTGGCGAGGGGCCGCAGGCGCGTGCCATTTATGAAGTCAGCCACCTGACGCTGCGCGAAAGTCTGGACTACTTCAACACCTTGCAAATGCACGGTTCCAAAGGCGAGATCGCCGCCAAGGTGGTGCGCGAGATCGGCCTGCGTCTGAAATTTCTCAACGACGTTGGCCTGAACTACCTGAGCCTGGACCGCAGCGCCGAAACGCTCAGCGGTGGCGAATCACAGCGCATTCGCCTGGCTTCGCAAATCGGCTCCGGTCTGACCGGTGTCATGTACGTCCTGGATGAGCCCAGCATCGGCCTGCACCAGCGCGACAACGACAGACTGATCAGCACCCTGAAACATCTGCGCGACATCGGCAACAGCGTGCTGGTGGTGGAACACGACGAGGACATGATGCGTGCCGCCGATCACGTGATCGACATGGGTCTGGGCGCCGGCATTCACGGTGGCCGTGTGATTGCACAAGGCACGTTTGAAGACGTCAAGGCGAACCCCGATTCGCTGACCGGAAAGTACCTGGCGCAAGTCCTCAAGATCGAGGTTCCACGCCGGCGCACAGCGTGGCTTCCGGTCACCGTGAAAGCCGCACCTGAGAAGAAGCCAAGTTCCAAATCGCCGCCCAGCAAGGCAGCACTGGCCTGGGCCGAACGCCACTCTGAGCACCTGGCAACGCAAGGCGACTTGCAGGCGATCCGCGTCATCAACGCCAGCGGCAACAACCTGCGTGGTGTCAGTGTCGAGTTCCCGGTGGGTCTGTTCACCTGCGTCACCGGCGTCTCGGGTTCGGGCAAATCGACGCTGGTCAATGACACGCTCTACAAGGCAGTGGCGCGCCAACTTTACCGCGCGCACGACGAACCGGCAGCGCATGAAGCGATTGAAGGCATCGAGCATTTCGACAAGGTCATCAACGTCGACCAGTCGCCGATCGGGCGCACGCCGCGCTCCAATCCGGCCACCTACACCGGCCTGTTCACACCGATTCGCGAATTGATGGCCGAAGTGCCGGTGGCACGCGAACGCGGCTACGGCGCGGGACGTTTTTCCTTCAACGTGGGCGCCGCCGGGGGCGGCGGTCGCTGCGAGGCCTGCCAGGGCGACGGCATGGTGAAAGTCGAAATGCACTTCCTGCCTGACGTGTACGTGCCGTGTGACGTTTGCGCTGGTAAGCGCTACAACCGCGAGACGCTGGAAGTTCTGTACAAGGGCAAGAACATCGCGCAGGTGCTGGACCTCACCGTGGAAGCGGCCTTCGAGTTTTTCAAGGCGCAGCCCGCCATTGCCAGAAAGCTGCACACGCTGCTCGACGTCGGCCTGTCCTACATCCGCCTGGGCCAGGCCGCCACGACGCTGTCCGGCGGCGAGGCCCAGCGCGTCAAGCTGGCGCTCGAACTCTCCAAGCGTGACACAGGGCGCACGCTCTACATCCTGGATGAACCCACCACGGGATTGCACTTTGCCGACATCGCCCTGCTGCTCAAGGTGCTGCACCAGTTGCGCGACGCCGGCAACACCATCGTCGTCATCGAACACAACCTGGACGTCATCAAGACCGCCGACTGGCTGATCGACATGGGCCCGGAAGGCGGTGCCGGCGGTGGCCAGGTGGTCGGTGTCGGCACGCCGGAGGATATCGCCGCCAATCCGGACAGCCATACCGGGCGCTATCTGCAGCGGCTGTTGCAGAGCAAGCATGAATGAGTCACGTCTGAGCGGTCGGGATCTGGCGGCCGCCCTGGGCGTGATCGTGATCTGGGGGTCGAACTTTGTGGCGATGAAATACGCGCTGCACGACTTCACGCCGTTCCAGTTGGGTGCGGCGCGCTACCTGATGGCGGTGCTACCGCTGGTGTTCTTCATCCGCGCGCCGCAGTTGCACTGGAAGTGGGTGCTGCTGTACGGCCTGTTTCAGGGTGTCGGGCAGTTCGGCCTTTTGTTCACGGCGCTCAAGGTCGGCATGACGGCGGCGCTGGCCTCGGTGCTGATGCAGACCCAGGTCTTCTTCTCGGCACTGTTTGGTGCGGTGTTGCTGCATGAAAGAATGAGCCGCCCGTTGGTCGGCGGGCTGCTTCTGGCCGCTGGTGGACTGGCCTGTTTCGGCATGAACTTCGTCGCCGGCGGCACCGGCACCACGACGCTGTTGGGCTTCATGCTCAACCTGTGCGCCGCTGCCATGTGGGCAGCCTCCAACATCGTCGCGCGCAAGGCCCAGCAAAGCAGTCCGCGCTTTGAGCCGCTGCAGTTTCTGGTCTGGAGCTCTCTGGTCCCCATCGTGCCGTTCCTGCTGCTGAGCCTGCTGTTCGACCCGAGTGCCGCGGCGCCCGGGATGGCCTGGAGCAACAGTGCCAAATGGAGCAGCGTACCGTGGACATCCTGGCTGGCCATTGCCTACCTGGGCTGGATCGCCACCATCTGGGCTTATGCGATGTGGACCGGTCTGCTGAAGCGCCATGCCACCAACCGCGTGGCACCGTTCAGCCTCGGTGTGCCGGTCGTCGGGCTGAGCGCGGGCGTGCTGGTGCTCGGTGAAGTCATCAGCGCCTGGCAATGGGCCGGCATTGCGCTGCTGGTGGCGGCGCTGGCGTGTGTGATGCTGGGTGGCTTGATGTCCCGGCCATCAACGCCGAGACCACAGCGTCTTGACTCATGACTTGACTTGCAGCTGACTTATCGCAGCAGTGAAAGCGCCACGCGCGACGTTTTATTTGCTATATTAAAAGTCATTAATGGCGCTTTATTGTCGTTTTGTGATTTAATACGCCATATTAGACGTATATGAATATTCAATCTCAGGTATCTGACGAAAGCTTGCTGAAGCTCATCGGGGAACGTCTGGCAGGGCGGCGTCTGGCCAAGAATCTGACCCAAAGCCAGTTGGCAGAGCAGGCCGGCCTGGGCTTGCGCACGGTGCAACGGCTGGAACTTGGCGCAGCGGCTACGCAGCTGTCGGGCTTTGTGCGGGTCTGCCGGGTGCTTGACTTGCTGGAGCGCTTCGGCGCGTTCATCCCCGAGCCAGCGGTCAGTCCGTTGGCGCAGTTGAAGCTGCAAGGCCGGCAGCGGCGGCGGGCTTCGGGCAAGCCGGCGGCAACCGGTGACAAGACGAAATGGACCTGGGCTGACTCCGCATGATTGCCAAGGTTCAACTCTGGGGACGAACCATAGGCGCGGTCTCGATGCAGGCCGGGCGCGATTACGCCGCCTTCCAGTACGACCCGGCGTTTGCACGCAGCGGGATCGAGCTTTCTCCGTTGACGATGCCGCCGAGCGAACGCGTGTATGAGTTTGCGGCCCTGCCGAGAAACACCTTTCACGGTCTGCCTGGGCTGCTTGCCGATTCATTGCCCGATAAATTCGGCAACGCCCTGATTGATGCGTGGCTGGCAACGCAGGGGCGCACACCGGAGAGCTTTGGCGCGGTGGAGCGGCTGTGCTACACCGGCACGCGTGGCATGGGCGCGCTGGAATTTGTGCCGGGCCTGGGGCCTAAGCCGCGCAAGGCAACAAAGATAGAAATCGATGCGCTGGTGCAACTGGCATCCGACGTTCTGACGCATCGCAACGAATTGAAGGCCAACTTTAGCGGCGCAGCTCGGGAGAAGGCTTTGAATGACATTCTGCGCGTAGGCACCTCCGCCGGCGGGGCGCGGGCCAAAGCGGTGATTGCCTGGAATCGCGAGACCAACGAAGTGCGTTCCGGACAGATCGCGGCAGGCGATGGTTTTGATTACTGGCTACTCAAGTTCGACGGCGTAGCGGGCAACAAGGATAAGGAACTGGAAGACCCCAAAGGCTACGGCGCCATCGAATACGCCTATTACCTCATGGCCAGAGCGGCGGGCGTCACGATGAGCGAATGCCGCTTGCTGGAAGAAAATGGACGGCGTCATTTCATGACACGCCGCTTCGACCGCCTCGCCGGCGGTGAGAAGCTCCATATGCAATCGCTGTGCGCACTGGCGCATTTCGATTTCAACCAGGCTGGCGCTTATGCCTACGAACAGGCGATGCTGACGATCCGTCAGCTCAATTTGCCCATGGCTGTAGTGGAAGAACAGTTTCGACGCATGGTTTTCAACATTGTTGCGCGCAATCAGGATGATCATGTCAAGAACATCGCCTTCCTGATGGACAAGCAGGGCAACTGGTCGCTGGCACCGGCGTTTGATATGACCTACAGCTACAACCCGTCAGGCTCCTGGACTGCGGCGCATCAAATGACGCTCAACGGCAAGCGCGACGGCTTCACGCTGGTGGATTTTGAGGCCTGCGCAAAGTCAGCCCTGATGAAGCGGGGCCGCGCCAAGACGATCCTCGATGAAGTTCGCTCCGCCGTGACGCGCTGGCCAGAATTTGCCGCGCAGGCACAGGTCGCTGACGAATGGCGCGCAGAAATTCAGAGCAAGCACCGGCTGGCGTAAGCCACCCCTGGGGCCGGACCCGCGCCGCGTGAATGTATGATCGACCGAGCAATTTACAAAAGGAGCAAGCATGAAATCTATTTCCCGTACTTTGAGCGCACTGGTCTGTGCAATCGGTGTTGCACTCGGCGGGTCCGCCATGGCCGCCGAAAAGGTCAACATCGGCATCGTGACAGCACCGAACTTTGTGCACACCATCGCCGCAACCAAGTTCAAGGAAGAACTCGACAAGATATTGCCCGGCAAGTACGAGGTGGTGATTCATCATTCAGCCGCGCTCGGCAGCGAGACGCAAGTGCTGCAACAGCTTCAACTGGGTACGGTGCAGATGAGCGTCTGCACCACCGGCCCGGTGGAGGCCTTCGTGCCGGAGATCAAGGCGCTGGAAATGCCTTTCCTGTTCAGCTCTTACGAGGCATCAGACAAGGTACTGGACGGCCCGATTGGTCAGGACCTGCTCAAGCGCTTCGACAAGGCCGGTCTGGTCGGCATGCATTTCCTGGACAACGGCTTTCGCAATGTCACCAATTCGAAGCACGCCGTTAATGGACCCGATGATTTGAAGGGCATGAAGATTCGCACCATGGAGTCGCCCACCCACCTGGCCATCTGGCGCGCCATTGGTGCCAACCCGACTCCCATGGCGTGGCCCATCACAACGCAGTTGCAGCAGGGCGTGCTCGATGGTCAGGAAAACCCGATTTCTGTCATTTCCGCCGGCAAGCTCAATGAAGCCGGTCAGAAATACCTGACCATGAGCCGCCACGTCTATTCGGCTCTGGTGTTTGTTGGCAGTAAGGCCTTCATGGACAAATTGCCAGCCGCAGATCGCAAGGCCTTTATGGATGCAGCCCAGACGGCTTCCATTGCCGGTCGCCGCTATGTACGTGACAACGAAGCCAGCCAGTTGGCCGCATTGAAGACCGCCGGCATGCAAGTGGTTGATGTTCCGGACCTGGCCGCTTTCCGTGCCAGAACCGAGCCGGTTTATGCATCCTTGACGGGTGACACCAAGAAGATCGTTGACGACATTCGCAAGACCGTCAAGTAAGCGCCGCTTGAGATGAGTCTGGGTCAAAGGATTGACGATTACAGCGAGCGCGTCAACAGTCTGGTTGAAAAGTTGCTGCTGGCGGCGGGTGTCGCCATCTCCATCATCCTGTTCGTTCAGGTCGTGGCGCGCTACCTCGGGCACTCGCTGAGCTGGTCGGAGGAACTGGGCCGCTACCTGCTGGTGGCAACCACTTTTCTGGGCGCCACGGTCGCCTACAAGCGCGCGCATTTCATCGGCCTGGCCGGCTTTGGCGCCCGCTTCGGCCTGCTCTTCGAACAGTTCATCGTGCGCGGCCTGCAGGTGCTCAACCTTGCCTGCTTCACACTGATCACCTGGTACGGCGTGATCTACACAGTGAACGCCTGGGAGCAGACCTCGACTGCGGTGCAGATGCCGATGTCGCTGCCGATCTCCGTGGTGCCGCTGTCGGGCGCAATCTTCCTGCTGCACATCCTGGCCGACATGACCAAGAGCAAGCAGGCTAAGCCATGATCATCATCCTGCTGTTCACGTTGATGTTTCTGCTGATGGCGGTCGGCCTGCCAATCGCGCTGGCGATCGGCCTGCCGGCGATCGGCCTGATCGTCACACCCGGCGTATTCCCTGACACCGTCACGCTGGCGGCGCTGGGACAGACCGTGGTCCAGCAACTTTTTTCGGGCGTCGACTCCTTCGATCTGCTGGCGGTGCCGCTGTTCATGATCGCCGGCTCCATCATGGAGGTTGGCGGCATCTCGCGGCGCCTGATCGACTTCTGCGACAGCCTGGTGGGTTGGGCGCCAGGTGGGCTGGCGGCAGCGGCCATCGTGGCCTCGATGATCATTGCCGGCATTTCGGGTTCGGCGGCGGCCGATACTGCCGCCATTGGTGGCGTGGTGATTCCGGCGATGATCCGCCAGGGCTATCCGCCGGCATTTGCCGCTGCTATCGTCGCGGCCGGCGGTTCGATCGGCATCATCATTCCACCCTCAATTCCGATGGTCATCTTCGGCTTCATGACCAACATCTCGATCTCGCAACTGTTTGCCGGCGGCATGCTGGTCGGCATCCTGATGGGACTGTCCTTTCTGGTCATCGCGGTCTGGGTCTCCTGGCGCAAGGGCTATGGCGAACGCCAGCCTTTCACCTGGAAAAAAGTATTCGTCACGGGCAAGGCCGCGTTCTGGTCGATGGGAGCACCGATCGTCGTGCTCGGCGGCATTCTGACCGGCATCGTGACGGTGACCGAAGCAGCAGCGCTGGCGGTGTTCTACGCGCTGTTGGTTGGAACCGTGATCAACCGCGAATTGCCCTGGAAAGAATTGCCGGCTCTCATCATGCGTTCCCAGGTAGCGGCTGGCGGCATCCTGTTCATCATCGCCATGGCCAAGATCTTTGGCTGGCTGCTTGCGATGCAGCAAACTGCCACCCTGCTCGATGTTTTTGTCAATTCGCTTTCCTTGCCACCGGTCGGGCTGCTGCTGCTGATCATGGGTCTGCTGCTGATTGTGGGCTGCATCATGGAGACCACCGCCGCGCTGCTGTTGCTGGTGCCGGTGCTGGCGCTACTGACACCGCAGATGCAGGTCGATCCGGTTCAATTTGGCGTGCTGGTGGTGGTGAATCTGGCGATCGGCATGCTGACGCCGCCAGTGGGCATCTGCCTGTTCGTAGCCTGCGGCATTGCCGACGTATCGCTCGGAAAAATTTCACGTGCCGTCATGCCGCTGGTGATCGTGGCGATGATCGATTTGTTGATCGCCGCACTCTGGCCACCACTGACCATGTGGCTGCCAACGCTGTTCTACCGCTAGGCTACATCGACAGCGAGCCTTCGCGGAATTCGGTCTTGTCGAGCCAGACATTGACCAGCACCGCTTTGCCGCTGCTGGCCAGCTCACGGGCGCGCGCCAGCGCGGCGGGGACTTCGGCCATGGTCTTGACCAGGATGCCCTCGGCGCCAAAGCCGGCAGCGACCTCGTGGTAGTTGGTGCGCGCCAGCACCGTGGCCACGTCGTCGTGCAGCATCTTGACCTGCTCACGCGCGATCTGGGTCCATCCCGCGTCGTTGCCAACCAGCGCGATGACCGGAAGACCGTGGCGCACAAAGCTGTCGAACTCAACCAGCCCATAACCGCAGGCGCCGTCGCCGAAGATGATCCAGACTTCACTTTCTGGTTTGGCCAGTGCAGCGCCGAGCGCAAAGCCGGCGCCGACACCCAGCGTGCCGAAGGCGCCGGGGTCCAGCCAGGTCAGTGGCGCGCGCGGGTGCATGACGTAGGATGCGGTTGCGACAAAATCCCCACCATCGGCGACCAACACCGCGTTCTCACCGGCTTCTTTTTCGAGCATGCGAAAGAGCGCAATCGGGTTCACGAATTCGCCTGGGACCTGGGCCTGCACCTCGATCTCGACTTCGCGCTCAGCGTCACGCTTGCGCAGTTGCGCGACCCAGCCGCTCAGGCGTGACGCGTTACCGGCGGCCGGTTGTGCCTGTGCCAGCGCCTGCAAAAACAGGCCGGCATCGCCAATGGCAGCGATGTCGGGCTTGCGATTCAATCGGGCGTCCTTGGCACTGCGATTGGCGGCAATCAGCGTGGCATTGCGCCTCACATGCTTGCCGTAGTCCAGCCGGAAATCACACGGCACACCGGCGAGTAAAACGCAGTCGGATTCACGCAGGGCATTGCGGCGTTGATGGCGCATCTGCAGCGGATGGTCGCGTCCGAGCAGGCCGCGGGCCATGCCCGATAGATAAACAGGTACGCCGAGCTTGGCGACAGCTTCAGCCACTCGATTGGCCTCCTGCGAGAGCACCAGCGTCTGACTGCCAATCACCATCAAGGGCCGCTCGGCCTTGGCCAGTGCGGCCAACGCTGCCTGCAAGCTGGCGTCACTGGCGCGCGGTGCGGCCACGGGTCGCACCTGCGAAGCCGCATGCTCCTGACTGCCATCAAACATCTTCTTGACGTGGCGGTTCAGGTAAAAGCGCAGCAAGCGGTCTGGCACCGAGGTGCCCTTACCAGCTGCGTCGGCATACCACTGGCGGATCGACACCTCGTCGTACAGCAGATCGACCGGGCATTCGATGAACACAGGACCCGGCACACCGGCCTGCGCTACGGCGAAGGCTTCATCGACCGCCGGACCAAGGTCGCGGACACGAACAATCTTCTTGAACAGCTTGACGTGGGGCTCGACCAGCGGGCGCTGGTCGATGTCCTGCAAGGCACCACGTCCCTGCAAGGCCGTCGGCGCGGCGCCGCCGATCAGGATCACGGGGGATTGGGCCAGTTGCGCATTCTTCAGCGCCGTGATGGTGTTGCTGATGCCAGGTCCGGCGGTGACCGCCGCGACCCCTGGCAGCCCGAGCAGACGCGCGCTGGCGTCGGCCGCAAACACCGCAGTGGCTTCGTCGCGCACGTCGACGATGCGGATGCCGCGCGCCTTGGAGGCGCTCAGGATCGGCGAGATGTGGCCGCCGCACAGGGTAAAGATGGAGCGCACACCGTGCGCCTGCAGGGCTTGAGCAACGCGGTCGCCGCCGTGTTGCAACTTTGCTGGAGTTTGCATGAATTGAAATGTCCTCTCAGGCCCAGTGAACGCTGCCGCTGCTGTTGTACCAAGCTTCGATGTGCGGCGCGACAGCCCCTTCGATGCGGCCGCGCCTGACCTTCATGGTGGGCGTCAAAAAGCCGTTTTCGATGGACCACGGCTCCGAAATCACCACCAGCATGCGCAGGTGTTCATATTCAGACAATTGCCGGTTGACGTCCTTGAGAAGTTGCCCGAGTTGACTCTGGACGTCGGCCCGGACCTGCGGGTTGGAGAGTTGCGGCCGAATCTCTTCGGCCAGCACCACCATACCATAGGCGGACACCTGCCCCACACCCGAAACCAGGGAGAGTTCGATCAATGGATGGGCGTTGAGCAAGTTTTCGATCGGCGCCGGCGCCACGTATTTTCCCTTGCCGGTTTTGAAAAGTTCCTTGGCGCGACCGGTGATCTTGAGCAGGCCGTCGGCACGCAATTCGCCGAGGTCACCGGTGCGAAAGAAGCCGTCCTCGGTAAACGACGCAGCGGTCAACTCCGGTTGCTTGTAGTAACCGCTGCACTGTCCGGGTGACTTGATCAGGATTTCGCCTTCGGGGCTGATACGCAGTTGCACACCGGGCTGCGGCACGCCGACGCAGCCCGGCGCATTGAACTGCGCGGTGGAGGCGCAAGAGTACGAGTTGTCCTCGGTCATGCCGTAGCCCTCAAGCAGATTCAGCCCGAGGCGACGGTACCAGGCGATCAGATCGGCCGGGATCGGTGCCGAGCCGCTGAATGCAAGCAGGACGTGGTCCAGACCCAGCCCTTTGAGCACCTTGCGCGCAACCAGGCGGCCGACGATGGGGATGCCGAGCAGCCGATCGAGCTTCTTCGGCGGCATCTTGGCAAAGACGCCCTGCTGGAACTTGAGCCAGAGTCGCGGCACCGAGACGAAGCTCGTCGGTCGGGCGCGTTGCAGGTCCTGCAAGAAAGTCTCCAGCGATTCGGCAAAGAACACCTGCGTGCCGCCGCCAACCAGGGACGACGCCTCAACACAGGAGCGCTCGAAGCTGTGCGCCAGCGGCAGATAAGACAGGGCACGGCTCTCGGTGATATCCCCGAGATGGACCCGTGTGGTCTGCACAACACCCTCGGCCGCCCCGGTGATGGCATTGAAGCTGGTCATCACACCCTTGGGTTGCCCGGTCGAGCCCGAGGTATAGATCAGCATCGCCAGATCGTCAGCGGCGCGTTGCGGCCGGCCACCCAGCGGCTGGGTGCGTGCAATGATGGCGTCCCAGGTGTCGAATTCGGTCTTCGGCGCCAGCGGGAAAGCGATGCACGGCATGCCAGCGGGCACGCCCGGCTGCTGTTGCGGCCAGATGTCGAGCTTGCCGACGAACAGCAGGCTGGCTTCGCTGTGTTCGAGCACAAAGCGAACCGTCTCGGCATTCTCGGTCGGGAAGATCGCCACCGTGGTGCCGCCCGCCATCCAGATGGCGAGCTCGGCCATGAAGAAGTGGGCGCAGTTCTTCGACAGCATGGCAATACGCGCGCCCGGCGGCAAACCGAGGCTCTTCAGGTGCGCCGCCATGCGACGTGCCTGGTCCAGCGTCTGGGCCCAGGTGTAGTCGACCACCTTGCCGCCACCGACCGGTTGCGTCAGGTAGATCGTGTCCGGATGCGCCGCTTCGTGGTCATAAACGTAATCGAGAATCAGCTTTGGCTTTGTCATGTTGTCTCCTTTTTTGCTGCCTGTAATTGATCACGGGTCTTGATTGCCTCAAGGCGCGCCGCCTGGGCAAAGTCTTCGCCAGCTGATGCATACAGAATGGCGCGCGACGAGTTGACGATGATAGGCGCAATCGT
>CAIVLG010000201.1 GCA_903906695.1 uncultured beta proteobacterium | reverse complement strand
TGAAAGTCGCTGTGGATGGTGTGAACATCGAGCAGCACAAAATGCAGCGCCGGGACCAGCGACATCAGACGCGGCTCTGACGCGTCTGGCCACACAATCAGGCCGCCGATCTCGGCAATCGCGCTTCGGGCCAGCGTCAGCGAAGCGTCGATGTTGTCGAACAGAGTGTCCTGCCAGGATTCTATCTCTTGCTCGTAACGAATCAATTGGAGGTTTTGCGGGTGGAGCGCTTCGAGCTCGGCGCCATGCGGCGTATCAGTGCCGATCAACAGATTGCGCAGACCTTTGGTGGCCGCGACGCGCAGCAGAACTTGCGCCCAATCTGTGGCGCTGCAGTCATGCACTTCGGTCTTCACCGCTTCCAGCGCCGTGCGCAAGCGACTGGCGCGCTGTGCCGTGTCTTCGTTGCGGCGCTGCGCAGCATACCAGCCACCGACATCGGGCAGTGCAGGGGGGGTCGCTGGTGATGCATCACGCAGGCGCGCGAGGACGCTTTCGCGGGCGCTCATGACGCCGTTTCCGTGGTGCGGCGCCAGAGGAAGCTGGCGATATGTTCACCGGGCAGCGTCTCGCCACTGTGACCGGCGAGCTCGTCCTGTTTGGCGGCGCGACCGGTGATGTTGAGCAGGCAACCACAGTCGGCGCTGACAACGCGGCTCGCGCCACTGTCGCGGATGGCGGCGACCTTGTCGTTGACAATCGCTTCCGAGATATCGGGAAAGCGCATGGCAAAAGTACCGCCAAAGCCGCAACATTCCTCGATGCGAGCCTGCTGCACCGGCTTCACCTGAGCGAGACTACCGAGCAAAGCGACACTGGTCTCATGCGAACCCATTTCACGGCGTGCATGGCAGGAGGTGTGCAGTGCCACCGTGCATTCGCTGCCAAGGTCCTGCTGATTGAAATTGACCACATGAACCAGAAACTCGGTCAACTCGTAGGTGCGTTCGGACAGGGCCAGGGCTTGAACGTACAAGTCGGGGTCATCGGAAAATAGCTTTGGGTAATGCATGCGAATCATGCCGCCGCACGAACCCGATGGCACGACCACCGGCCAGGGCTCAGCGAACAGCTTGAGCTGTTGCAGGGCTACGGCCCTCGCGTCGTCCGGGAAACCGCTGCTGTGGGCCGGCTGACCGCAGCAGGTCTGCTGTTCGAGGTAGTGGACCCGGATGCCTTCGCGCTCCAGCAGTCGAACCGTATCGAGCCCGGCCTGCGGCACAAACTGATCCACCAGGCAGGTCGCAAAAAGGTAAACGTCAGTCGGCTTGGGCGGGTAATGCCGGGCGCCAGGGGTGCCTAACTCCATAATCATGCTCCTCGATTATTTTGATTTGGTAAATTGGTAATACCAATGTTCGAACTTTATATTGGCAAATTCGACCTGTCCAGCAGGGTTTACCCGAACTTCTAACATTCTTTTTGTTTTCGAAATGGAATATGATTAAAGTGGTATTACCAATTTGATTGCCATGTCCCAACTCCGCCCCGCCCTTACCCGCTTGTCTGACAGCGTTGCCGCCGAACTCGAAAAAAGGATCCTGGAGGGCTCCCTCAAACCGGGTGATCGCTTGGCGCCAGAGCGCGCTCTGGCACTTGATCTGGGCGTGTCTCGACCCTCGCTGCGGGAGGCAATTCAAAAGCTGGTTTCAAAGGGTTTGCTGAGCACACGTCATGGCGGTGGAACCCATGTCACGGACCGGCTGGAGGCGCACTTTGTCGATCCCTGGCGGGACATGCTCAAGGGCCATCCGCTGCTGCACCGGGACCTGCTTGAATTTCGGCAAATGCTGGAAAGTCAGGCTGCAATGTTGGCTGCGGAACGCGCCACCGATGTCGATGTCGAGCGACTCGATCAGGTCTATTCAGCGCTCGCAAGCACCTATGCCAGAAATGATCTGGCGGCCTGCATCGACGCTGATGTGGCCTTTCATCAGACCATTGCCGAGGCCGCGCACAATGTGCTGATCGGACATCTGTCGGCCAGTCTGATGCGGGTCATTCACGGCCACGTTTCGGGTAATCTGGAGCACCTGCATGCGCGACCTCAACTCTGGAATCAGCTGCAGGCACAGCACCATGCGATCTGGCAGGCGATCCGTGAACACAAGCCGCCGGAGGCTGACGAGGCAGCACGCAAGCACATCGAATTTGTGCGTCAGAGCATGGAGAACAGCTCCCGGGAGGAGGAGCGCCGTCAGATTGCCTTGCGACGCCTGGGTGAAGCTGTCAGTTGACCATCACCAACTTGCCCATGACAGCGCGAGAGCCCATGTGGGCGAAGGCGGCTTTGAGTTCCGCCATCGGCATGGTGCGATCAATGACGGGTTTGATCTTGCCCTGTGCATACATTTTGGCAAGCTCCTGCATCAAGAGCGCGTTGGCTTTAGGTTCGTGCTTGGCGAAATCGCCCCAGAAGACGCCGACGATGGATGCACCTTTGAGCAGCGGCAGGTTCAGTGGCAGTGATGGTATCGGCCCGGCTGCAAAACCAATGACCAAATAGCGGCCGCGCCGCGCAATCGTGCGAAACGCCGCCTCAGCAAAGTCGCCACCGATCGGGTCGTAAATGACATCCGGCCCCTTGCCGTTCGTAAGCGCCTTGACGGCATCGCGCAAATTGCCGCTGCTGTAATTGATGGTGGCATCGGCGCCAATGGACTTGCAGAGTTCGCACTTGGCATCGGTCGAAGCCGCCGCGATGACCCTGGCACCGCAAGCTTTGGCAATCTGTATCGCCGCCGTGCCGACGCCACCGGCGGCACCCAGCACCAGCACGGTTTCGCCGGCCTTGAGCTGTGCCCGGTCTATCAATGCGTGGTGTCCGGTGGCATAAATCATGATGAATGCGGCCGCGTCGACGAAGGGAAAGGCTTCGGGCAATGGCAGGCACAGCGCGGCCGGTGCCAGCGTGTGGGTGCCGAAGCCGCCGGTGCCCGATAGACAGGCGACGTGCTGACCTACCTTCAGGTGCGTGACACCTTCGCCAACCGCTTGCACGACGCCGGCATACTCACTGCCAGGTACAAAGGGCAATGCGGGTTTGGTCTGGTACTTGTTCTGCACAATCAGCAGATCCGGAAAATTCAGGCTCGCAGCCTTGACTTCAAGCAGTACCTCACCGGCCTTGGGCTGCGGTGTCGGGATTTCTTTCCAGGTCAGGGCGTCAACGCCCACAGGGTTTTCACAAAGCCAAGCGTGCATGAGGAGGTCTCCAGGGAATTTGCGCGAATGATAGGGGCTTGCCGTTGCTGTTATTGTCTCAGGCGTGACGCGAGTGCGAGAGCGGACCTGCCGCCCTACAATGAACAACAAGTCAAAGGCCCATGAAAATTCTCTTATCGAATGACGACGGCTTCCAGGCACCGGGTCTGGCTGCTTTGTACCAGGCACTGAAAGA
>CAIVLG010000200.1 GCA_903906695.1 uncultured beta proteobacterium | reverse complement strand
CAACCCAGCGCCAGTTCCAGGCCGCCACCCCTGCTAACGCTGTGAATCGCGGCCACCACCGGTTTGGTCGAGTTTTCGATCGTCAGACTGACGCTGCCCAGATTGGGCTCCTGCATCGCTTTCGGGCTGCCAAATTCCTTGATGTCGGCACCGCCGGAGAAGGCTTTACCAGCACCCGTGATGACAATGGCTTTGACCGCCGCATCGGCATTGGCTTTCTCCAGCCCATCAGCAATGCCTTGTCGCGTTGCCAAACCAAGGCCGTTGACGGGCGGGTTGTTCAGGGCAATCACGGCGATGTCGCCATGCACTTTGTATTCAGCAGTCATGCTAGCTTTCCTCAGTGGTATGAATAGAACGATCGTTCACTTTTGAATTGTAAGAACGAATGCAGATGATTGAAACGGGTTTTGTCGCAGGAGGGACAAGAGCGTCAAACCTCCAACCATTCCTTGCGGATGTAGCTGTCCTTGCGCAGCTCATCGGGGGTTCCGGTGAACACAATACTGCCATGGCCCATCACCATGCAGTGATCCGAAATATCCATCGCGATGGTCAGCTTCTGCTCGATCAACAGCACCGATATTCCGCGCTTCTTGAGTTCCTTGAGGTACTGCGCCACCAGTTCCACAATCTTGGGCGCCAAGCCTTCGGTGGGTTCATCGATGATGATCAGGTCCGGGTCGCCCATGAGGGTGCGGCACAGCGTGAGCATCTGTTGCTCGCCGCCCGACAAGACACCAGCCAGCATCGTTTGCCGCTCTTTCAAACGGGGAAACATCTGGTACATATCCTCCAGCGACCAGCGCCCTGCTCTCCTGGCACTCTTTTGACCCAGATACAAATTCTGCTCAACTGTCAGGGTCGGAAAAATATCGCGACTCTCCGGAACGTAGCCGATGCCCAGGTGCGCAATCTGGTAGGTTCTCATGCCCAGAACTTCCTGTCCTTTCCACAGCAGGGAACCCTGTGCGTCCACCAATCCCATGATTGCTTTGGCGGTGGTGGAACGGCCGGAGCCGTTGCGACCCAACAGCGCCGTGATCTCGCCTTCCTTCACCTCAAAGTGAACACCGTGCAGGACGTGACTCTTGCCGTAAAAGGCGTGCAGATTCTCTATCCTGAGCAAGCTCATGCGTGACCTCCGGCTTGCGCCTCTGCAACCGAAGAGCCCAGATAGGCCTTCTGCACCCGCGCGTTGGCACGCACTGCCTCGGGCGTGTCGTAAGCCAGCAGTTCGCCATAGACCACGACGGCAATCTTGTCGGCCAGCCCGAACACGACACCCATGTCATGCTCGACCGTCAGCAAGGTCTTGCCGACCGTGACGTCCTTGATCAGTTTGATGAAGCGACTGGTCTCCGACTTGCTCATCCCGGCCGTCGGTTCATCGAGCAGAATCACATGCGCACCGCCAGCGATGGTGATGCCGATCTCCAGCGCCCTTTGCTCGGCATAGGTCAGGTTCATCGCCAGCACGTCGTGCTTCTTGTCGAGCTTGACCATTTCCATCAGTTCGTCCGTCCGTTCGTTGGCGTCTTTCAGGTCAGCCAAGAACTTCAGAAAGGTGTATCGGTAGCCCAGGCTCCACAACACGCCGCAGCGCAGGTTCTCGAACACGCTGAGCTTGGGAAAAATGTTGGTGATCTGAAAGCTGCGCGACAGACCCAGGCGGTTGATCTCGAACGGCTTTTTACCGTTGATGCGCTGACCATCGAGCAGCACTTCACCGCTGCTGGGCTCGAAGCGTCCGCTGATCAGGTTGAAGAGGGTCGATTTGCCGGCGCCATTGGGGCCGATCACACCAACGCGCTCACCTGCGGGTATCGCGAGATCAATGCCGCGAATGATCTCGGTCTTGCCAAAGCTCTTGCGCAGATTCTTTAATTCAAGGGCGTAACTCACAGGGCCGCCCTCCGCTTGATTTCTTTCTCTATGTCTTCTTGAATCTGCCCCCAGTCCCGGGCGAACTGGCGGCGACACAGTTCAAACAGGCCAAGCCCGGTAACCATCACAAAGACTGAACCGAACCAGCTGGTGAGCCCCTGGGAATTGAGCACTGTCCCCAGGAATTTCACTTCGGGTCCGAGCGCCGCATTGAGCTGCAGGTGGTAGACCATCTCGATCATCGCCCCGGCGCCTACCAGAACCACCAGCGCGGTCATTGCGAGGGCCAGATAACTGACCCACAATTTGCGCAGGTAACCAAACATCGCGACCCGCAGATTCATCATGATCAGTGAAGCCACGCCACCCGGCGCATACATCACCATGAACAGAAACACCAGGCCGAGGTAAAGCAGCCAGGCCTTGGTGAACTCCGAGAGCAGCACGAATGCAAGCACCATCAGAACAGCACCGATGATGGGACCAAAAAAGAAGGTTGCGCCGCCCAGGAAAGTGAACAACAGGTAAGCACCCGAGCGGTAGCCGCTCACCACCTCCGAGGTCACGATCTCGAAATTAAGGGCCGCCAGACCACCAGAAATTCCGGCAAAAAAAGCCGCCACAATGAACGCGATGTAACGCACTTTCTGAGTGTCGTAGCCGACAAACTCGACGCGCTCCGGGTTGTCCCGTACAGCGTTGAGCATGCGGCCCAGTGGTGTACGGGTGAAGGCAAACATCAGGGCGGTGCAGACAAAAGTGTAGACAGCGATCAAGTAATACAACTGAATCTGGGGGCCATAGGTGATACCGAAGGTCTTGAGGCCAGTCACTCGATTGCCTGAGACACCACCCTCACCGCCAAAGAACTCGGGAAACATCAACGACATCGCCCACACCAGTTCGCCAATGCCCATGGTAATCATGGCAAACGGCGTCGCTGCCTTCTTGGTCGTGACCCAACCCAACAGAATCGCGACCAGCATGCTGGCCAGGCCGCCAACAACCGGAATCAGACTGACTGGCAAAGGCAAACCGCCGGTCACCAGATTGAGTGTGTGAATGGCCAGAAATGAGCCCATGCCGGAATAGACGGCGTGCCCGAAGCTCAGCATGCCACCCTGCCCGAGCAAAATGTTGTAGCTCAGGCAAACGATGATGGCGATGCCCATTTGACTGAGCATGGTGTGGCTCAGGCTGCTCTTGAATACCAGGGGTGCGGCCAACAGGACCAGCGCAAACAGCGACCAGATCAGGGCGCGCCCGACGTTCAGAGGCTTGAATTCATAGACCTGGACACTCATACCCTTAGCCTTCCCTCGTGCCAAGAAGACCTTTGGGCCGGAAGATCAGAATCAGCACCAGGAACAGGTAGGGCAAAATCGGCGCCACCTGACTGAGCTTGAGTTTGAGCAGGGGGTAGCCGAAAGCCTGAGGCGTCAGCGCGACGCCCAGCGCCTGCAGCGCCGACAGCACCGATGCATCGATGGCGACGGCAAAGGTCTGCAAGATCCCGATCAGCAAGGATGCGAGAAAAGCACCTGCCAGAGAGCCCATGCCACCTACCACCACCACCACAAAAATAACCCCGCCAACGGAAAACGCCATGCTCGGCTCGGTCACAAAGGCATTGCCACCAATCACGCCCGCCAGGCCAGCCAGCGCACAGCCGCCGCCGAAAACCAGCATGAAGACGCGTGGCACGTTGTGGCCCAATGCTTCCACCATGTCGGGATGCGCCAGCGCCGCCTGAATCACCAGGCCGATGCGTGTGCGTGTCAGCATCAACCAGAGCGACAGCAGCATCAACAGAGCGACCGCCATCATGAAGGCGCGGTACATCGGAAACTGTGTGCCGAACAGCGTGAACAGCGGGCCGTCAAGTGCCTGCGGCACCCGATAGTCCACCGAGCTGCGCCCCCACACCAGCTGCACCAGTTCCAGAATCACGTAACTCAGTCCGAAGGTGATCAACAGCTCCGGCACATGACCGAATTTGTGGACCCGACGCAGGAAGTACCTCTCGAACCCGGCACCCAGCAGCCCGACCAGCAGCGGCGCCAGCAGCAAGGCCGGCCAGAAACCCACGGCAGCGGTGACGGTGTAGGCGAAATAGGCGCCCAGCATGTAGAACGACGCATGGGCAAAATTGAGAACCCCCATCATGCTGAAGATCAAGGTCAACCCCGAACTCAGCATGAACAACAGCAGGCCGTAGCTGACCCCGTTGAGCAGGGAAATGGTGTAAAACTCCATCAAGCACTCGCAAAGTTGCAAAAAAACAAACGCCGGGCAGCGACCATGTCACCCGGCGTTCAGTCAGACTGCATTCAGCCTGGGCGCTTCATCTGACAACTGGTGGGTGTGCTCGCCACGTAGGCCTCAATGTACTTCACAGGGGCAAAGGTATAACCTGTGTTCTCGACGCTATAGGGATACTTCTTGTCGACCTTTTGCCATTTCGAAATATACAGTCCCTGCTGCAATTGGTGATCCGATTTTCGCATCTCGGATTCGCCGTTGAAGCCCTTGAACTTCAGCCCCTCCATGGCGGCGGCGACCTTCATCGGATCGGTTGATTTGGCTTTGGCCATCGCCTCCGACAAAAGAATGAGCCCGTTGTAGATTGAAAATGTATAGAAGTCCTCGCCAAACTTTTTCTGGAACTCGTTCATGATGGCGCCCAATTCGCCCGGGTAATTGGAGTGGTTGTAGGCAATCTGATAGACCTCAACGTCACCGCCCGCGGCCAGCGCCGTCGGCGTGCCGGAAACGCCGGCATAGTAGGCGTAGATTGGCAGCTTCAAACCCGCCTCATTGAGTGCCTTGACCAGCAGCGTCATATCCTGACCCCAATTGCCGGTCACGATGGTGTCGGCGCCGGACTGCTTGATCTTGGCCACATAAGGCGAGAAATCCTTCACCTGCCCGATCGGATGCAGGTCCTCACCGGCAATCGTCGCGTCCGGACGCTTGCGGGCCAGACCTTCCTTGAAATACTTGGCGACCTGATGCCCATGCGAGTAGTTCTGGTTGATCAGATAGACCTTCTTGACCTTGGGCTGATCCTTCATGAAGCTGGTCAGCGCCTCCATCTTCATCGACGTGTCAGCATCGAGGCGGAAATGGGCGTAGCTGCATTTTTCGTTGGTCATGGACGGATCTACCGCCGAGTAATTGAGATAAACAACTTCCTTGCCGGGATTGCGCGAATTGTGCTTTTCAATGGCATCCGCCAGTGCCAGTGCCGCTCCAGAACCGTTGCCCTGCACGACGTATCGAAAACCCTGATCGACAGCCGCCTTTAAGACGTTCAATACCTCCTGCGGCGAACCCTTGCTGTCCATGCCGACAATCTCAAAATTGACGCCTGCCACGTTCTTGGCGCCGTTCATGCGTTGGGCCAGAAATTGCCAGTTCTTGAGCTGGTTCTGCCCGACGTTGGCCATCGGTCCCGACAAGCCTTCCAGCATCGCGATCTTGACGTTTTCCCCTTTTTGGGCCCAAGCGTTACCAACGCACAATACTGCCGCTGAAAGTGCCACAGCTCCGACTGAAAACTTCATATTGATCTCCTACTTGTAATTCGTTCCAAACCACCCGGCGCACCAATGATTGTGCACTGAGCGCCGAGGTGTTTCCAGTGCGCAGAATCACCCATGCGACACTTCGCCCAAGAGACCTCAGCCGGGACGTTTCATCTGGCAACTTGTGGGCGTACTGGCAACGTAAGGGTCCATCTGTTTCACCGATACCGTCGTGTAGCCGGTGTTCTCGATGCTGTACGGATATTTCTTGTCGGCCTTTTGCCATTTGGTCACAAACATGGTCTGCTGTAACTGGTGATCGCTCTTTCGCATGGTGACATCGCCGGCAAAACTCTTGACCGTCAGGCCCTCCATGGCGGCCGCTACCTTGACCGGATCGACGGACTTCGCCTTGGCCATCGCCGCCGCCATCAAGTTGATGCCGTTATAAGTGGCCAGGGTGTAATAGTCGTCATTAAATTTCTTCTTGAACTCTTCCGCCATCGTCGCGATTTCGCCGGTGTGATTGGAGTGACCGTACGCAATGATGTAGACCTCGCTGTCACCTCCGGCGGCCAGTGCCGTAGGTGTCCCCGTGACTTGGGCATAATAGGTGTACATGGGTAACTTGAGGCCGGCGTCGTTGAGCGCCTTGACCAACAAAGTCAGGTCGGTGCCCCAGTTTCCGGTGACGATAGCGTCTGCACCGGACTGCTTGATCTTGGCTACATAAGGCGAGAAATCCTTGACCTGCCCAATCGGGTGCAGGTCCTCACCCACAATTTGCACATCCGGGCGCTTGTTGGCCATGCCCTCCTTGAAGTACTTGGCGACCTGATGCCCGTGCGAATAGTTCTGGTTGATCAGATACACCTTCTTGACCTTGGGCTGTTCCTTCATGAAGGTCGTCAAGGCCTCCATCTTCATCGTCGTATCAGCGTCCAGACGGAAATGCCAGTAATCGCATTTCTCGTTCGTCAATGAGGGGTCGACTGCGGCGTAATTAAGGTACACGACTTCCTTGCCGGGGTTGCGTTCGTTGTGTTTGGCCACAGCGTCAGAAAGCGCCAGCGCTGCGCCCGAACCATTGCCCTGCGTGATATAGCGAAAGCCCTGATCCACGGCCGCTTTGAGGGTATTGAGGCTCTCCTGCGGCGAACCCTTGTTATCAAAGCCGGTCACCACAAATTTCACGCCTGCCGGGTTCTTGGCACCGCTCAGGTATTCGGCAGCAAACTGCCAGCTCTTGAGCTGGTTCTGTCCGACGTTCGCAAATGGACCCGATAGCGGATCCATGAAGGCAATCTTGACCGTTTCACCCTTCTGAGCGAAGGCACTGTTGACATAAACCAGGGTCACCGCGACCGCCACAATCTTCGAAGTCAATTTCATCGTCATCTCCAATTTTTTAGTTCATCTAAACCCTCGCAGCTTACAAGGATGCGAACCTGGCACCACGAGGGCTTTCCCTAGAGTCAGTCTCCCAACTGACAGAGGGATAGGGCGCTGCCGCGCTGGGGTCCGGCTTCAGGCATCAAGCATCAGGCGCCAGGCAACTTGTAGTCCTTGAGTAGGTCGCGTAGCTTGGACTTCTGCATCTTGCCGGTCGCCCCAAGCGGTATCGCGTCAACAAACACGACATCGTCCGGAATCTGCCACTTGGCAGTCTTGCCCTCATAGAACGCGATGAGTTCCTCGCGCGACACCTCGGCACCAGGCTTCTTGACCACCGCAATAATGGGACGCTCGTCCCATTTCGGATGCTTCATGCCGATGCAGGCGGCCATGGCTACCGCCGGGTGCGCCATGGCAATATTCTCAACGTCGATGGAACTGATCCATTCGCCGCCTGACTTGATGACATCCTTGCTGCGGTCTGTGATCTGCATATAGCCGTCGGCATCAATGGTGGCCACATCGCCCGTCGGGAACCAGCCATCGACCAGCGGTGAACCGCCCTCGCCCTTGAAATACTCGCTGATGATCCACGGCCCCTTGACCAGCAGATCGCCATAGGCCTTGCCGTCCCAGGGCAGCTCGTCGCCCTTGCCGTCAACAATCTTCATGTCGACGCCAAAGATGCCACGCCCCTGCTTGAGCCTGACCTTCATCTTTTCCTCGGAGTTCATGGACAGGTGTTTGTTCTTCAATATGCATGAGGTGCCAAGCGGTGACATTTCCGTCATGCCCCAGGCATGGATGACCTCAATACCATAGTCATCATTGAAGGCCGTGATCATGGCCGGCGGACAGGCCGAGCCGCCGATCACCGTGCGCTTGAGGGTGCTGAAGCGCAACTTGTTGCTCTGCATATAACTTAGCATCATCTGCCAGATCGTTGGCACACCCGCGGCGCACGACACCTTTTCACTTTCAATCAAATCAAAAATCGACTTGCCATCCATGGCTGGCCCGGGAAAAACCAGCTTGGCACCGGTCATGGCCGCGGAATAAGGCAGGCCCCAGGCATTGACGTGAAACATGGGAACCACCGGCAGAATGCATTCACGCGCACTCAAACTCAGGGAGTCGGGCAACGCCACTGCAAATGCATGCAGCATGGTTGAGCGATGACTGTACAGCGCGGCTTTCGGATTGCCGGTGGTGCCGCTGGTGTAGCACATGCTGGAGGCGGAATTCTCATCGAATGAGGGCCACTGGTACTTGCTTGACTGCTCGCCAATCCAAGACTCGTAGCTGAGCAGACCAGGAATACCGGTGTCGGCAGGCAGCTTGTCTGCGTCGCATAGCGCCACATAATGTTTGATCGTGGTGCAGCGGCCATGAACCGCTTTGACGATGGGCAAAAAACTCATGTCGAAACACAGCACCGTATCTTCGGCATGGTTGGCAATCCAGGCGACCTGGTCCGGATGCAGGCGCGGGTTGAGCGTGTGCAGCACACGGCCGGATCCACTGACACCAAAGTACAGTTCCAGATGGCGATAGCCGTTCCAGGCCAGGGTCGCGACCCGGTCGCTGAATTGCAGCTTCAAACCATCCAGCGCATTGGCGACCTGGCGCGAGCGGGTCGCGACATCCTTGTAGGTGTAGCGGTGAATATCGCCCTCGACCCGACGCGAGACAATTTCGCCTTCGCCATGATGGCGCTCGGCAAACTCGATCAAGGTCGAGATTAGCAACTGGTGGTTTTGCATCAAACCAAGCATGTACAGACTCCTCAAATTGGTAGATTTAGACGGCAGGCGGATGTTACTGCGATTCCGGGATAACCCTGCGGACCCTGGGTGTGGCGCACTCGCGGGACAATCAGGCCATGAGCATGACGACCGAACACCAACGCGAGCTTGATCTGGGGTTCAGCTGGCGCAACAGCTTCAGCCAGCTCGGCGAAGATTTCTACACCCGGGTATCCCCCCAAGCGCTAACCGCGCCCTACTGGGTTGGCAGCAGTCGTGCCGTGGCGCGTGAACTCGGTCTGGACGAATCCTGGCTGTCGTCTGAAGAATTGCTGCAAGCGCTCAGTGGCAACCGCCACATTGCTGGCGCCCAGCCGCTGGCCAGTGTTTACAGTGGTCATCAGTTCGGTGTCTGGGCCGGCCAATTGGGCGACGGTCGTGCCATTCTGCTGGGCGAAACCGCAAGCGGGCTGGAGCTGCAGCTCAAAGGCGCCGGATTGACGCCCTACTCGCGCATGGCCGATGGCAGGGCGGTACTACGCTCGAGTATCCGCGAGTTCCTTTGCAGCGAGGCCATGCACGGACTCGGGATTCCCAGCACACGGGCGCTGTGCGTCACCGGCTCGGACGCACCGGTTTACCGCGAGGCCATCGAAACGGCAGCGGTAGTGACAAGGGTGGCTCCGAGCTTTGTACGTTTTGGTCATTTTGAACACTTCTCGCATCGCGGTCAGCTGGCACAGCTCAGGCTGCTTGCAGATGCGGTAATAGCGCGCCATTATCCGGCGTGCCGCACCAGCGAGAAATATGGCGGCAATCGCTATGCGGCGCTGCTGGAGGCGGTCAGCGAACGCACTGCCGACATGGTCGCCCAGTGGCAAGCCGTGGGCTTTTGTCACGGCGTCATGAACACCGACAACATGAGCATTCTGGGCCTGACTATCGACTATGGCCCGTTTCAGTTTCTGGATGCCTTTGATCCCGGCCATGTCTGCAACCACTCCGACAACCAGGGCCGTTACGCTTTCAACAAGCAACCCCAGATCGCCTACTGGAACCTGTATTGCCTGGCCCAGGCACTGCTGCCCCTGATCGAAGAGCAGGAGCTGGCCCTGCAGGCGCTGGAGCCATTCAAGACCGTGTTCCCGCAACGGTTTGAAAGTCGCATGCGCAGCAAGCTCGGCCTCGCCGATGCCGAAGTTGGCACATCGAAGGACGAGCGCGCCCTGATCGAAGACCTGCTGCATTTGCTGGCCAAAGAGCGAGTGGACTACGCCATCTTCTGGCGCCGCCTGAGCCACGCTGTGGCAGAAGGCAGCAACCGGGCAGCGCGGGAACTGTTTCTGGACTCGAGCGCCTTCGACGCCTGGTGGTTGCGCTACACCGGAAACGGTGCGGATGACCCAGCTCGTCCTGACGCCGATATGATGCTCAAGACCAATCCGAAGTTTGTGCTGCGTAATCATCTGGCCGAAAATGCGATCCGGCAGGCGAAAATGAAGGACTTCTCCGAAATCGCAAGCCTGCTGGCTGTACTCGAAACCCCGTGTCAAGAGCATCCTGGATTTGAAGCCTACGCGCAATTCCCGCCGGACTGGGCGCAGAGCATCGAAATCAGTTGCAGTTCCTGAAGCAATCGCATGACATACAAAATTGAAAAAACCGAAGCCGAGTGGAAGGCACATTTGAAGGCCAAAGGTGCCGAACCACTGGCCTTTGAGGTGACACGGCGCGCCGCGACCGAGCGTCCGTTCAGCGGCAAGTTGGAAACCAACAAAGCAGCAGGGATTTATCGCTGCATTTGCTGCGACAAGCCGCTTTTCGATTCGGACGCCAAGTTCGATTCGGGCTGCGGTTGGCCCAGCTATACCGAGCCGATCGACGAGGCGACGCTCGCCACCAAAGTGGATAATTCGCTCTGGATGAAACGTACCGAAGTGCTTTGCGCAGATTGCGGCGCCCACCTGGGGCATGTGTTTGAGGATGGGCCAGCACCCACTGGTCTGCGCTACTGCATGAATTCGGCATCGTTAAACTTCAGCCCCAAATGAAAATACTGATCGACTTCTTTCCGATCCTGCTCTTTTTCGTCAGCTACAAGGCATACGACATCTACATCGGCACCGGCGTGCTGATGATTGCGACCTTGTGTCAGATGGGTTTGATCTATGCGCTGGACCGCAAGCTGCAGATGATGCACAAGATCACACTGGCCCTGATACTTGTGTTTGGCAGCCTGACACTGGCATTGCACGACGAGCGCTTCATCAAGTGGAAGCCGACCGTGCTCTATGCCGCAACGGCGCTGGCCCTGGCGGTAGCGGTCTGGGTCTACAAGAAGAATTTCCTCAAGATCATGCTGGGCAGCCAGCTCGATTTGCCAGATGCGGTGTGGATGCGGCTCAACCTGGTCTGGGTTGCCTACAGTGCTTTCATGTCACTGATCAACGCCTATGTGGCTACGTACTACAGCACCGAAGCTTGGGTCAATTTCAAGCTCTGGGGTTACATCTTCCCGCTGGCCTTCATCGTCGGTCAGGGTTTCTATATTGCGCGCTACCTCAAGTCCGATCAACCAAGCAGTTGACCCCATGACGAAGGCCAACTCTAGCGCGTCGGCGCCGACTACACAGAGCATAGAGCAGCGTTTGCGCGAGCGGCTGCAACCCACCTCGCTGGACGTGATCGATGAGAGTTTTCTTCATCAGGGTCACGCCGGCGCCAACGGCAGCGGTTTTGGCACTCATTTCCGGATCCGGATTACTTCACATAGTTTTACCGGACTGCCGGCCGTCCTGCGGCACCGCCTTGTGTATGATGCGCTCCAAGATTTCATGGACCAGGGCTTGCATGCGCTGGCGATTGAAGCTCGACCCCCCTCAGTTTGAACTCCGATTGAAGCTGAAAAGCCCTCACTTGATATCCAGGACTAACGAATGAAATTGAAATTGATCTCTGCCCTTGCGACCATCGTTGTGCTTGGCACGGCAGCGCCCTTGGCATCGGCACAAAACGTGGCCATCGTTAATGGCAAAGCGGTTCCGACCTCGCGTATGGACGCTCTGGCGCAACAGATTTCGCGCACTGGCCGCCCCGTCACACCGGAGATGCAGGCACAGATCAAGGATGAAGTGATCGCCCGCGAGATTTTCATCCAGGAAGCCCAGAAACAGGGCATTGATGCGACCGAGGACTTCAAGGTTCAGATGGAGCTGGCGCGCCAGACCATTTTGATCCGCGAGCTATTTGGAAATCACCAGAAGGCCAATCCGGTCAGCGACGCCGAGATCAAGGCCGAGTACGACAAATTCGCAGCCGCCAACAGCGGCAAAGAATACCACGCCCGTCACATTCTGGTCGAGAAGGAAGACCAGGCCAAGGCCATCATTGCCCAGATCAAGAAGGGCGGCAAGTTTGAGGAAATCGCCAAGAAATCTTCCAAGGATCCGGGCTCGGCCGCCAAGGGTGGCGATCTTGACTGGGCCAATCCGGGCAACTACGTCGCCGAATTCTCGGAAGCACTGACCAAGCTCGCCAAGGGCAAGATGACCGAGACGCCGGTCAAGACCCAGTTCGGCTACCACATCATCCGGCTTGACGACGTTCGCGATGCCCAACTGCCCAAGTTCGACGACGTCAAACCGCAGATTGCCCAGCAATTGCTGCAACAAAAAATGGGCAAGTACCAGGAAGAGCTGCGGGCCGCGGCAAAAGTCGAATAGGCCGGTAGTTCGTCATGCCGGACCTGATCCGGCATCCAGTGACAAGCATACCCTGGATTGCGGGTCGGAGCCCGCAATGACGACTCCGCTTACCTTCCCAACCACCAGCTCAGCGCCATCAACGCGCCAATCAGCACCGGTTGATGCAACATGTAATAGGACAGACTCCAGCGCCCGAGGGCTGCCACTGGCCGCAGCGCCGCGGGCAGTGGCCGCGACAGGTATCTGGTACCGCGGCCGACCAGCCATTGCCCGATCGCCGCGCCCCACCAGACCAGACCCAGCCACGGCAGCAGCGGCACATAGTCTTCGGTCACGGGCAAGCGCGTAATCAGACCCAGCCAGTTCAGTACCGGTGAGTTGAATACGTCCGCCAGCGGAGCCAGTAGCTCGCTCCCCAATACATAGGCACCAATAAATTTGGCGGCGATAGCGATTGCACCCAGCACCCATAGCCAGACTCCCCATTGCGCCGTCAGGCGCACGATGATCAGCAGCGCGGCCATGCCGTGCAGCACGCCGAAGTAGATAAAGCTTTGCGGATACATCCACCAGGAGCCGACGGTCACCAGCAGGGCACAGCCGAACACTTGCAACCAACGACGCCAGAAGCGCGACCAGTTCTGCCCTTGCTGCAACGCGATCGCCTGACCGATGCCGGCACAAATGAGAAACAGACTGACGATCAAGGTTCGCTGCCAGGTCCAGAGCGGGGCATGATAAAAATCCTGCTGGATGTAGCCAAACTGGTTCAGGTCGAAACTGAAGTGAAACAGCGTCATCCAGATCATGGCAATGCCGCGCAGGGCGTCCACCGCTTCATAGCGGGGTGTTGCGGCCGCAGATAATTTGACTTTCATGGCGCGACGATAACCGATCAGGCCGCGGATAATCGCAAGCATGTCATCGTTAGACCATCATCTCGAACTACTGTCACCGGCGCGCGACGCCGACATTGGGATCGAAGCCATCAATCACGGTGCCGATGCGGTCTATATTGGCGGCCCGACCTTCGGGGCGCGCTGCGGCGCCGACAACAGTGTGCAGGATATGGAGCGCCTGGTGCGACATGCGCACCGCTTCAACAGCCGCGTCTTTGCGACACTGAACACCATTTTGCGTGACGACGAGATGGAGTCGGCGCGTCGACTGGCGTGGCAGTTTTTCGAGGCTGGCGTCGATGCGCTGATCATCCAGGACATGGGCCTGCTCGAAATCGATTTACCACCGATCCAATTGCATGCCAGCACCCAGTGCGATATCCGCACACCCGAGAAAGCCCGCTTTCTGCAGGACGTCGGGCTGTCGCAAATCGTGTTGGCGAGAGAATTGACGTTGCAGCAAATCAGGGCTGTGCGCGAGCTGACTGATTGCACGCTCGAATTCTTTGTGCATGGTGCCCTGTGTGTGGCCTACAGCGGCCAGTGCTACATCAGCCAGGCGCAAAGCGGTCGCAGCGCGAACCGCGGTGAGTGTAGCCAGGCCTGCCGCCTGCCCTATCAGGTGATCGACGACAAGGGTCGCTTCGTCGCGCATGACAAGCACGTGCTGTCGATGAAGGACAACAACCAGAGCAGTCAGCTGGCGGCTTTGGTCGATGCCGGCATCCGCAGCTTCAAGATCGAAGGGCGTTACAAGGACATGGGCTATGTGAAGAACATCACCGCCCATTACCGCAAGCTGCTTGATGCGCTGATCGAAGAGCGCCAGCACTCGGCCCTGCCGCTGGCAAAGGCGTCCAGCGGCAGCACCAGTTTCAGCTTTGAGCCCGACCCGAAGCAGAACTTCAACCGCGAGTTCACCGACTACTTTGTGCCGGGCCGCCAAGCCGACATCGCCGCTTTGGACACGCCCAAGAACCCGGGCCAGGCGATCGGTCATGTGACCCAGCTTGGCACCAATTGGATCGAAATCGAAACACTCTCGCCCGACACCTTGTTGCATAACGGCGACGGTCTGTGTTACTACAGTCTGCAAAGGGAACTGATCGGCCTGGCCATCAACCGGGCCGAGCCTTTGGGCAAGCGCTGGCGCTTGTTCCCGAAGGATGCAATGAGCAACCTGCAAGACCTGCGCAAGGGCACCGAAGTCAATCGCAATCGAGATGTCGATTGGGTGCGCGTGCTGGAAAAAAAATCCGCCGACCGGCGTATCGGCGTCTGGGCGCAATTGAGCGACAGCGACTATGGATTGGCGCTGACACTGACCGATGAAGACGGTCATAGCGCCACATCACAGGTGGCGCTCGCAGGGTCGCAGCGCCAGTTGGCCCAGGACGCCGACGCCAACCGAAGCAGCCTTCGCGAACATCTCGGAAAAATGGGCAACACCATCTTTTCATTGCTCGATCTGCAACTGCAACTTTCACAGCGGTGGTTCGTGCCGACTTCGGTACTCAACCCTTTGCGGCGCCAAGCGGTGCAAGCGCTTGAAGCAGCGCGCTCCCAAGCCTTTGTCCGCCTGCAGCGTCGCCACGTGATCGAGCCAGCGGCACCCTACCCGCAGGACAGCCTCACATACCTGGCCAATGTACTGAACCGTCAAGCACATGCCTTTTATGCCAGGCACGGCGTCAAGGTGATAGCACCCGCTTTTGAAGCGCTGCGCGAATCGGGCGAAGTCAGCCTGATGATTACCAAACATTGTGTGCGTTATTCCCTGAGTCTGTGTCCCAGGCAAGCCAAAGGCGTCACCGGTGTCCAAGGCATGATCAAAGCCGAACCCCTGCAACTGGTCAATGGCAGAGACAGACTGACGCTTCGTTTCGATTGCAAGGCGTGCGAAATGCATGTCCTTGGCAGAGTCAGGAATTCGGTGCTGCAGCCAAGCGCAAGCCAGTAAAGGAAATCAAGAAATGACTGAAATACTTCTGTGCCTTCTGGCCCTGGTCGCGCTGATCTGGCTGGTCGATGTTTTCTATCTGCGTGGACCGGACCTGAGCGCCTTCGACCGGCCACTGGGGCAAAGTCACAACATCGGCAAGGCGCCCAGCGAGGAGTTCAAGGCCGTCGTGGCCTCTCTCGGCAGCATTGCCGAAATCCTCGATCGAACGCCACTCAGACAGCATATTGCACTGCTGCGAAACTACCTGGATAACGTATTCCCGCTCACCGAAACGAGCACACTATTCACAGCGGTCGACGCTGGCGGGGTGGCGGCCGAATGGGTTCAGGCACCCAATGTCGACAGCCGCCGGCGCCTGCTCTACATTCATGGCGGTGCCTTCAGCATGGGCAGTCCGAAAAGTCATAGGCGATTGACCTCCAAGTTTTCCGAACTCGCCAACGCCGCTGTCTTGTCCATCGACTACCGCCTGATGCCGGAACACCCGCGCATGGCCGGCATTGAAGACAGCCGCAGTGCCTACCGCTGGCTGCTGGACAACGGCCCCGACGGAACAGCACCGGCCAGTGCTGTTTTTGTGGCGGGAGATTCCGCCGGTGGTAACCTGACACTGTCCTTGATCGCCTGGGTCCGTGACCAGGGCTTGCGCGCGCCCGACGCCGCCGTTGCCCTATCGCCGCAAACCGATTTCACCCTTGGCGCTCCGAGTCTGAAAAACAATTTCGCCACCGACCCGATGCTGGGACCCATGTTCAAATCGCTGATCAAAGTACCGCGGACGCTATTGTTATGGGGTACCTGGTTGCTAACCCGTCTGCGGCCCTGCGACCCGATCGCTTCGCCGGTGTTTGGTGATCTCTCAAACCTGCCGCCGCTACTGGTACATGCCAGCGAAGCGGAGATGCTGCGTGACGACAGTCGGCGCTACGTCAACAAGGCCATCGCTGCGGGCTCCCCGGTGACGCTACAGACTTGGACTCACGTGGTCCATGTCTGGCAAATCTATCACCCGGAGTTGCCGGAGGGCCGCGAGGCCTTGGAAGAAATCGGCAAGTTCCTGCGCGCCAACTCCTGAACCACTCACCCGACCCAGCGCCTGGCGTTGTGCCACAGCTGCATCCAGGGGCTGTGCTGATCGCGATTCAGATTGGTCCAGCTCATCTGGATGTTGCGGAACACGCGCTCGGGGTGAGGCATCATCGCGGTGAAGCGCCCATCGGCCGTCGTCACCGCCGTCAGGCCACTCGCGCTGCCGTTCGGATTGAAGGGGTAGGCTTCGGTGACCACGCCATGGTTGTCGGTAAAACGCATGGCCGCAATCGCCTTCTGTGCATTGCCCCGGTATTTGAAGTTGGCAAAACCCTCACCGTGCGCCACCGCTATCGGCAGACGGCTACCGGCCATACCCGCGAAAAACAGCGAAGGCGAATCGAGCACTTCGACCATGGAAAGGCGTGCCTCGAAGCGTTCGCTCTGATTGGTCGTGAAGCGCGGCCAGTGCTGTGCGCCTGGGATGATGTCGGCCAATTCGGCAAACATCTGGCATCCATTGCAGACACCCAGACCGAAGCTGTCGCCTCTGGCAAAAAAGGACTTGAACTGATCAGCAAGGGCGCCGTTAAAAGTGATCGAGCGTGCCCAGCCAATACCGGCGCCCAGCGTGTCGCCGTAGCTGAAGCCACCACAGGCCGCGATACCCTTGAAGTCAGACAGATGGACGCGACCACTCTGCAAGTCGGTCATGTGCACGTCGAAGGCATCGAAACCCGCTTCTGAAAACGCGTATGCCATCTCGACATGCGAGTTAATGCCCTGCTCGCGCAGCACCGCGACCTTGGGGCGGGTCAGCATCAGTGCCGGAGTCTGCGCTTGAGGCGCTGACATATGGATGTGCAGACCCGGGTCCAGCGGATCACCGGCGGCGGCGTGCTCGGCGTCGGCGGTGGCGGGGTTGTCACGCAGTCTGCAAATATTCCAGTTGGTGCCGTCCCAGACCTGATGCAGGTCCTGCAATTTGGCGCTGAACACGGCCTTGGCATCACGCCAGATCTGGAGCTCGCCAACACCATTTGCCATCGGCCCGTCATGTGGCCTGGTCTTGCCGATCTCATGGCTGTATTTGCTCAAGCCATGCTCGCGCAAGACCTGCATCACTTCGCTGCGCTGCGCAGTGCGAATCTGCAGCACCACGCCCAATTCTTCGGTGAACAGGGCTTTCAGGGTCAATTCTTCGCGACGTGCGCCGACCTGGGCCGACCAGTTCTTGCTGTCACCCACGTCGGCCCGGCTGTCGCTGATGCCGTCGCCTTCGGTCACCAGCAGATCGACATTGAGCGACACGCCCACGCGACCGGCAAACGCCATCTCGCAGACGGTGGCAAACAGGCCGCCATCGCTGCGGTCGTGATAGGCCAGAATCAGCGCCCGAGTCCGCAGGGCATTGACAGCCTTGACCAGATTGACTAGGTCTCGTGGCTCGTCCAGATCAGGCACCACATCGCCCAACTGGCCCTGAGTCTGCGCCAGAATGCTGCCGCCCATACGGTTGCGGCTGCGACCCAGGTCGATCAGCACGAGGGTCGTGTCTTCTCTCGCATCAAGCTGTGGCGTCAGCGTACCGCGCACATCGGCCAGGGCGGCGAAGGCGCTCACAATCAGGGACACTGGTGAAGTGATTTTCTTAAAGCCTTGGTCGTTCTGCCATTGCGTTCGCATCGACAACGAATCCTTGCCGACCGGGATCGATATCCCTAGCGCCGGACACAAATCCAGCGCTACCGCTTTCACGGTGGCATAGAGCGCCGCATCTTCGCCGGGTTCACCGCAAGCGGCCATCCAGTTGGCCGACAGCTTGACTCTTGATAGCTCGATCGGCGCAGCCAGCAAATTGGTAATGGCCTCGGCCACAGCCATGCGGCCCGAGGCCGGTGCATTGACGGTCGCCAGCGGCGTGCGCTCGCCCATGCTCATGGCTTCGCCAGCGAAAGCCTTGAAGTCGGCCAGCGTGACAGCGCAATCGGCCACCGGCACCTGCCAGGGACCGACCATCTGATCGCGATGTGTCAAACCACCGACCGTGCGGTCGCCAATCGTGATCAGAAAACGTTTCGATGCCACGGTCGGGTGGGCCAAAACGTCAATGCAAGCTTGGCGCAAATCGATGCCGGTCAGCTCGATCGGAGCAAAACGCCTGTGCACGCTCGTAACGTCGCGCTGCATCTTGGGTGGTTTCCCCAGCAGCACGTTGATCGGCATGTGGACTGGGGCCCCCACGCTCGGCTGGTCATCGGTCACCACAAGATCTCGTTCTTCGGTGGCGACCCCGACGACAGCAAACGGGCAACGCTCGCGTTCGCACAGCGCCTGGAACATTGCAAGCGATTCGGGCGCAATCGCCAGCACGTAGCGCTCCTGGCTCTCATTGCACCAGATTTCCTTGGGCGCCATGCCAGACTCTTCCAATGGAACGGCATGCAGATCAAAAACTGCACCACGCCCTGCGTCGTTGGTGAGTTCGGGGAACGCGTTGGAGAGACCACCGGCGCCGACGTCGTGAATCGCCAGAATCGGGTTGCCTCCCTGCCCGTCGCTACCCTGCCCGAGCAGCCAGCACTGGTTGATGACTTCCTGTGCGCGCCGCTGAATCTCGGGATTGCCGCGCTGCACCGAATCGAAATCGAGCGCAGCAGCGTTGGCACCGCTTGCCATCGAACTGGCGGCACTGCCGCCCATGCCGATACGCATGCCCGGACCACCCAACTGGATCAGCAAGCTGCCGGCCGGAAACTCGATCTTGTGCGTCTGGCTGGCGTCAATCACGCCCAGGCCACCGGCGATCATGATCGGCTTGTGGTAGCCGCGCTGCTCCTGCAAGCTGGTAGCCTCACCCGTCTCATCGGTTACCGAGTAGTGCAGGCTCTGTTCGTATTCACGGAAGTAACCGAGCAGATTGGGGCGACCAAATTCGTTGTTGAAGGCGGCACCGCCGAGCGGACCTTCCAGCATGATCTGCAAGGGGCTGGCAATGTGATCCGGTTTGCCGTAGTCCGAATGAATTGGAGTCTGACCCCAATTAATTTGGGAGACGGTGAAGCCGGTCAAACCAGCTTTCGGTTTGGAGCCGCGACCCGTGGCGCCTTCGTCGCGGATCTCGCCACCGGCGCCGGTGGAGGCACCCGGGAACGGAGAGATTGCCGTCGGGTGGTTGTGGGTTTCGACCTTCATCAAGACATGATGTATGGCATCCTGTCGTTCATAAAGGCCCCCGCCTTTGACGCCCGCAGCAGTCGCGACCGGAGCGGCAAAGCGCTCCACCTGCCCTCCCTCCATCACCGACGCGTTATCTGAGTACGCGACCAGCATGTGCTGCGGGTTCAGCTGGTGCGTATGACGGATCATGCCGAACATACTGCGCTCCTGCGGCACACCGTCAATCGTGAAATCGGCATTGAATATCTTGTGCCGGCAGTGCTCGCTGTTGGCCTGCGCAAACATCATCAACTCCACATCGGTAGGGTTGCGTTGCAACTGTGTGAAGGCCTGCACCAGGTAGTCGATTTCGTCATCGGCCAGCGCCAGACCAAACTCTACGTTGGCCTGCAGCAGCGATGTCTTGCCACCCTGCAAAACGTCCACATGCGCCAGCGGCGCAGCTTGCAATTCGGTGAACAAGCCAAGTGCAGAAGTGCGATCGAACATCACGCTCTCGGTCATGCGGTCATGCAACAGCATTCCAATCCTCGCCAGTTGCGCACCGGAAAGTTCTGCCTCGCCCAGCAACCCCCTCTTGACGGAGACGCGATATTCAAGCACCCGCTCCACCCGTCGCACCGAAAGCCCACAATTATGGGCAATATCGGTGGCCTTGGAAGCCCAGGGCGATACCGTGCCAAAACGCGGTGTCACCACAATCAGTTGGCCATCGACAGACCACTCATGCGCTTCGCCATAGGTCAGCAACGCGGCCAATTGCGCTTTCAGTAGTGAGTCCGGCTCTCGGTCGGTACTGACTAGATGCACAAACTTTGCATCCACTCCCGAGATCTTGTCGTAAACAGATCGCAGCCTCGGCAGCACTTGCTGCATTCGGAATGGGCTAAGAGCGCTACCGCCCTCAAATTGGGTGATGTACAGGGTCACGTTGGGATGTCTGAATGGAGGGCTGACGGGAATGACACAAGATTTTACCGGCCACTATGGCGTGGCCTTACCGATCGATGCACCCGATGGGATAATTCGGATCCATGACCATCACCTACAAAGACGCAGACGGTATTGCCGGCATGCGCCTGGCGGGCCGCCTGGCGGCTGAACTGCTTGACTATCTGACACCGTTCGTGAAGCCCGGCGTCACCACCAATGAACTCGACAAGCTGGCCGACGACTACACGACGCAGGTCCAGGGTGCGATATCGGCACCGCTGAACTACGCGCCCTCAGGCCACAACCCGTATCCGAAGGCGATCTGCACCTCGATCAACCAGCAGGTCTGCCACGGCATACCGAACGACAAGCCGCTGAAGAAAGGTGACATCGTCAACATCGATGTCACCATCATCAAGGACGGCTGGCACGGCGACTCTAGCCGCATGTTCATGGTCGGTGACGTTTCGTTGGCCGCCCGGCGCCTGTGTGCCTTGACCTTCGAGGCGATGTGGCATGGCATCGTCAAGGTCCGCGCCGGTGCCTATCTGGGCGACATCGGTCACGCCATTCAAACCTTTGCGGAGGGCCACGGCTTGAGTGTGGTACGCGAGTTTTGCGGTCACGGCATCGGCCGCAAGTTCCACGAGGAACCGCAAGTTCTGCACTACGGTCGCCCCGGCACGCTGGACCTACTCAAAGCCGGCATGACGATCACCATCGAACCCATGCTTAACGCCGGGCGCAGGGAAATCAAGGAACTCGGCGACGGCTGGACCATCGTCACCAAGGACCGTTCGCTGTCCGCGCAATGGGAGCACACGGTACTGGTTACGGAGACCGGCTATGAAGTCTTGACCCTCTCCGGCGGCTGCCTGCCAACGCCTTCTTTTGTTGCGCCCTTGCCATTGACTCCGACTGCATGACATGAGCAATTTGGCGGCGCTGCGCAGTCACTTTCGCGAACAGAAGTCTGCGCTGCTGCATTCACTGGCATCTAGTGGAACCTCTTCCACACGCGGTGTTCGCTCCACACTGGGCGCACTGTCCCAGCTCGCCGACAGCTCGCTGAAAGCGCTCTGGCAGGAAGCCGGCTTTGCCGGCAGTTTCGCTTTGGTGGCGGTGGGTGGCTTCGGGCGCCGCGAGCTGTTTCCGTACTCCGATGTCGACGTCCTGCTGCTGGTGCCCGATGACCAATTACCCGAGCATGATGAAGACCTGAAAACCGGCATTGAGAGCTTCATCGGCAATTGCTGGGACGTCGGGCTGGAGATCGGTTCGAGTGTGCGCACCGTGGCGCAGTGTTGCGATGAAGTTGCGAGCGATGTCACGATCCAGACTTCCCTGTTGGACGCACGGCTGATCACCGGCAGCAAGGTCTTGTTTGGGCAGTTTCAAGATGAGTTTTTTTCGGCACTCAACCCGCAGGCGTTCTTTGTCGCCAAGACCCTCGAATTGCAGCAACGTCATAGCAAATTCGAGGACACGCCTTACGCGCTCGAGCCCAACTGCAAGGAGTCCCCCGGCGGACTGCGCGATTTGCAGGTCATTCTGTGGGTCGCCAAAGCAGCGGGCTTCGGTGCCAACTGGGACGCACTGGCCCGCAGCGGGTTGGCGACCGCCTTCGAAGTCCAGCAGATCAAGCACAATGAAGCGCTGCTGAGGCTGATTCGGGCGCGGCTGCACCTGCTGGCGCAGCGTCGCGAGGACCGGCTGGTCTTCGATTTGCAAACCGCAGTGGCCCAAACCTTCGGTGCCGACCGTGGGGGTCAAATTCGGCCCAGCGAAGCACTGATGCGCCGCTATTACTGGGCCGCCAAGGCCGTCACCCAGCTCAACCAGATACTGCTGCTCAATATCGAGGAACGTCTGAACCCTTCAACCCATATTCCGCGACCGATCAATGCTCGCTTCTCGGACAAGGCTGGAATGATTGAGGTGGCGAGCGACGATCTATACCAGCGCGAGCCACATGCCATTCTGGAGACTTTTCTGATCTACCAGACCACAGTCGGCGCCAAAGGTTTGTCGGCACGCACGCTCAGAGCGCTGTTCAATGCGCGCAAGCTGATGGGCGGAAAGTTCCGCACCGACCCGGTCAATCGCGAAACCTTCAAGACCATCATGATGCAGCACGACGGCATTACCCATGCCATGCGTTTCATGAACCAGACCTCGGTGTTGGGACGCTATCTCTGGGTATTTCGCAAGATCGTCGGCCAGATGCAGCACGACCTTTTTCATGTCTACACCGTCGATCAGCATGTCTTGATGGTGCTGCGCAATGTGCGGCGTTTCTTCATCGTCGAGCACGCCCACGAGTATCCGTTTTGTTCGCAACTCGCCTCGGGCTGGGACAAACCCTGGGTCCTCTACGTGGCAGCACTGTTTCACGACATTGCCAAGGGTCGCGGCGGCGATCACTCCGACCTGGGCGCCACCGAGGTGCGGCGTTTCTGCCAGCACCATGCCATCCAGAAAGACGATAGCAGGCTGATTGAATTCATGGTGCGGGAACACCTGACCATGAGCCGCGTGGCACAGAAGTCAGACCTCAGTGACCCCAATGTGATCCAGGCGTTTGCCAAACGCGTCGGCAATGAACGCTACCTGACCGCCCTGTACTTGCTCACCGTAGCCGACTTGCGCGGCACTTCCCCGAAGATCTGGAACGCCTGGAAAGGCAAGTTGCTGGAAGACCTTTACCGCATGACCTTGCGCACACTGGGTGGGCGCGCGCCTGATCCGGACGCCGAGGTCGAGGCACGCAAACGCGAAGCACTGATCCTGCTGGCCCTTTACGCCATGCCGTTCGAGGCCCACAAAGCCCTGTGGGATACCTTGGACGTGGGCTATTTCATGCGACATGACGCCACCGACATTGCCTGGCATACGCGGCAGCTTTCGCGTCATGTCGGTTGCGGCAAATCGATTGTGCGGGCGCGCCAGTCGCCGCTGGGTGAGGGACTGCAGGTGGTGGTCTACACACCCGACCAGACCGACCTGTTTGCCCGTATCTGCGGCTATTTTGATCAGGGCGGCTTCAGCATTCTGGATGCGCGCATCCATACCGCCAACAACGACTATGCACTGGACACCTTTCAGATCATCACGGCGGCCCTGCCCGAGCACTACCACGAACTCACCAGCATGGTGGAAAGCGAACTGAGTCGCGCCATTGCGCAGGCCGGCCCTTTGCCGACGCCGGGACGCTCCAGAGTATCGCGACGCGTCAAGAGTTTCCCGATCACGCCCAGAGTCACATTGCGACCGGATGAAAAAGGCCAGCGCTGGCTGCTCAACATCTCCGCCAGCGACCGGGTCGGGCTGCTTTACTCCGTGGCGCGTGTGCTTGCCAGGCACAAGATCAATCTGCAGCTGGCCAAGATTGCCACTCTGGGTGAGCGCGTCGACGACACCTTTTTGATTGAGGGTGCGGAACTGCAGCAGAACCGTGCGCAGATTGCAATCGAGACCGAGTTGATGGAGTCGCTCGCTTGATCAGATCAGGGTGACCGCATTGTGCAGACGGACAATATCCTCAGACTTGCCTAGTCCGGTACCTTCTGACAAGAGCGCTGCCGAACCGGCCGCAACGCCGTAACGAAACGCTTCACTGGTAGCGAGCCCACGCGAGAGAGCCCAAACCATGGCGCCGACAAAGCTGTCACCGGCACCAATGGCGCTCACCACATCCATCGGCAGCGCCGGCGCGAAAAAACAACCCTCGCTGCTAGCCAGCAAAGCACCGGCGGCACCCATGGAGGGCACCACAATTTGCGCGCTGCCACGGCTTACCAACTGCTCGGCAGCAGCACGCCACTGCACTTCAGTTTCGAGAGCCTGTCCGCACAGATCGCGCAACTCGCGCAGGCTGGGTTTGACCAGGTAAACGCCCTCCTCCAGCGCTGTCGCCAGAGGCAACCCGGAACTGTCGAGAACCACCTTGACGCCAAAGGGTCGCACCAGTCTGATCAGTCGTGCATAAAAGTCAACCGGCACTCCCGGTGGCAGACCGCCACTGAGGACCAGATAGCGCGGCGGCGACTCGATACCTGCTATTCGATCCAGGCAGTTTTGCCACTCCAGCGGAGCCAGCTCCGGCCCGGGCAGCACAAATCGGAACTCCTGCTTTTTAGACAGCTCGCGCACTGAAAAGCTCTCGCGTGTCTCGCCTGCGATGGGCACGCAAATACTGCTCACCCCCTCATCGTCCAGCAGGCGTTTGAGCAAGACACCGTTGGCGCCACCGGCGGGGTACAGCGCTGCGCAGTCGCCACCGAGTCGATGCAGCACACGGGCCACGTTGACGCCACCACCACCCGGGTGAAACTGTGGCACGCCGCAGCGAACCTTGTGCGTCGGCTCGACCCGCTCGGTCGATGTTGAGACATCGACGCTGGGGTTCATGGTGAGTGTAAGGATATCGGTCATTGTGCTGTGAGAATATCACCTCTGCATTTCCAAGGAGCGCCCCTGAGCGAAAGACTGCCGTGATTGAATTTTTCTTCGACTGCTCCAGCCCCTGGACCTATCTCGCGTTTCACAATATCCAGCCGCTGGTGGCCGAATTGAACGAGCCAATCGGTTGGCGACCGGTTCTGGTGGGCGGTATATTCAACAGCGTCAACCCCAGCGTTTACGCCATGCGCGAAAACCCGGTGCCCGCCAAGATGGCCTACATGCAGAAGGACCTGCAGGACTGGGCGCGCGCCGCCAAACTCAGGATCATCATGCCACCGAAAGTCTTTCCGGTGAACAGCGTCAAAGCCATGCGTGGCTGCATCTGGCTGGAGCCGCAGGGCAAACTGATCCCGTTTGCAACAGCCATCTTCGAGGCCTACTGGGCGCGCGAAGAAGACATCTCTCAGGACACTGTACTGTTGAAGATTTGTCATCAGATCGATGTTGATGGCGAAGAATTTATGACTGGCGTCGCGCAGCCGGCGATCAAGGAACAGCTCAAAGCCAACACCGAAGAAGTGATCCGGCGCGGAGGCTTCGGCTCGCCGACGATCTTTCTGGGCGAGGACATGTACTTTGGCAACGACCGCCTGTCGCTGCTGAAGGACGCTGTTCTGCGCCGGCGCGCGGCCGCCAAGCTGGCCTGAAGCGCCACACCTGACAGGGACGCGCTTACCGAGGCGGCACCGCGTCGATGCCCAGCGCGCTGCAGTCCTTGGCGCCGTGCCCGGCTGCAATCAACTGATCCATCCGCTGCGCGATCAAGGGCAAGACTGCCAGCGGGCGATCGGCCGCCGTCTCGATCATCAAGCCTACGTCCTTGCGCCCCATCGTCAACTCGAAGGTCGGCGTGAAATTGCCTTTGGCCATGTTGGTGCCGCGCCCGGCGACGATCGCATTCAGATCAATCAGCTTGAACAACTTGATCGCCTCTTCGGGGTTGACGTGGCTCGCCTGCGCCATCGTCAGCACGTCGGCCAGAACCGCGGAAATGCCGATGATCATGGCGTTGCCAAACAGTTTGTTGACGGCCGCCAGGTCGGCGCGCTCGCCGAGATACTCCAGCCGGCCCGTCATTTGTGCCAGGTCGGCTTTGACGCTTTCAAAAAGTTGCTGAGGTCCGGCCACCATCATCGACCCCTGTGCGTTACGCGCTGCCGGCGGCCCCATGAAGACCGGGCAATGCAGGTACTTGATTCCTTCAGCGGCGAGCCGCTTCGCACGCTCTGCGGTCAACGCAGGCAATGTGGTGGTGTGGTCGATGAGGACTGCATCCGGTAACAACCCTGCGCGCGCCGCCGCCAGCACCTCGTCCACAACCGCATCGTCCTTGAGGATCAGGTGAACGCGTGTGGCATTGCGCACCGCGTCAGCCGGCGTCGCGGCAGCGATGACACCGAACTGAACCAATGCCCTAACCTTGTCAGGCGACCGGTTCCACGCCGTGACCGTATCGCCGCGCCTGGCCGCGGCTTCAGCAAAAGCGCCGCCGAGCAGGCCGGTGCCGAGAAAAGCAATGTTCGACATGATGTGATTCTCCAGTCGGCCCATTCTATTGCTACGTGAGCACCTTCATGCGCATCGGTGCGGCAAAACACGTGACCTTGTTTGCGGGGTAAACCCGGATTCCCCGTGGCTTCAATGTTCATATAATCACACGATACCGACCATCCTCGGCAGCCTATTTGACATTCAATTCAGTGGATCCTTCAGTAACATCCCGCGTCGGAGTGGTGGGCTTGGGCGCTATGGGCAGTGGCATGGCGCGCTCGCTGCGCCGCCATGGCTGCACTGTGCATGTTTTCGATGTCCGCGCCGACGCAGCGCAGGCCTTCGCTGCCGAAGGTGGCGTCGCCTGCACCTCGCCCGCGCAGATGGCTTCGCAGTGCAACGTAATCGTGTCGGTGGTCGTCAACGCCGCCCAGACCGACGCGGTGCTTTTTGGGCAGGGTGGCTGTGCCGCCGCGATGAAACCTGGTAGCGTGTTCGTGATGTGCTCCACGGTGGACCCAAACTGGTCGATTTCGATGGAGTCCAGGCTTGCCGAGCGCGGCGTCCTCTATCTGGATGCACCGATCTCGGGTGGCGCCGCCAAGGCCGCTAGCGGCGAGATGACCATGATGACTTCGGGCCATCCTGACGCCTATGCAGCGGTAGCTGATTTGCTGGACGCCATGGCTGCCAAGGTCTACCGGTTGGGAGACCGGGCGGGCGCTGCAAGCAAGGTGAAAATCATCAATCAGCTGCTCGCGGGCGTGCACATCGCCGCCGCCGCCGAGGCCATGGCGCTGGGACTGCGCGAAGGCGTCGACCCGGCTGCACTGTATGAAGTCATTACACACAGCGCCGGCAACAGCTGGATGTTCGAGAACCGGATGGCCCATGTGCTGGCTGGCGACTACACGCCACTGTCCGCTGTGGACATCTTTGTGAAGGACCTCGGGCTGGTGCTCGACGTGGCGCGCGCCAGCAAGTTTCCGTTACCGCTGTCGAGCACCGCCCACCAGATGTTCATGCAGGCTTCCACAGCAGGCTTCGCCAAGGAAGATGACAGTGCGGTGATCAAGATATTCCCTGGAATCGATTTGCCCAGGAGCTAAGTTCCGTGGCTCACCGACAACTTCAACAAGGGCTTTAGATGGCAGCACTACTCGGTTGCATCGCCGACGATTTCACCGGAGGCACCGATCTGGCTGGCATGCTGGTGAAAGCCGGCATGCGCACCGTGCTGCTGGTGGGAGTCCCCACGGGCCCGCCGCCCGGTGATGTTGACGCCATCGTGATCGCGCTGAAGTCGCGCACCAGCGAAGCGCAGCAGGCAGTCGCAGAATCGCTGGCAGCGCTAGGTTGGTTGCAAGCGGCGGGTTGTCAGCAGTTCTTTTCGAAATACTGTTCGACCTTCGACTCCACGGCGCGCGGCAATATCGGGCCGGTGGCCGAGGCGCTGATGCTGGCGCTGGGTACCCACTTCACGATCGCCTGCCCGGCCTTTCCCACCAACGGCCGAACCATTTACCAGGGCCATCTGTTCGTCGGCAAGGAACTGCTGAGCGAGTCCGGCATGCGCGACCATCCTTTGACGCCGATGACCGACGCCAACCTGGTGCGCGTGCTGCAGCGACAGGTGACCGGCAAGGTCGGCCTGGTCGATTTTGGCGTGGTTGCACAGGGGGCCGCTGCTATCGGCGCGCGCTTCGCCACTCTGCGCGAACAGGGCTGCAGCTTCGCTGTAGTCGATGCCTTGTCAGACCGTGATCTGGAGGCCATCGGTGCGGCCTGCGCCGTCCTGCCCCTGGTCACAGGCGGCTCAGGCATCGCACTGGGCTTGCCAGAGAACTTCCGCCGTCGCGGCTTGCTGGCGCAGCACCGTGTGGCTGACGCGCTGCCCACCACGGGGGGGTTGCGCGCGGTGATCGCCGGCAGTTGCTCGATCGCCACGCAACGACAGGTCAGTTTCATGCGCGAAGCAGCGCCGGCGTTTCAAGTCGATCCACTGCAACTGGCAGGTGGTGTCGATGTCATCGCTGCTGCGCTGGACTGGGCGGCGGCGCATCTGGCCGCAGGGCCGGTATTGATCTACGCGACGGCCACGGCACAAGTCGTGCGGCAGGTGCAGGCGGAGTTGGGGGGCGTAGGCGCCGGCCGTCTGGTGGAAGAGGCGCTGGCGGCAATTGCACTTGGAATGGTCAAACTCGGCGTCGGACAGATGATTGTCGCCGGCGGAGAGACTTCGGGTGCCGT
>CAIVLG010000199.1 GCA_903906695.1 uncultured beta proteobacterium | reverse complement strand
TTGCCACCTCCCGGTCAACACCGACTGCCGTTTGCATCGCCACGTCTTGGCGCAGTCTGGCGTGGTCATTCAAGTCTTCCCATCCAAGAGCCAACCCATAGACGCGCTGGCGCAGCATGTCGCGTACGCCATGAGTGATAAGCAGCGGACTGCGCGGATCGGCGATGCAGCGTGCCGCTGCCTCAGTCAAGCCAATCTTGCGGTCAGTCGAGCCCAGCAGCATGACACCGCCATCGCTGGTTATGCTGCCGCCATCAAAACGCCCCTCCACAACGCGTCGGCCCAGTTGACCAAATTTAATCTTGCTTGTTCCAGATTCTTCGGTACAGTTTGGCATTGGCAGTCCTGGGTTGTGATTGGCGTCAGATACCAATGACAACGCGCCTTCGGGCGGGACTGCCGACTCATTTGTGTGAAATATTCAGGCTAGCATGTTGATACGGGGCGAACGGGCAGCGCTGTTCCCCTGGTTTACGGCCTTTCACGATGATGTCATGGAAAGGTGGGCGGCGTTCAATAACGGTGCTGTTATCGATGGCGTGAGCCCGGACCCAATGGCGATGCGCTTTAGGGCGACCAAGGGCATCGGGTCACCGTCGCCCATTGAAATGCCCCGACACCAAACCTGGCGAAGACAGTACGAAACGGAGCCCTACCTCCGCCACCTGTGCGATGACGCTGTCCTTGCGCATGGCGGCGCGCTGGTGCAGAAACTCATGCCTCACTTCATCAAGGACGGGCCTGGCTACGCTGCGGAAGTTGTCATGCCGCTTATGGAACAGTTCACCCATTTCCTGGAGGAGGCGAGCTTTCGCGCCCTCGATCTACGGAAGATGCCAAAGAGTAGTTCTTAAAGTTGGCTTCGCAATTTTCGTAACAATTCGCCTATTTGTCAGCATCCAAAATGCTGGGGGTCGCTTGCGCGCTCTTGGTATTAGTGCCGACGTTGAATCGTGCAAGTTCCTCTTCAAGGTATGCAATGTTGCAATTGGGACCCACGAGGAGCTCCTTGATTCCGCCATCAGCCAAGGCTGCCTTGAAGTCAAAGTGCACTTGAATCGTCTCAGGAAAATCCATCACAACTGAACCGACCGCATAACGTCCAAGTCCAAACGCACTCAGTGACACCCGCAACTCATGCTCGTCGGCAAAGGCTCGCGCTTTGAGATAGGTGTATTTAATTGGATTGGCAAGGTATTCCTTGTTGGCACGATGCTGGTGCCAGTCAACATAGTCGACGACGCCGTAATTGATCGAAAAGATCTGTTCGATCGGTACGTTACCGGCGAGTAGTTGCGCATTCCCTGGCGCCCAGTTGGCGTTGAGACGTGCCCGAAGCTTTTGAAAGTCGAAGACTACACCGATCTTCCCGTGCTCCGATCCATTGGCGTACGTGGCCCATAGATGCTCAGTGCACTCAACAGCGAAGCTACAGGCGTAGGTACGTGCTCGGCTTTGGTCATAGTAGTTGGCTGCCGTGAAGTGAGGGTCGCGCTCGAAACCCAATCCTGCATCCAGATTTACTACTTTGTAATTTTCTATTATTTCATCTACAACTTCATTTGAGGTTTTCAATAATTCATCATCTACTTCT
>CAIVLG010000198.1 GCA_903906695.1 uncultured beta proteobacterium | reverse complement strand
CGGTGTGTGAGATACCGGCTGCCTTGACTGCGTTCATGGCCCGCGATTGCGCCGTCATGTTGACCGCGATCTGGGCGCGTGCGGCCGAGACGGCAGTGGCTCTCAGCGCCTGCGGCTGCAATTGTTGCAACGCCGCCGCCGGCCCCGTCGCCTTCAGGGTCTGCCCATACGCCAGCACCGCCGGCGGATCGGTCAACTCGATGAAGACCGCAAGTTGCTTGGTCGGCGCAGCGGCGCTGGCGGCCACCCACGGCGTGGCCGGGCTGAGCACAGGCGCCGGACTGACTGGTAGCACCGGCTTGACGACGGCGGCAAAGGCGCTTGTGGTGAGCAGCAGGCCGAGCGCAAGCCGGCGGGCGGTTGAAAGCCAATCGAGCTGCATGTCCGCAGGCGCGCCAGTCGATCGGCATGACTCGCAGGTTGTCTGTGTTTGCATACGAGATCCGTAGTTTTGAATGATTCCAAGAAAACAATCCGGTCGCCGCACTTTGCGGTGCAGCGGTCAGCTTATACCCTTTGTCTCAGTGTGGCTACCGGTGCGGCCGGCGAATTCCCAAAAATTTTCCCTATCTGGTCAAAGCCCCAAGAAATATGAAACCAGGTATCACTTTTTCGGGTATCTTCAGGGCTGTTGCAGCCTCATCATCCTTTCATGGTCGAAAACTACTACACCACGCGCGACGCCGCGAAACTGCTGGGGGTCTCGGTGCGCACCGTGCAGCTGTGGCTCGAGAAGGGCTTGCTGCAGGGCTGGAAGACCAGCGGCGGACACCGGCGCATCAAGCGCAGCTCGGTCGCGCTGGCCCTGCACTCGCATGGCAAGCGTAAGCCCCGGCAGGCGCCGCCCGATGCCCTGCAAATGCTGGTGGTGGAGGACAGCGACGCCCTGCTCAAGTTGTACCGAACGAAGATTTCGGGCTGGGAGTTTCCAGTCACTTTGTACACCGCCCCGAATGGCTTCGAGGCGCTGGTGATGGTCGGCAAGGTGGCACCCGACCTGCTGATCTGCGATTTGCGCCTACCCGGAGTCACCGGTTTCCAGATCGTTCGCGCGCTGTGCGAGATGGAGCGCTACCAGCAACTGGCGATCGTCGTGGTCAGTGGCATGCCGGCGGACGAAATTGACGCGCATGGCAGTTTGCCGGCGCGCGTCGAGCAGATCGGCAAGCCGATCAACTTTGCCCGTTTGCAGGAGATCGCCCGGTCGCTCTGGTCGCGACGTCAGAGCGGCCGTCGGACAGGCCGGCAGCCACAGCAGCCAGATATTCCTTAGTTCGCAGGGGTCACGATGTTCAAGAACTTGTTTCGCAATAAGCCATCGATCGCGGTTGATGCCGGTGTCCCGAGCGACTTCCCGCCACTGGCCCGGGCGGCCGAGATGCTGAACGCGCCCTCTGCCCTGATGCAGCTCAGTGCGTCGGAGGCGCGCCAGGTGCTGCGTTACATGCAGCCCAAATACATCCCCGAGGGAACCGTCTTCATTCGTGAGGGGGATGCCCAGAGCACCGGCTTCATGTTGCTGGTGCTGGAGGGCGAAGTGACGGTGGAGAATATCGTGGTGAGCCGGGTCTCTCCGATCACCGTCACGGTGCTGGGACCCGGCAGCATGCATGGCGACCTGGGCCTGATCGACGGTTTGCCGCGATCCGCTTCGTGCACCGCGAGTTCGGACCTGTACTGCGTACTGCTGACGCGGGAGCGCATGCAGCAATTGCTCAAGGACGAGCCCCGACTGGGTGCCAAATTGATGATGGCGATCGCCATGCGGATTGGCGCTAGGTTGCGTGATAACACCGAAAAATTAAAGAAATATGTGCAACTGACCAAGACCATGCAGCAGGAGATTGATCATTTGCTGTTGGGTACCAGCCCGGCTGCTGGTGTCAGGAAGCCCCGTGTTCCGGAGACGCCCAATCGCTAAGCCGGCTGTCAGCTGGACCAGCGCTGCGGCCTTCGCTCTGGTGCTTGGCTCAGCCTGCGCGGCACTGGCATTGTGGCTGCATGATCCGGTGTTGATGCGAAACCTGCGACTGGCGCAATTCGACCAGTTTCAGCGCTGGCATCCTCGTCCCGAAACAAAGACGGACGTGCGCGTTGTGGATATCGACGAGGCCAGCCTCAGGGCCTACGGTCAGTGGCCCTGGCCGCGCACCCGCATTGCCGAACTGGTGCGGCGCCTGCAGGCCTCGGGTGCCACAGCCATTGCTCTGGACGTGTTGCTGGCCGAGCCTGATCGCACCTCGCCGAAGGCCATGGCGCAGCTCTGGCAGGTCCCGAAGACCGATGCCCTGCTGCAGGGCTTGCCCGACCACGACGAGGTGCTGGCACGCGCGCTGGCTGGCGGCGGTGTCGTGCTGGGCAGTTTTTTGACGGACCATGGTGTGCCCGGGTCGCAGTTGACCGGAACCGAACGCTCAATCACCGAGCCCTATCGCATTGTTCGCATCAACGCTGATGATGGTGTCCCGCTGCAGGGACTGCACAAATTTGATACCGCTATATGGCCCTTGCCGACGCTGCTGGCCAAAGCCAGTGGCGTGGGGGCGATCAACTTTGTTCCCGATGGCGACAGTGTGGTGCGTCGGGTGCCGTTGCTGCTGCGATTGGGTGACAAAGTGGTGCCGAGCTTGACTGCGGAAGCGCTGCGCGTGGCCCAGGGAGAGCGCAACCATGTGCTGCGCAACGTGCAGGCTGGTGTGCAGGAAGTGCGCATCGGCAAAATCACCGTGCCGACCAATACGCAGGCTGAAATGTGGTTGCACTACAGCGCTGACCGGGCTGGCGATTCCATTTCGGCGGCGCAGGTTCTTGATGGGACGGTCGCGACCGATCAGATCAAAGGCAGGATGGTGCTGGTTGGCACTTCGGTCCTTGGCTTGTTCGACCTGCGCTATGACCCCTGGGGGAATTTGATGCCCGGTGTGCAGGCCCATGCACTGGCGCTGGAACAGATGCTGTCAGGTCAATATCTGGAGCGCCCCGCCCTGGCACAGGAGGCCGAGGCATTGACATTGTTGCTTGGGGCCATGCTGGTAGGCCTGGTCGCCCTGATGGCGCCGGCCTGGATATCGGCGCTGCTGGGCGCGATTGTCTTGACAGTGCTGCTCGGCGCTGTCTGGTATGCGTATGTGGTTCAACACCTGCTGCTCGATGCGGCCAATCCGGGGCTCGCTATCCTGCTCAGCCTGGGCCTGGCCAGCACAGTGCATCACTTCGCCAGTGAACACGAGCGGCGCTGGGTGCGCGAGGCGTTTTCGCGCTACGTGTCGCCGAACCGGGTCGCCTACCTGATGGAACACCAGGACCAGTTGCAACTCGGCGGGCAGCGCCAGCAATGCAGTTTTGTTTTTACCGACCTGGCCGATTTCACCCGCCTGGTGGAGCGCAGCGACCCAGTCCAGGTGACCACCCTGCTCAACGATTATCTGGAGGCGATGCTGATCATTGCCTTCAAGTATGAAGGTACGCTGGAGCGGATTATTGGCGACGCGCTCGCGGTTTTGTTTTCGGCACCGGTGCAGCAAAGCGACTACCGCCAGCGCGCGTTCGACTGTGCGCTGGCGATGGATGCTTTCGCCTCTGGCTATGCGCGGCGCTTACAAGCTCAGGGCGTGCCCTGGGGCCACACCCGCATTGGGGTGCACTGCGGCGAGGTGATCGTCGGTAATTTTGGCGGCAAGACGCTGTTCGACTATCGCGCGCTGGGTGATCCGGTCAACACGGCGTCGCGACTGGAGAGCGTCAACAAGATACTGGGGACCCGCGTTTGCGTCTCGCAGGCGATTCTGGACGGTTGCCTTGGGGCGCCAGTGCGCGCCGTCGGGCGCCTGCTTCTCAAGGGCAAGAGCCAGCCCCTGGCGGCGTTCGAGCCGCTGGCGGCAAGCGACCCGGCACTCTGTGCCTCAGAAGCGGACTACGCCGGTGCCATGCAGTGTTTGCAGTCAGGCCAGGTGCAGCAAGCGCTATTTCTTTTTGAAGCGCTTGCGCGGCGCCATCCGCTCGATCCGCTGGTGGCGCTGCACCTGCGGCGCCTGCAAGAAGGCGCCAGCGATGATCTGATTGTGATGAGCGAGAAATAGGGCGCGCTCAGCGCACGATTATTTCGACGCGGCGGTTGCGCGGCTCGGGGGTTTCGTCGGGTGTCTGCACCAAGAGGTCGGCCTTGCCATGCGATTCCGCGAGCACCGGTAGGTTGGCAAACCCTTGTGCTTTCAAAGCATCGCGCAATGCATCGGCAACCATCTCGGCACGACGGAGTCCAAGCTTCTCGTTCATTTCAGCGGAGCCTACGGTGTCGGTGTGGCCGATCACTGAGATGTCCAGTGATCTGGTGCGGGCAAGTTGCACCAGTTCATTGGCGACCCGTTTCAGTTCGTCGACCGATTCAGGCATCAGAGCTGCGCCTCTGAAGAATTCAATCTTTGCCTGAATAGATGTTGGCCTTGCTGGCAATGCTGCGATGGCGGCGCCAAAGTCGCGCTTCAACTGATCCTGCGTCACGGCGTAGGGCGGGCTGCTGCCGTCGAGGTCGGCGCCCTTGAGCGCTTCAGAAAGGACTTGCTCGCCTTTCGGGTTGGCGACCACGACCTTGCCCAGTCCACCTTCCGGATCACGCAGCAGCACCACGTAGGACTGCGGCGGCAGCGTCGGCAACACCGCCATGGCAGCGCCGAAATCGCGTTTGAGTTGCTCCTGCATCACAAAGTAGGGCGGGCTCTTGCCGTCAAGCATGGCGCCTTGAAAGGGTTCAGTCAGAACTTGATCGCCTTGTGGGTTGGTGACCACGACCTTGCCCAGTGTGCCGTCCGGGTCGCGCAGCAGCACCACGTAGGATGGCTTGCTGGCACATCCTGCGACCAAGGCCGCCAACAGCACGGCAGCGGCGGCAAGATAGCGGGAGACCGAGCGGTTCATGGCTGATCCTCCACCAGGGCGACGAACTGGGTGCCTCTGACGCCGATGATGCCGGTTGGCGTCTTGACCGAAACCGCCTCAGGCCTGAGTTTGGCAATCACGCCCGAAATGTAGTTCAGCGTGCCACGAATCAGCCGGGTGCTCAGTTTGAGCTGGCCTTGTGCCGGGGCGTAGAGGTACTCGTCCACCGTCAGTTCGGTATTCGGGCCGAATGACATGACCGTGTCATCCTTGAACGTGACGCCCATGGCGGCGCCGACCGCGGTCCGCAATCCGCTGCCAAGCAAAACGGGGGTGCCCGGCTCTGCCTTGACACTTTGCCCTGCGTTGCTGACCCAGGCGTCGCCGACCACGGTCTTGACGTAGCCCACCGGCTCGCTCTGCGCCAGTGACAGCAATGGAAGTGTCGCCAACAGCAACGCAAGCGCCGGAACAAAGAAGGAGATCGCGCGGCGCATTACTAATCCCCCACCTTGGCGAGAAACTGGGTCCCTCTGATGCCGATGACGCCGGACGGCGTTTTGACCGAGACCGCGTCGGGTTTGACTTTGGCAATCACACCCGAGCGGTAGTCCAGCGTACCCTTTACCAGGGTGGTCGTGAATTTGAGCTGGTCCAGTGTCGGGGCGTAGAGGTACTCGTCCACCGTCAGTTCGGTGTTCGGACCAAACGACATCAGCGTTCTGTCCTTGAAGGCGACGCCCATGGAAGCTCCCGCGCCGGTGCGCAGAGCGCTGCCAAGCACAATCGCGGTGCCGGGTTCTGCCTTGACGCTTTTCCCCGCGCTGCTGACCCAGGCATCGCCAACAACGATCTTCACAAAGCCCACCGGCTCGCTCTGGGCTTGCGACAGCAGTGGCAGCATTGCCAGCAGCAAGCTGGCAATCGTTCGCCAGGGTCTATCTTCATGCTTCATCGGAAGTACCTCGAAAAGCGAATTTTCGTTGATTATGGACCGCTGAAAATTTCCCGGCTTTGATGGGTTATTGCAAACTGTTATAACAAGCAGTCCTAAACCGCTATTGCGTCAAATTGATCTGACCGTCACAGTAGAGGGCAAGTCAAAATTCGACCTTTGTCCAGGAGACATGACATGCAAAAACGAGTATTTCTTCACACCACGGTGCTGGCCCTCACTGCATTCTTCGGCGCGAATTCGGTGGCGCAAGACAACAAATTCAAGATCGGCCTGATCCTGCCGATGACCGGGCAGCAAGCGACGACCGGACGCCAGATCGAGGCCGCGGCGCGGCTCTACATGGCGCAAAACGGCGACAGCGTGGCCGGAAAAAAAATCGAACTGATCGTCAAGGACGACACCAGCATTCCGGACGTGACCAAACGCCTGGCGCAGGAACTGGTGGTGAATGACAAGGTCAACGTGCTGGCCGGCTTTGGCATCACACCCTCGGCCCTGGCGACGGCGCCGATAGCGACACAGTCCAAGACCCCCGAGGTGGTGATGGCGGCGGCCACCAGCAGCATCACGCAGGCCTCGCCCTACATCGTTCGCACCAGCTTCACGCTGCCGCAGGCGGCCGTCGGCATGGCCGACTGGGCGCCGAAAAATGGCATCAAGAAGGTGGTGACCTTGGTCAGCGACTACGGTCCGGGGTTGGACGCCGAAAAATATTTCAAGGACCGTTTCCTGTTCAATGGCGGTCAGGTGCCGGAGTCGCTGCGGGTGCCCATGCGCAACCCCGATTTCGCGCCTTTCCTGCAAAAAGTGCGCGACTTGAAGCCCGATGCCCTGTTCGTCTTTGTGCCGTCTGGCGCGGGCGCGGCGGTGATGAAGCAGTTTCTGGAGCGCGGCATGGACAAGGCTGGCATCAGACTGATCGGCACCGGCGACGTGACCGACGATGACCAGCTCAACGACATGGGCGACGGCGCGCTGGGCGTGGTGACATCGCACCATTATTCGGCTGCGCATCCCTCGCCTGTGAACAAGAAGTTTGTCGAGGCCTTCGAGAAGGCCAACAAGGGTCTGCGCCCCAACTTCATGGCGGTCGGCGGCTACGACGGCATGCGTGTGATCTACGAAGCGCTCAAGGCCACCAAGGGGCAGGGCGGCGGCGACGCCTTGCTGGCGGCCATGAAGGGCCAGATTTTCGAGAGCCCGCGCGGCCCGATGTTCATCGATGCGCAAACCCGCGACGTGGTGCAGAACATCTACCTGCGCAAGGTTGAAAAGCAGAACGGCCAGCTCTACAACGTGGAGTTCGACGTCATCAAGGATGTCAAGGATCCGGGCAAGAACAAGTGAACGGTCGGTAAGCGCAGCGACTGCGCAATGCGCGCCGAGTTCGGTGATTGTGCAATGCGACCGGGCTTTGGGGTGCAAGGCGCGGCCATTGCGAAGCTTCAAGCTTGAAGATCAGTCCGTGTGATTGCACCCCAAAACCGCACGCGCATTGCGCAGTCGCCGCACTCAACCGAGGCTGCGCTCCACCCACAATCTGTGTCACTCATAATTGACCCCCGATGTTGACCATTCTGTTTGATGGTATTGCCTACGGCATGCTGCTGTTCATTCTGGCGGTGGGCCTGGCGGTGACCATGGGCCTGATGAATTTCATCAATCTGGCGCATGGCGCGTTTGCCATGGCGGGCGGCTACATCACGGTGCTGTTGATGCAGAAAATGGGCGTGCCGTTCCTGCTCTGCCTGCCGCTGGCGTTTATTGGGCCGGCACTGCTGGGCGGCGTGCTGGAGCGCACGCTGTACCGGCCGCTTTATCACAAGCCGCACCTCGACCAGGTCTTGTTCTCCATCGGGCTGACTTTCATGGCGGTGGCCTGCGCCGATTTCTTTGTGGGTTCGAGTCAGCAAATCGTTCAACTACCCGAGTGGCTCAAGGGCCGCACTGAACTGGGCGAAGGAAGCTTCATGCTCGGCATGGGCCACTACCGCCTGTTCATCATCGCCTTGTGCGCGGCCCTCACCGTGGCCCTGCAGTACATACTGACCCGCACCCGATTTGGCAGCCGCTTGCGTGCTGCCGTCGATGACCAGCGCGTCGCGGCGGGGCTGGGCATCAATGTCAACGCGGTGTTTCTGGGCACCTTCGCAGTGGGCTCGGGTCTGGCCGGTCTGGGTGGTGCGCTGGGGGCCGAGGTGCTGGGGCTGGACCCAGGCTTTCCGCTCAAGTACATGATCTATTTCCTGATCGTCGTGGCCGTGGGCGGCACTTCCAGCATTACCGGTCCGCTGCTGGCGGCGCTGTTGCTCGGCATTGCCGACGTGGCGGGCAAGTACTACATCCCTAAGCTGGGCGGCTTCATTGTCTACAGCCTGATGATTGTCATTCTGGTCTGGCGTCCGCAGGGCTTGTTTACACGCCAGGGCGGCAAGGCATGAGCGCCGCGTCGGGCCGCCCCAAGCAAGCTCGCGTCCCCGCCGGGGGGCAGCGAGGACACGCAGTGCCGAGCGTGGGGGCCGTCGTGACCAGCGCGCAAGACCGCCTGCTAGGCGGCGGGCGTTGGAAGTCCTGGGAGTATGTGTTGTGGCTGGCGGCGCTGGCTTCGCCCTGGCTGCTGGCGAGCCATGCGCTGATCATCAACGAGATTGCCATCGTCGCGCTGTTTGCGCTGTCGCTGGATCTGATTCTGGGCTACACCGGCATCGTGTCGCTGGGTCATGCCGCCTTCTTTGGCATGGGCGCCTATTCGGCCGCGCTCTTTGCCAAACTCGTGATGCCCGATCCACTCATGGGCTTGGCGGTGGCAGTGCTGAGTGCCGCTGCCCTGGGCGCGATGTGCAGCGCAACCATTCTTCGCGGCTCCGACCTCACAAGGCTCATGGTGACACTCGGGGTCGGTCTGATTCTGATGGAACTGGCCAACAAGCTGGACTGGCTCACCGGCGGTGCCGATGGTCTGCAGGGCGTCGTGATGGGGCCGCTGCTGGGGTGCTTCGAGTTCGATCTGAGCGGTCGCATCGCGGCCTGCTATTCCATGAGCGTTTTGCTGGTGCTGTTCGTGCTGGCGCGGCGCTTCGTCAATTCGCCGTTTGGCGCCACGCTCAAGGCGATTCGCGACAATCGGCTGCGTGCCATGGCCATTGGCATTCCGGTGAGCCGTCATCTGGCCGTGGTCTACACGGTGGCCGCCGCACTGGCTGGCGCCGCGGGCGCGCTGCTGGCGCAGACCACCGGATTTGCCTCGCTCGATGTGTTCGAGTTTCACCGCTCGGCCGACGTGATGTTGATTTTGGTGATCGGTGGCGTCGGCTGGCTCTATGGCGGGGTTATTGGCGCCATCGTGTTCAAGCTGATGCAGGACGCGATTTCGAGCATCACGCCGCAGTACTGGACCTTCTGGATCGGTCTGTTCCTGGTGCTGCTGGTGCTGGTCGGGCGTGAGCGCCTGATTCGCCCATGGAGTTGGATCAGGCGGCGCGCGCCGCGGGGCAAGGCATGAGCGCAGTTGTGCTGTCCGCGCAAAGTCTGGTGATGCGCTTCGGCGGCATCACAGCCACCAACAAGGTCACGCTGGCCCTGATGAAAGGTGCGCGCCACGCCCTGATCGGTCCCAATGGCGCGGGCAAGACCACGCTCATCAATTTGCTGACGGGGGTGTTGCAGCCAACCGAAGGGTCGATTTCGCTCGACGGTCAGGACATCACACGGCTGGTGCCCTACCAGCGCGTGCGTCGCGGCCTGGTGCGCACCTTTCAGATCAACCAGCTATTCGACACGCTCACGCCATTGCAGACGCTGGCGATGACGGTGTCGCAGCAGCAGGGGCTGGGCGGCAAATGGTGGCAGGCATTGGGTGCGCGCAAGGCGGTGACCGAGCGCTGTGAGCAGTTGCTGGAGCAGTTTCACCTGAGTGCCGTGATGGACCAGGAAACACGCGTGCTGGCCTACGGCAAGCGCCGCCTGCTCGAGATCGCGATCGCCCTGGCCTGCGAGCCACGTGTGCTGCTGCTGGACGAACCGGTGGCGGGCGTGCCAGCGGGGGAGCGCGAGGAGTTGCTGCAGACGGTCGCGGCATTGCCAGCCGACGTGTCTATCCTGTTGATCGAGCATGACATGGACCTGGTGTTCAGCTTTGCCACGCGCATGACCGTGCTGGTGAATGGCAGCGTGCTGATGGAGGGCGAGCCCGAATCAATAGCCAAGGACTCACGCGTGAAGGCCGTCTACCTTGGGCATGGCGACGAAATCAACGACGCTGTCGGGGCAGGTGTGGGGGCAAGTCAGCATGGTTGAGTTGCTCAATGTCGATGGCTTGAGCGCCGGTTACGGCGAGGCGGTTGTGCTGCACGATGTGTCGCTTGCGCTCGGTGAGGGCCAGACGCTGGCCTTGCTCGGCCGCAACGGCACCGGCAAGACAACGCTGATCAACACGCTGGCCGGGGCCACACGTCAACATGGCGGCAGCATCCGGCTTGGCGGCCATTTGCTGCACTCCCTGCCTTCGCACCAGCGCGCCGCCGCTGGCATCGGATGGGTGCCGCAGGAGCGCAATATTTTCAAGTCGTTGAGCGTGCATGAAAACCTCACGGCCGTGGCGCGACCGGCTCGACCCGGCCGCACGGCCAGTCCCTGGACACCCGAGCGGGTGTACGAACTTTTCCCTCGGCTGGCTGAGCGCAAGGGCAACCTGGGCACGCAGTTGTCGGGCGGCGAGCAGCAAATGCTGGCCCTGGGCCGCGCCCTGGTGCTGAACCCCACGCTGCTCCTGCTTGACGAGCCGTGCGAGGGACTGGCGCCCATCATCGTGCAGGAGTTGCTGCGCGCCATCCGACGCATCACCCGCGAGGAAGGCTTGGCGGCGATCATCGTCGAGCAGCATCCGCAGGCGATCTTGGCGATCTCCGACGCGGCGGCCGTGCTGGACCGCGGGACCCTGGTGTACAGGGGAGCCGCGCGCAGCCTGCAACAACAACCGGCGCTGCTCGACAAACTGCTTGGCGTCGCGCGCTGACATCCACAGTGCTTTCAGATGTAAGGAACAAACCATGAAACTCACGCCACTTCTCTCCAGCCTGGCCGTGGCGCTGTCGCTGGTTCTGGCGGCCAGCGCCCAGACAAGCGCACCGGCATTTCCCACCAAGCTGATCAAGATCGTGGTGCCCAATGCGGCTGGCGGCGCGGCCGACCTGACGGCGCGAACCGTTGCGCAAAAGTTGGCGCAGTCGCTGGGTCAGAGCGTTGTGATTGAAAACAAGCCCAGCGCAGGAGGTGTGATTGCGGGTGATCTGGTGGCCAAGGCCGAGCCCGATGGTCACACCCTGCTGCTGGTGTCTAGCGGCAGCGCGGTCAGCGCCGCCCTGTTCAAGGCGCTGCCCTTCGATACCGAACGCGACTTTGCGCCGGTCTCCACGCTGGCGACTTTCGACCTTGCGATTGTGGTCAGCGAGACCGGGCGCTTCAAGACGCTGGCCGAGTTACTGACTTATGGCCGCGCCAATCCGGGCAAACTCAACATCGGCACGCCCAATATCGGCACGACCCAGAATCTGGCAGCGGAACTGTTCAAGATCAGTGCCGGTATAGATGCCCAGGTGGTGCCATTCAACGGCACCCCGCCGGTCATCGCGGCATTGCGCGGTGGCTCGCTTGACGCCGCTGTCGACATCCTCGGTCCGCTGATGCCGCAGATCAGTTCGCATGGCTTGCGGCCTTTGGCCGTGTTGGGCGACAAGCGCGCCCTGCAATTGCCCGATGTGCCCAGCGCAAGAGAGAGCGGCGGCAGTCTGACCGGCTTCAATGTGTCGTCCTGGAACGGGCTGGCGGTACCGGCCAAAACACCAAAGGATGTGATCGCGCGGCTGAACCGCGAAGTGCAGGCTGCGCTCGCGCTGCCCGATGTCAAGAAGAGCCTGTTCGATCTCAATCTTGTCGCTCACGGCAGCTCGCCGGAGCAACTCCGAGAACTGCTGGCGTTCGAGATACGGCGTTGGTCCGATGTGATTATCCGGGCCAAAATTCAAAAGCAGTAGATCAGAAGCGCAAACCAATCCGATACCAGGAGCCATTATGCGAACACAGGTTGCCATCATCGGTGCCGGACCGTCCGGTCTTTTGCTGGGCCAGTTGCTGGCCAAGGCCGGCATCGACGCCATCATTCTGGAACGCCAGACCGGCGACTATGTGCTGAGCCGAATCCGTGCCGGCATTCTGGAGCAGGTCTGCATCGACCTGCTCGACGAGGCCGGCGTCGGCGTGCGCATGCACCGCGAAGGTTTGGTGCACGGCGGCTTCGAGATGCTCTACAACGGCCAGCGGCATCGCATTGACATGAAGGGGCTCACCGGCGGCAAGAACGTCATGGTCTACGGCCAGACCGAGCTGACGCGGGATTTGATGGAAGCACGCACGCAAGCCGGTCTGCCGACGGTGTACCAGGCACTCAATGTCGCCGTGCACGACTTCGACACGCAAAAGCCGAGCGTGACTTACGAAAAAGACGGCGAGAGCTTCAAGATCGAGTGCGATTTCATCGCCGGCTGTGATGGCTTTCACGGCGTCTGCCGTGCCAGTGCACCGCGCAGCGCTATCACCGAATTCGAGAAGGTCTATCCGTTCGGCTGGCTCGGTTTGCTGTCCGATACGCCGCCGGTGCACCATGAACTGATTTACGTCAACAGCCCGCGCGGTTTTGCCTTGTGTTCGCAGCGCAGCCAGACGCGCAGCCGCTACTACCTGCAGGTGCCGCTGACCGACATGATCGAGCAGTGGAGTGACGAGGCTTTCTGGCAAGAGCTGCGCCTGCGCCTGGACGACGAGGGCCGCGCCAGGTTGATCACCGGGCAGTCGATCGAAAAGAGCATTGCGCCGCTGCGCAGCTTCGTCACCGAACCGATGCGCTTTGGCCGCATGTTTCTGGCCGGCGATGCCGGTCACATTGTGCCGCCGACCGGCGCCAAGGGTCTGAACCTGGCGGCGACCGACGTGAAATATCTCTCCAACGCGATCATCGATTACTACCAGGAAAGCAGTGAGGCTGGCATCGACAGCTACTCGGCGCGCTGCCTCAAGCGCATCTGGAGGGGCGAGCGATTTTCATGGTGGTTCACGCAACTGATGCACCGTTTCCCGGGTGACGACGCCATTGCCGCCAGGTTCCAGCAAGCTGAACTCGACTACCTGTTCAACAGCGAGGCCGGAGCGCGCACGATTGCAGAGAACTATGTCGGCCTGCCGCTTGACTTTGGTGGCTGAAATGGCTGACCCTGTGTTTAAAAGATTGCCGGAGACGCGCCATGCTGCATGAGAGCATTCAAATCATTCACGACGAACACGCTGCGCTGGCCGCGATGTTGCGTTCCATCGGCATGATGGTCGAGCGTGGTCCGGGCCAAAAGAGCGAGAACTTTTTCGAAGTACTGCGTGCCATGCTGTTCTACATCGACGAGTTTCCGGAACGGCTTCATCATCCCAAAGAATCCGAGCTGCTGTTTCCCCAGGTTGCGCGCCTGGCACCAGAAACCGCAGCGACGATTGCCCGCCTGGACCAGGACCATTTAAGCGGGGAAGCAGGGGTGCGCCAACTGCAACACCTGCTGCTGGCCTGGGAACTGATCGGCGCATCGAGGCGCGGCCCTTTCGAGGCCGCGGTGCAGCGCTATCTGACTTTTTATCTGGAGCACATGCGACTCGAAGAAACGGTCATCCTGCCAGCCGCCTTGAACGTGCTGAGCGCTACCGACTGGCAGGAACTCGACGCCGCTTTTGCCACCAATTGCGATCCGCTCACCGGCAAATATCCGCTTGACCCCGCCTACGAGTGCCTGTACACCCGCATCGTGTCAAGCGCGCCGGCGCCGATTGGCCTGGGCTGAGGGCGCTTCAACCAGTGGCAATTCAAGACCCGGGTGGATATTGAAACAGGAAACCTCTTTTCAGGACCGTCAGGTTTTCCAGGTACCACTGATACGCGGCATTGCCTGTGGTTGGACTGGCAAAACCATCTGCAATGACGGGCGAGTCGAAGACGCCACCGCTTGCTGCAACAGCGTCATTCAGAAGCGTTGTGAGCGAACCCTTGTTGGTCTCGGTTTCGCGCATGCCCCACCACAGGGCCGACGCGACCGACCTGCTGTTCATCAGGCGCGAAGCATCATGCCGCAGCGGCCATTCGTATCTGAACAGCGGCAAAGTCAGTGGGGCCTTGTTGATGGTGGCGCTCAGTTTGGTTCCCGTCGTGGCCTCGACGTAGGTTTTGCTGGTTGCGTTCATGGCCGCCAGCAGAGCGTCACCGGCGGTGCCATCGACCAGATCAATCTTTGCGGTGACCGATGACAACAATCTGACGTCTTCGGCGGCCAGCGCGGGAATCAGTTTGTCGAAAAAGTCGGCCGCCAGAGTCTTGAGATGGGCACGTTCGTCCGGTGTCAAGGTTCGGCTGTTGTCCGCACCCGTGAGGCCATCAAAATCAACTATCGTATAGAAAGCGGGGTCGTCTATCAGCGCGCTGAAACGCTTGATCCAACCGTCTTTCCAGGTCGGATCGACAATCCGGTACATGCCGGTGAGGGAGGTGATGCCCAAGGGGTTCGACTGGAGCCAGGTATCGAGATCGGACCGAACGACCGGCCGCACCGCTGTACGCAGTGCGGCATGGTCGGCATCTTGGAGCAGGGTGCCGGGATAGAAACTCTTCAGCGTGCGCGCATAAAAGCCGCTCTGGGTGAAGGGGGTCAGCAACAGTGGTTTGGTATGCAGCAGACTTGCTGCTTTCTGGCTCGGCGACGGGTGCAGATCGGCAACGTTCGCGCCGTCCATCACCTGTGCTACCTGATCCAGGTAGAACATGACAGGCAGAATGTCAGCCCTCAACTGGTACTCAAGCTCCGAGGACGCGAATTCCAGGGGTGAGCGGCCGTGATCGAACCGCAGGCAGTCTTGTATGCTGCCATCTGCGTCGGTGTCGGTGCAAAAGGGGATGCTCTTGTCCAGATCTTTGCCCTGGTAAAGAAAATTCATGGCGCTTACGTCATGCGGGAGCGTCCCGTTTCCGGTATTGACGCGCTCGGCGATCAGAACCTCTTCGATTGAATCGTGGTACTCCATCACGCTGCTGGACGGAAGAACCTTGGGGTCGTAGGGCTTGTTGCTCAGAAAGTTGGCATACAGATCCTCGCGCTTTTTGCCGTTGTATTCGGCGGCCAGGCTACCGGCAAAGTTGTGGCGCAGCCCCATGGTGTGGCCGACCTCGTGCGCCACCACCTCTTGCACTGCAGCTTGGGCTGTCTTCAATATCGCAGCGTCGCTTGCATTGTTGGCCAGCAGTGCCGTCAGCCGGTTCAGCATCCCCTGTCGCGCGGAGAGGTCGCATATCCGCGGAGCATGGAGGTTTTTCAACGCGATTTGAGTGTTCGACGATGTCGGTGCGTTCAGGAGCTTGAGAGCTCGCCAGGCGTCTTTTCTGCCCCCGACCGCGAACATGCTTGGCATGAAAACCTGGGCATGCAGAATTTGGCCGGTTCTCGGATCTGCCTGTATGTCGGCGTAGGCCGATCCAGCAGTGTCATAGGTCACCCACTGGATGATGTTCATGTTCATGTCGGGGGCAGTGGCGCCCTTCGGAGCATCGGCTACAGCGAAATAGACGTCACCCAGAACCTTGTTCCAGTACAACACACCATTCTTGACGGCGTCGTGGTACTCCGGGGGAGTTTCAGCGGAGATGTAATAGGTGATCGGTTCCTTTTTGTTCAAAAGCCATTTCATGGCCAGCACTTTGGTATAGGCGCCGCCCGCTATATCCTGCGGCATGACTTCGAAATAGCCCGCGTTCGTAAAGCCTGGGGACACAGTCTGTTTGAAGGTCGCGTCCGGCAGATAGGGCGAGAGATAGTAGCGGACCTCGACACTGCGCGCCGTGCCGTCGCTACCATTGATCTGGGCCGCCTGGCGCAAGGCCAAACGATTGTTCGTGCTGTCGTCCACCTGCTCCAGGAAACTGCTCTGGATCGAGTCGACCGCAAAGGAGGGCACGTACGCTCTGCCCTGGTCATCTGAAGCATACATCTCTGCAGTGGTGAATATCTTGGACATGCCCTGATTGAAATCGAACCAGATCCAGCCGCCCTCCTCCTTGATGATCGGAAAATCGGCCAGGATGATGGCAAAGGGGGTGCTCGGCGTCACGGTATGCCCGATCGGGGATTCCAGCATGAAGAGCTTGCCGGCTTGCTTCTGAAAGACCACCACCCTGCTCTTGAGTCCCTGGAAGTTCTGGGCGTCTTGAAGTTCGATCAAGTTCCCCTGCAGCAGGAAATTGGTGTTCAGGGCACTGGACCTGATGGCCACTTGTTTGCTGGCGGCATCCGCGCTGAACGATTCATTGAGTAAGGGCGGTGGAGGCGAGGCGCCGCCGCCGCCGCAGCCACCCAGAACAAGCATGAACAACAGGGTGGCGGACAAAACGACCAGCTTCAGCCCCGTCAGATAAGTCGCTCGGTTCATGATCCTACCCCCATGTTTTGTGCTGGTAAGGACATCACCGAACTCTTTAGTAACTCGCTTCGTTTCACAAAACCACCCGCCTTTCATGTTGAATTTCCGACACCAGTACACTGCTCGGTGCCGGCAAGAACCAGGGGTTCTTGCTGGAATGAGAAGCGTATGGCGGCGATGCTAGACACGCTGGCTTGGCAAACCTTTGCCGCACTGCACAATACTTTTGCTGGACGGAAATATTTCTTCCGTTTCCGTGACAATGAGCAAGCTCTTCGACACGTCGGTGTTCAAACAGGCGCGTATTGATGCCCGTGGTGGTTACGTCGTTTGGATCGACGACGATCTTGAACTTGCCGCTGACAACCTGCGCAGCATGGGTGTCGAGCAGTCCGGCGGATGCTCAGGTACTACCTGTCTGGCGCAGAGCCCATCCTCAAAACCTTCTGGCTGGCCTGCATTGGCAGGGAGATCACCCGCCCCAGTAACGGCGAATCAAACACACCCGCAGTACCGCTGCTCACGCCGAAGGAAATTCGGACGTCTCAAATAGAATAATTGCCGGTGCTCAGTGCGACCCGACGGGAAGATGCTCTGGCGCTGTGCCCAGACATGGCGGCATTGCCATATCCGTTGGTCACCGAAGTCGGGAAAAGTTGATCGAAGGCGTTTACAGTTTTGAAAACGACTTCTGACTTGATCAAATTCAAAAGGAAGCGGACGCATCCTCGGTATCCCACATATGGGGGATAGCAATTTGCGTCCATTGATGCAATAGTGACAGATCGCTGGAGGCGAGCCGGAGCTTCCATGCCAGTACATCGTAGGAGACGAAAATGAGAAAGTCGCAGTTGGGTAAGGGTCTATCCTGTTGTCTGCGTTGGCTGGCGACGGCCTGCTTGTTGGCTGGAGCAGCAAGTTTTGCCTTGGCAGCCACTTACACGCTCACGGTTAACAAATTGGGCACCGGTTCGGGCAATGTGGTCAGCAATTCCGGCAACATCAACTGTGGTGCACTGTGCAGCGCGTTGATTGCCAGCGGCACCAACGTGACATTGACGGCCACGGCTGATAGCGGCAGCACCTTTGCGGGCTGGAGTGGGGGCTGTTCGGGCACCGGAACTTGCACGGTGAGCATGAACCAGGCGCAGAGCGTCACCGCCAGCTTCTCGGTTTCGGCTAGCAGCTACGTACTGACTGTGATCAAGTCGGGCACGGGGACAGGAACGGTGGTCAGTCCTTTCGATCCCGTGCTCAGTCCTTACCCCATCAACTGCGGTTCAGTTTGTGCCTCAATCTACGGCAACGGCACCAGCGTGACATTGACGGCCACGGCTGATAGCGGCAGCACCTTTGCCGGCTGGAGTGGGGGTTGTTCGGGCACCGGCATATGCACCGTGACCATGAGCCAGGCAGTGAACGTCACCGCAACCTTTACGGCCAGTAGTGTTGGTTACACACTCAGCGTTACCAAATCAGGCTCGGGCACAGTAGTTAGCAATCCATCCGGCATCAACTGCGGCGCCATCTGTGTTACGACTACGTTCGCCAGCGGCGCTAGCGTCACCCTGACAGCCACACCGGATTCAGGCACTGCCTTTGCCGGTTGGGGCGGTGATTGCTCGGGCACCTCTGCGACCTGTACGGTGACGATGAATCAAGTGCGCGTTGCGTCAGCCACATTTGCGACCGCCAGGTACGCACTTAGCGTTGCCCCCACGGGTACCGGTTCGGGCACAGTAGCAAGCAACCCGTCTGGCCTCAACTGCGGCACAAGCTGCAGCGTGTATTTCGACAGCGGCACCAGCGTAATTCTGACCGCCACGGCGGCGACTGGCAGTACCTTTAACGGCTGGGGCGGCGCTTGCTCGGGTACGGCTGCCACCTGTGCGGTAACCATGAGCCAAGCACTCAGCGTCGCAGCCACGTTTACCTCGGGAGCGCCCGCTAATGCACCAGGCCAGTACGATGGCATCTATCAGTGGTCCACCGGCAACTACTTGTCCATCCACCAACGTGGCGGGCGCATCATCGCGACCATCTATTTCAATGCAGACGGAAGTTTTGCCTTCCCATCGTCGGATGGACACCTCTTGCCAGTGCCGCAGCTGGATATTTTTGACCTTCTGAATGGGCCGATCACTGGAAACATTGCGAAGATTACTGGGACCAGATTCCATCGAGCTTGTAACGAGGCGCATGACTTTGTTTTCGATGACAGTGGCAACATTACTGTTACCAAGACTGGAGTGAGCAATACTGCAGCAGCCGATTTAGCGGGTATTTCGTGTGCCGCAATCACGGATCCGATTGGGACTGTGCTGATTGTTCCAAAAATTCTGTTTTAGGAATTGAGGCCCGATGGCTGGGAAATCCCTTGGTTGGGCTTCCATTCAGCGCTAGGTTGCCAGCACCCGCCAACTTCGCGGCCTTGGCTTGTTTCCAGAAGCTCGTTCATCCCGAAAATCAGTGATCGCCCCAGACTTCCTGTGCCGTCTCGACCACCAACCGAAGTTTGGCACGCTGCGCTTCGACGGCAATGTCGTTGCCGTGTACGGTGCTGCTGAAACCGCACTGCGGTGACAGCGCAAGCTGCTCCAGCGACGCGTAGCGGGCGGCCTCGTCAATGCGGCGTTTCAGGTCGTCCTTGCTTTCCAGCGCCCCGAACTTGGTGGTCACCAGGCCCAGTACCACGGTCTTGCCCTTGGGCAGGTAGCGCAGCGGTTTGAAGTCGCCGCTGCGGTCGTCGTCGTACTCCATGAAGTAGGCGTCCAGATTCATCTCCTTGAGCAAGGCCTCGGCCACCGGCTCGTAGTTGCCGGATGCCGCGTGCGTGCTCTTGAAGTTGCCGCGGCACAGGTGCATGGCCAGCAGCATGCCGGGGGGCTTTTGCGCCACGACCAAATTGATGAATTTGGCGTAGCGATGCGGCAGCTCGTTCGGGTCGTCACCGCGCGCCTTGGCGGCATCGCGCATCTTGACGTCGCACAGGTAGGCCAGGTTGGTGTCGTCCATCTGCACGTAGCTGCAGCCGGCAGCGGCCAGACTGCGTAGCTCGTCGCCATAGGCGTTGGCCACGTCCTGGTAAAAATCGGGATCCAGCTCGGGGTAGTGCTGCTGGCTGATGCCGGCGCGGCCGCCGCGAAAGTGCAGCATGGTCGGCGACGGAATCGTCACCTTGGGGGTGTTGCCGCTTGAGACCTGGCTCTTGAGATACTGAAAATCGGCAAGCTGGATGTCTTTCACGTGGCGTACCTTGTCGATTACGCGCATCACCGGTGGCGCCAGCTCCTGTGTGCCATCGGGCCTTTGAATCGTCACCGGAATGTCCGTCTTGACGCCGCCAATCTGCTCCAGGAAGTCGATGTGAAAGTAGGTGCGGCGGAACTCGCCATCGGTGATGCTCTTGAGGCCCACGTCTTCCTGAAACTTGACGATCTCGCCGATCGCCTTGTCCTCGACCCCACGCAACTGTTCCGGCGTGATCGCGCCACTGACCTTCTGTTCGCGCGCCTCCATCAGGTAGCGCGGACGCAGGAAACTGCCCACGTGATCGTAGTGGGCGGGTAACTTGACGATGGGTTGGCTCATTCGATGCTCCGTTGCGTCCGAGTGTGAAGGAGTCTATTTGCTGATCAGGCGTGCCATCTCCAGGCACTTGCTGGAGTAGCCCCATTCGTTGTCGTACCAGGCGACGATCTTCATGAAGGTGCTGTCTAGCGCCATGCCGGCATCGGCATCGAACACAGAAGTGCAGCTCTCGCCGCGGAAGTCGGTCGAGACCACTTTGGCGTTGGTGTAGCCGAGCACGCCCTTCATCGCGCCTTCGCTGGCGGCCTTCATGGCGGCGCAGACTTCGGCGTAGCTGGCCGGTTTTTCAAGTTCAACCGTCAGGTCCACAACGGACACGTCGCTGGTGGGCACACGGAAGGAGACGCCGGTGAGCTTCTTGTTCAGCTCAGGGATTACCACGCCGACCGCCTTGGCAGCTCCGGTGCTCGATGGGATGATGTTTTCCAGAATGCCGCGGCCGCCGCGCCAGTCCTTGTTGGAGGGGCTGTCTACCGTCTTTTGCGTGGCGGTGGCGGCGTGCACGGTGGTCATCAGGCCGCGCTTGATACCCCAGGTGTCGTTCAGCACCTTGGCCACCGGGGCCAGGCAGTTGGTGGTGCAGGAGGCGTTGGAGATGATGGTCTGGCCAGCATAGGTGCTGTCGTTGACGCCAAAGACAAACATCGGTGTGTCGTCCTTGCTCGGTGCCGACATGATGACTTTCCTGGCACCGGCTGTGATGTGTTTTTGCGCCGCTTCCTTGGTCAGGAACAAACCGGTGGCGTCGATCACGATGTCGGCGCCGACTTCATTCCATTTCAGCTCGGCCGGGTCCTTGACGGCGCTCAGGCGGATCTTCTTGCCGTTGACAACCAGGTTGCTGCCTTCGACTGCGATGTCGCCCTTGAAGCGGCCATGCACCGAGTCGAACTGCAGCATGTAGGCCAGGTACTCGGGATCAAGCAGGTCGTTGATGCCGACCACTTCGATGTCCTTGAAGTTTTGCGCGGCAGCACGAAACACGATGCGCCCGATGCGGCCAAAGCCGTTGATACCAATCTTGATTGTCATGATTTCTCCAATGT
>CAIVLG010000197.1 GCA_903906695.1 uncultured beta proteobacterium | reverse complement strand
GCCGGCCGGTCGCGCCGCGCCTGCGCACCAAAGGTCTCGTAATCGTGCCAGAGAAAAGTGTGGGTGGCGCTCTCAGTCATAACGGAATCACCTGCGACGTGCCGAGCGCACGCCCTTGAGTTCGGCGACGATCGCCAATACCTTTTGCATGCGAGCCGCGTCCGCCACCTCGACCGTGAAAGTCATCCAGGCCGTGCCCTTGATCGATTGCGTCTGGACACCGATCACATTCATTTTTTCCTTGGTGAATACTTCCGAAATATCACGCAACAGGCCCTGCCGGTCAGCCGCTTCAATCGCCACATCGACCGGGTAAACGGCAGAGTCGCTGGCCTTGGTTTGACCCCATTCAACCTCAATCACGCGCTCTCCGTTCTTGCTCACCATTTCGCGCAGATTGGAGCAGTCGATGCGGTGCACGCTGACACCTTTACCGCGCGTCACAAAGCCACAGATCGCATCTGGCGGCGCCGGCTTGCAACACCTGGCCAGTTGCGTCATCAGTGAGTCGACACCGACCACCAGCAGCCCTCCCTTGCCGCCACCGGGCGCGCTGCGCGGCTTCTTCAATTGCAGATGGTCGTCGTCAGCAGCCGCCGGCTCCGGCGGGCGCAACACGGTTTCGATATTGCGCAGCGAGAACTCATCCTTGCCAACCACCTCGAACAGATCGTCAGCCGATTTGAAGCCGAGTTGCTCGGCCAAATCATCGAGCTTGACCGCGGTCTTGCCGAGTCGTTGCAACAGTTTTTCAACCGCCTCGCGGCCTTTTGCCACCGTCTCGTTCATCGCCAGGGCGTTGAACCAGGCACGCACTTTGGCCTTGGCACGGTGGCTCGCCAGATAAGCCAGTTCCGGATTGAGCCAGTCGCGCGAAGGCCCGCCTTCCTTGGCCACCGTGACCTCCACCGTCTGGCCGTTCTTCAGCGGCGTGTTCAGGGGCATCATGACGCCATCCAGGCGCGCACCGCGGCAGCGATGCCCCAGGTTGGTGTGCACGCTGTAGGCAAAATCAATCGCCGTCGCCCCTTGCGGCAATTCGACGATCGCGGCGTCCGGCGTCAGCACATAAATCCGGTCATCCAGGACGGTCTGCCCGGGCACGTCCGACAGATCGCGCTCCCAGGCCAGCAACTGGCGCAGCACAGCGATCTTGGCATCGTAGGCACCACCGGCCGAGACACCTGAGTAGCCTTTGGTTCCGGCTTCCTTGTAGGCCCAGTGCGCCGCCACACCGAGTTCGGCATGCTCGTGCATGGCCTGCGTTCGAATCTGGATTTCGATCGGTCGCCCGGCGCTATCCCGCACGATGGTGTGCAAGGACTGGTAGCCGTTGGCCTTGGGCTTGGCGATGTAGTCATCGAACTCCTGCGTCACCGGCGCGAACTGGCTGTGCACCCAGCTCAAGGCGGCATAGCAGTCGGGAATGCTCGCAACGATGATGCGCAAGGCGCGCAGGTCGTACACCTGGTCAAAGCCGAGTGATTTGCCGCGCATCTTCTTGACGATGCTGTAGATGTGTTTGGGCCGGCCCTGCAAAGTGGCAGCAATGCCCTGCTCTTTCAGTTCGGCCTCAAGACGCGAGCGCAATAGTTCGACCTGGGCCTCCCGCTCAGATCGTTTTTCATCGAGCAGCCGCGCCACCTGGCGATAGGTTTCGGGCTCCAGAAAACGAAACGACAAATCCTCCATTTCCCACTTGATTTCGCGGATGCCCAAGCGATTTGCCAGCGGTGCAAAAACCTGCAGCGCCTCGCGCGCCAGATCGGCCGGCATCGGCAGCTTGCGGGCAGCAAAAAAGCGCAGGGTCTGCAAGCGGGAGGCCAGACGCAGCATCACGACACGCAGGTCACGTGAGAACGCCAGCAACATCTTGCGCACATTTTCGGTTTGCACCGCTGCGGTTTGCGCCATCGGAATCGGCGTCGCGGCGCGTGCACCGGCGACCTGGTTCAGGCGGGCCTGACGCTGCACTTGCACCAGCTTGGTGGTTTCCATCGCCAGCGCGGCAAAATTCTCGCCAAAGGCTTTGGCAATCACTTCCTGCGGCTTGTTCAGGTAGTCGCAAACGTAAACCAGGTAGCTGGCGGCCTGCATCGCCTCCGAGCCGCCGATGTCGCACAGAATGGCAGCGACCGCATCGGCATGGGCAAAGATGTTTTCACCGGTGTCAAGTGTTTGCCCCATCAGCAAGGGCTCAGAAAAAGCTCGTGCTCGCGCCAGCGCGTGATCCTGTCCAGGTACGTTTTGCGCGGTCGCCGCCAGCAGCGGTGCCGACCCGTTCGTCTCGGCTGATAGTCTCTTCATCGGGAGTTCACTTGTCCAACAGGAATGACAACACAGCCCGAACCTGATCGTCTGCAATCAGGGTTGGTGCGTGACCCACTCCGTCGAACTGCTGCAGCCGTGCCTTGGGGCCGCGCTGCGTCATCGCCTGCGCGGTCTGGAGCGAGAGCAGATCAGACTGCGCACCTCGGAGCAGCAGGGTCTGCGCCGTGATACTGTCATACAGCTGCCACAGCATCGCTTCGCCCTGCAACGTGGATTGCGGTGTCACGCTTCGATAAGGCAGCGCGATGGCCGGATCGTAATGCAGCGTCAGGTAGCCGGGGTGACCGGGCATCGGTTTGACCATGGGGGTTGAGAAAGCCAGCCATTGCGCCGGCGTGTGCGGACCGAAAGTGCTGGAACTCGCCCACAGGGCATCAGCCGCCTCCTGCAAAGAAGAATACTGCCCGGTCCGACCCAGATACTCACCAATGCGCTGAAGCGCCTGCCACTGCAGCGCGGGGCCGACGTCGTTGAGCACCAGCCTGCGTATGTTGGCCCCCACGCTCGCTACTTCGTGTGCTTGGCGGCCCGGCGCGGCGGCGACGTGCGGCTGGCCAGCCAGCACCATGCCAATCAGGCCTCCCATGCTGGTGCCGACCCAATCCAGCGTGCTTGGCTCCAGTTGCTTCAACAAGACCAGCATGTTGGCGGCATAAGCTGGCAACTGATAGCCCATAGGGTCCTTCAGCCAGTCGCTTTTACCGCGGCCCACAACATCCGGGCAGACGACGCGGATCGAGCTACCTTCTGCGCTGCACAGGGCCCGCGCCAGCGTATCGAAATCCCGCCCCTGGCGTGTCAGGCCATGTACGCACACCACCATATGCGAAGCCTGCGGGTTGCCCCATTGCCAATATGCCATGCGGTGGCCGCCCGCGGTATCGGGACATACAACGTAATTCAGCGAGGGCTCGAGCATGGTGAAATTCGGGGTCTAATAATGTCTGCATCCTAATTCAATCGGAGAAACAACATGCTCAAAGGCAAGAACGCGCTCGTCACCGGCTCCACCAGCGGCATTGGCCTTGGGATCGCCAAAGCCCTGGCCAGACAGGGCGCCAACATCGTTCTGAACGGATTTGGCGACGTCGAAGGCCCAAGCGCCGAGGTCGCGGCACTGGGCGTGCAAGTGGCCTACCATGGCGCCGACGTGAGCAAACCGGCAGAGATTGAAGACATGATGAAGTTTGCCGCGTCCAGATTTGGCCGCGTCGACATACTGGTCAACAACGCCGGCATCCAGCACGTGGCTCGGATCGAAAACTTCCCCCTAGAGCGCTGGGACGCCATCATCGCCATCAACCTCAGCAGCGCGTTTCATGCCACGCGACTGGCGCTGCCCGCGATGAAGGCGACAGACAACGGCAAGGGCTGGGGTCGCATCATCAACGTCGCCTCGGTCCATGGCCTTGTTGCCTCGGCGGAAAAATCGGCCTACGTCACGGCCAAGCACGGGCTGGTTGGTTTGACCAAGGTGACTGCGTTGGAGAACGCCACCACCGGCATCACCTGCAACGCGATCTGCCCCGGCTGGGTGCTGACGCCGCTGGTCCAGAAGCAGGTGGACGCCAAGGCGGCGGCGCTGGGGCTGTCCAACGTCGAAGCGACGAAATTGCTGCTCGGTGAAAAGGAACCCTCGCAGCAGTTCACGACCCCGGAGGAACTCGGCGAACTCGCCGTCTTCTTCTGCTCACCGGCAGGCAACAATGTGCGCGGCGTGGCATGGAATATGGATGGCGGCTGGACTGCGCAGTGAACCTTCAGGAGGCTTCGATATGTCGCAATTTTCATTTGAAACCGCGCCCAAAATCATCTGCGAGCAAGGCGGTGCCGACCGTCTGGGCGAAATCGCAAAAGGTTTGGGCATCACGCGCTTGTTCCTGGTCACCGACGCTGGCCTGATCAAGGCCAGGCTGCTCGATGGCGCTCTGGCTTCGCTGGCCGCTGCCGGTGTGACGGCGACGGTATTTTCCGAAGTGCTGGCCGATCCACCCGAGCTCAGCGTGCAAGCCGCTGTGGATGCGGCACGCGCAGCAGGCGCCGACGGTGTCGTTGGTTTTGGCGGCGGCAGCTCGCTAGACACTGCCAAACTGGTCGCCCTGCTGGCGCGCACGCCACAGGCCTTGCCCACCATCTACGGCATCGGCCTGGCGCGCGGGCCGCGTCTGCCGCTGATCCAGGTACCGACGACCGCTGGCACCGGCTCCGAAGTCACGCCAATTTCAATCCTGACGACACCCAGTCATGAGAAGAAGGGCGTGGTCTCGCCATTGCTGTATCCCGACATCGCGCTGCTCGACAGCCGGTTAACGCTGGGCCTGCCGCCGGCCGTGACGGCCATGACGGGTGTCGATGCCATGGTGCATGCGATCGAGGCCTACACCACGCGCCTTAAAAAGAATCCGCTGTCGGACGCACTGGCGGTGAAGGCGCTGCAATTGCTTTATGCCAACCTGCCCGCGGCTGTGAATGACGGCAAGGACGCGGCGGTGCGCGAGAGCATGCTGCTGGGCTCGCTGTTTGCCGGCATGGCTTTCGCCAATGCCCCGGTCGGCGCGGTACACGCCCTGGCGTACCCGCTCGGCGGTCATTATGGTCTGCCACACGGCTTGTCGAATTCGCTTGTCTTCGTGCCGGTACTCCGATTCAATCTGACGGCGGCACAAAGCCACTATGCCGAATTGGGACGCGCCATCCTGCCGGAAGTGAGCGCCGCCGGCGGCGCGCAAGCTGCCGCCGCCTTCGTCGCCGCCATAGCGCAGCGGGTCGCAACAATGCCCTACGCGCAGAGCCTGCACGCTGCCGGCGTCTTGCAGGGCGACCTGCCGATGCTGGCCGAAGACGCCATGAAGGTGCAGCGCCTGCTGGTCAACAATCCGCGCGATGTCGCCTATGCCGATGCACTGGCGCTGTACCAGGCGGCTTTTTAACAGCACGTGTCCGCCACCGTCAATACTATGGATCTCTTCCGAAATGATGACAAGCCAAACTCCGCTGAGCATGCCGGGTGGATCTGGCCGCTGGGGCACTCAGCTCCGCGGCTGTCCCCCGTCCTTCGGACTCCTCCTTTATGCCGCTGCGCTGAGCGCCCCACCAGCCAGATCTTTCAAGAAGTCTTGGTGTGTGAGCAGCGCAAACCAACGACGCCCGTTGCGGAGGGCGATGCACTGGGTGGCGCAGTGAGGACTTGGGGTTTTGCCAAATCAAGGTGGAGGCCCAAGGGGCCGGGGGACATTCGCGGAGCCATCCGCTGCGGCGCCCTCGGCCCGCACACGCCTGAGACTCGGACTTGCGAAAGCAATCTGCATCAGAAAGGCATGGCTAGAACGGTGTCGCGAATTACGGAACTCTCAATAGACCCTTAACTTGGAGAAATCTCATGATGCAACTCAAAGACCCTTCCCTGCTGCGCCAACAAGCCTATATCAACGGCCAGTGGTGCAACGCCGACAACGCTGAAACCTGCGCTGTGACCAACCCGGCCACCGGCGAGACGATAGGCACCGTACCCAAAATGGGCGCCGCAGAAACGCGTCGCGCCATCGCCGCGGCCAACGAAGCCTGGCCCGCCTGGCGCGCCAAGACCGGCAAGGAGCGCAGTGCCGTGATACGCAAGTGGAATGACCTGATGCTGGCCAATGCCGACGACCTGGCGATGATCATGACGGTCGAGCAGGGCAAGCCGCTGGCCGAGGCCAAGGGCGAGATCGGCTATGCCGCATCATTCATCGAATGGTTTGCCGAAGAGGCCAAGCGCGTCAGCGGCGACACGCTGAGTTCACCCTGGACTGATAGACGCATTGTGGTCATCAAGCAGCCGATCGGTGTTTGCGCCGCCATCACGCCTTGGAATTTCCCCTCCTCCATGATCACCCGCAAGGCCGGCCCGGCGCTGGCCGCGGGCTGCCCGATGGTCTTGAAGCCGGCGCTGGCCACACCTTATTCGGCGCTGGCGCTGGCGGTGCTGGCCGAGCGCGCCGGCGTGCCAGCGGGCATCTTCAGCGTGCTGACCGGATCGGCCAGCGCCATCGGCGGCGAGATGACCGCCAATAGTACCGTGCGCAAGCTGTCCTTCACCGGTTCCACCGAGATCGGCAGCATGCTGATGCAGCAATGCGCCAAAACGATCAAGAAGCTGTCGCTGGAACTCGGCGGCAACGCCCCTTTCATCGTCTTCGATGACGCCGATCTGGATGCCGCTGTCGAGGGCGCCATCATGTCCAAGTACCGCAACGCCGGGCAAACCTGCGTCTGTGCCAATCGTCTCTACGTGCAGGACGGCGTCTATGAGGCGTTTGCGACGAAGCTGGTGCTGGCGGTCGAAAAACTCAAGGTTGGCAACGGCGTCGAGACCGGCGTCACGCAGGGGCCGCTGATTGACGGCGCAGCGGTCAGGAAGGTCGAGGAACACATCGCCGATGCGCTGGCCAAGGGCGGCCGACTGCTGACCGGTGGCAAACGCCATGCGCTGGGGCACAGTTTCTTTGAGCCCACGGTGATTGCCGACGCGACGCCGGACATGCTGGTGGCGCGGGAAGAAACCTTTGGCCCGCTGGCACCGCTGTTTCGCTTCAAGACCGACGCCGAGGCCGTTGTCATGGCCAACGATACCGAGTTTGGATTGGCGAGCTACTTCTATGCACGCGACATCGGCCGCATCTGGCGCGTCGGTGAGGGCATCGAGAGTGGCATGGTCGGCATCAACACCGGCATCATTTCCAACGAAATCGCGCCCTTCGGCGGTGTCAAGCAGTCCGGCCTGGGCCGCGAAGGCTCCAAGTACGGCATGGACGAGTACCTGGTGATCAAGTACCTGTGCATGGGCGGTCTGGACAAGTGACGCGCAGTCGGGGGGCGCTATTTCAGTTGCACCGACCCCGATACCGTCACCACAACCGAGGTCTTGCCGGCCTCGACCGGCACCGGCGCATCGGCAGCCATGGCCGGGGCCGCCATCGCCAGCATGCGCGGTCGTGGCGAGACGCCCTGATCATTGCTGCTGACGTTAACTTCACGCAGACTGTAGCCGGCAAATCCGAAACTGCGTGCAATGTCTGTGGCACGCCCCCTGAAGCGTGTAATCGCGAGTGCCTGCGCTTCGCCTTCGACCTTGGCACGTTGATCGCGGCTCAGGCCAAAACTGACGCCACTCACGGTAAGTGTCTGGATGCGACCGGCGGCGCCACTGATGCGGGCAAAATCGTGCCCCTCAAGAACCAGTTCGGCCGAACCCTGCCAGCCGATCTGCTTGCCGTCGCGGCCATAACGAGGCGACAGGCTGAAGTTACCGGTACGAACATCGAGTTGACCGGCCACAGCCAGGTTGCGCGCTTCTGTCAGCGCGGCATCGATCACCGCCTTGAGCTGGCTTTGCACGGCGGCGGCATCATTGCCTTCTCGGGTCGTGCTCAGGAAGATCGACAGCAGGTCCTGCTGCACTTCAATCGCGGCGCTGGCCGAGAGTTGCACCACGTTCTGGAGAGCGGCAGGCGGTGCCTGCTGAGCAAGAATTCCGTGTGACACCGTCACCAGAACGCCCAGGGCCATGAGCTTGATGAACTTGTTCAATATGGCTCCTAAGTAGGGTTGAAGACGTGCCCGTGCCAGACTTCAGGGACCAGGTGGCTTCGGCGCTGGTCGTGGCGGACGCAGCTGCTCACGCAGCTCAGCCCGCTCATGGGCCGACAGGTGCCGATTCGACGAGTTGCCAGCCTGTTCCCTTTCCCGCGCCTCGTGCTCCGATGCGCGCTTGGCCTTCAAGGCTTCCCGCAACTCGACGCGCCGCTGCGTATCCACGGTTTGCGACGCGCCAACTTGCGGAGCGTACGCAAGCTGTGCCGCGGCCCCGAACGCGAGCAGCGACAGCAGAGAAACGCATTGCGAAAGCTTCATGACAACAAAGCCGGGCCGCACAGAGCAAGCCGGAGCGCTATTGTTGCGCCAGTGACCTGTGCGCAAGGGCAAAATTTGTAACAGGATGTCAATGTCTGCGAAAAAAAGTGTGTTTCAAGGTTTCAAGACTGCAAAATCGTCCCTGTTACAAATTCACCCCTAGCGCCATGAATCAAGTTGCCACGCGAAACGACAAAGTCCTGATCGTCGATGACGATGCCCGCATTCGCGATCTGTTGCGACGTTATTTGACCCAGGAGGGCTTTGGCGTTGTGCTGGCCGAGGACGGCAAGTCGCTGACCCGTATCCTGCTGCGCGAAAGCGTTGACCTGATCGTATTGGACTTGATGCTGCCGGGCGAGGACGGCCTGTCGATTTGTCGTCGCCTGCGCGCCGGCCGCGATCGCACACCGATCATCATGCTGACGGCCAAGGGCGAGGATGTGGACCGCATCGTCGGTCTCGAGGTCGGCGCCGACGACTATCTGGCCAAGCCATTCAATCCACGCGAGCTGCTGGCCCGCATCAACGCCGTGCTGCGTCGGCGCCCCGCCCAGGAAGCACCTGGCTCACCTTCAAGCGACAACCAGGTCGTGAATTTTGGACCGTTCTGCTTTGATCTCGGGGCACGCACCTTGCGCCGTGACAACGAGGATTTGCCGTTGACCACCGGTGAATTCGCGATGCTCAAAACACTGGTGCGCCATCCGCGCCAGCCCTTGTCGCGCGAGAAACTGGCCCAGCTGGCACGGGGCCGGGAATTCGAACCCTTCGACCGCAGTCTGGATGTGCAGGTGTCGCGCCTGCGCAAGCTGATTGAAGTCGATGCAGCCGTCCCGCGCTACATTCAAACGGTCTGGGGTGTTGGCTACGTTTTTGTGCCTGACGGCGCGGGTTGAACCGATTGGCACCAGCGCAAAATCACTCGGCCGACGCCAGCGCCGCGATGCCGCTGGAAGTCAGTTCCAGTGGCGGAGTAGCGCGCTCGCGTTGGCGCGTGAGTCTTTTCTGGCGCACCTTCTTTTTGCTCGCTGTGCTGCTGAGCGGCAGCATCCTGGCCTGGCTGCAGACGCTGCGCGCCCTGGAGTTCGAACCCCGTGCGATCCAGACAGCACAACAAATTGCGACACTGGTCAACCTGAGCCGAGCGGCTCTGATCCACGCCGACTCGATTGCCCGCGTCGACTTGATCAAGACCATGACCGAACAGGAGAGCGTGCGCATCGTGCCGCGCGAACCGGACGACCGATTTGAGCCCTTCGACAGCGACGCGCTGGGACGACGCATTTCGCAGGAGTTGACGACCCGGCTTGGACCCGGCACCGAGTTGGCAAACAGCGTCAACCAGCAGCCAGGTCTTTGGGTCGGCTTCACCATCGACGGTGACAACTACTGGATGCGTACCAATCGCGAGCGCTTCAACCGTGCTGCGGGCACCACCTGGATTGTCTGGTTGATCACGGCGGCCGCGCTGTCTCTGGCCGGAGCCGCGCTGATTGCACGTCTGATCAACCGGCCTTTGAAACAACTCTCGTTTGCCGCCGGCCGGGTGCGCGAGGGTGATTTCGAAGCCAGCTCGCTGGACGAATCGGTGGCCACCAGCGAAATCCGGGCCGTCAATATTGGCTTCAACCGTATGAGCCAAAAGCTGGCCAAGATCGAACAGGACCGTGCCATCATGCTGGCCGGCATTTCACACGACCTGCGCACACCGCTGGCGCGCCTGCGTCTGGAAACCGAACTCAGCGTGGCCGACCCCGAAGCCCGCGCCGACATGGCCACCGACATCGCCCAACTCGACGCCATCATTGACAAGTTTCTCGACTATGCACGACCCGACAAAGTCCGTTTGGGTCCGGTGTCGCTGCGGGAAGTACTCGATGCCTGTCTTTACAGCATCCGCAATCACAGCGACCTGCGAATCCAGTTGGAGATGAGCGAAGATATGACGGTGCTGGCCGATGCCGTGGAACTGGGTCGCGTGATCAGCAATCTGCTGGAAAATGCGCTGCGCTACGGCAAATCGATCGACACGGGTTTGACCACGATTGACATCACCGCCAGGGCGCGCGACAAGTCGGTCTGGATACGGATACGCGACCATGGCGTGGGCGTCCCCGATGAACAACTGGTCAACCTGGCCAAACCATTCTATCGGGGCGAAGCGGCGCGCACCGCCGCCAACGGCGCCGGTCTGGGTCTGGCGATTGTCGAAAAAATAGTTTCGCGCATGGGTGGCTCTTTCAGTCTGAGCAACTCCTCCTTCGGCGGCCTGTCAGCCAACATCAGACTGCAACGTACCGCGGCGCCCTGAGCGCCGTCATCACGCTGGCGCGCACTCTGGCGATGTAAAGCTACTTTTCTTTCTTTGTTGCAGTGACACCGCTACGCCGACTGCCGTTGACACGCGGCGGCAAACCCGTGTGTTGCGTCAGTGCGCGGCCCGCCACGGGTGGCACTGCAAAAGGGGCCGCCACCGTCGAGTTCTTGCGCCGCGCAGCGCTGTAGCTGCCATCGGACAAGGGCTGAAAGGTCGGAATCAGGTGCTGCTTGCCATTGCCAATCAGGTCGGCGCGTCCCATTGCTTTCAGGGCCTCACGCAGCAGCGGCCAGTTGTTCGGGTCGTGGTAGCGCAGAAAGGCCTTGTGCAGGCGCCGGCGGCGCTCGCCGCGCACCACATCGACGGTCTCGCTGTTGCGGCCGATTCGGTGCAGCGGGTTCTTGCCGCTGTGGTACATCGCGGTGGCGCTTGCCATCGGTGACGGGTAAAAAGTCTGCACCTGATCGGCTCGAAAACCATTCTTCTTGAGCCAGAGCGCGAGGCGCATCATGTCTTCGTCGCTGGTTCCCGGATGCGCGGCGATGAAATACGGAATCAGAAACTGCTTCTTGCCGGCTTCAAGCGAAAACTTGTCGAACAGTTTCTTGAACTTGTCGTAAGAACCAATGCCCGGTTTCATCATCTTGGCCAGCGGCCCCGGCTCGGTATGCTCGGGCGCAATCTTGAGATAGCCGCCAACATGGTGCGTGACCAGTTCCTTCACATACTCGGGGCTTTGCACCGCAAGGTCGTAGCGCACGCCGGAGCCAATCAGGATCTTCTTGACGCCCTTCAATCCGCGAGCGCGTCGATACATATGAATCAGAGCGGCGTGATCGGTCCCCAGGTTCTGGCAGATGCCGGGGTAGACACAGCTCGGCTTGCGGCAGGCGGCCTCGATCTCGGGGCTCTTGCAGCCCAGGCGATACATATTGGCGGTCGGGCCGCCGAGGTCGGAGATGGTGCCGGTAAAGCCCGTGACCTTGTCACGGATCTCCTCGATTTCGCGGATCACAGAGTCCTCGGAGCGGCTCTGGATGATGCGGCCTTCATGCTCGGTGATCGAACAGAAGGTACAGCCACCAAAGCAGCCACGCATGATGTTCACGGAAAAGCGAATCATCTCCCAGGCCGGGATCTTGGTGGCACCGTCAAAACCGCCGTTCTCGTCGGCATAGGCCGGATGCGGGCTGCGCGCGTAGGGCAGGTCAAAGACGAAATCCATCTCGGCAGTGGTCAAGGGAATCGGCGGCGGCGTGATCCAGACGTCGCGCGATGTCACGCCAGTGCCATGCGCCTGCACCAGCGCCCTGGCGTTGCCGGGGTTGGTTTCCAGGTGAAGCACTCGGTTGGCGTGCGCATAAAGCACCACGTCGGTCCTGACCTGCTCGTAACTCGGCAGCCGAATCACGGATCGCTCGCGCGGCGGCACTTTGAGTTTGCCCTTACCGAACAGCGCTGGGTTGGGAACAAAAGTCAGTGCATGGACTACGGGCTGGCCCTGAGCTGAATTGGGGTCAGATCCCAATTCGGGGCTGTGCATTCGAGCTGGCCCATCACAATTCCCCGATTTGGGCTCTGACCCCAATTCTGCGGCCTCCGAAGTGCTTCGGTAAGGATTGACGTGCGCCTCAACTCGACCCGGCTCATCGACGCTGGTCGAGTCGATCTCGAACCAGCCGCGGCCCGACTCATCATCAGCGCGCCGCACAAAGGCGGTGCCGCGCACATCGGTGATTCTCTCAACCGGCTCGCGTGCGGCGAGGCGGTGCGCGATCTCGACGATGGCGCGCTCGGCGTTGCCGTACAGCAGCAGGTCGCATTTGGCATCGACCGCGATAGAGCGGCGCACCTTGTCCGACCAGTAGTCGTAGTGCGCGATGCGCCGCAATGAGCCTTCGATGCCGCCCAGCACCACGGGGACGTCCTTGAAGGCCTCTCGGCAACGCTGGCTGTAGACGATGGCAGCGCGGTCGGGCCGCTTGCCACCCACATCGCCTGGCGTGTAGGCATCGTCGCTGCGAATCTTGCGGTCGGCCGTGTAGCGGTTGATCATGGAATCCATGTTGCCTGCCGTCACACCCCAGAAAAGGTTGGGCTTGCCCAGCACCTTGAAGGGCTCTGCACTGTGCCAATCCGGCTGCGCAATGATGCCGACCCGAAAACCCTGGGCCTCCAGCATGCGACCGATCACCGCCATGCCAAAGCTCGGATGATCGACGTAGGCGTCACCCGTCACCAGAACAATGTCGCAACTGTCCCAGCCCAAAGCGTCCATCTCGGCGCGGCTCATGGGCAGGAATTTGGCCGTGCCGAAACGCGTTGCCCAGTACTTGCGGTAGCTGCTCAACGGCTTGGCGTTGCGCGGAAAAAAGGAGACGTCAATGGCGCTGTTGATGGGAGCAATCGGCATGAGGCCGAGTGTACGGGTTTGACCTTGCCCCCGAACGCATGGATGCCGGATCGGGTCCGGCATGTCAACTGAGGCAGCCGGCAGTCTTTCAACCGCTGGTCACGACACCCAGGTCTCGGTCACCGCCGGCACTACCACCGGAACTACAACCGGCGCCATCACCGGCTGCGCTTGCTGCAGGGCCTCCAGCTTGGCAATGCGCGCATCAAGGTCTTCAGTCTGTGCCGTGACGGGCGCCAGTTTGGGGTTGAGGTAAGGACTGGCGGTCCACCAGTCAATGCCCATCTCGCGCGCCTTGTCCACCGAGCAGATCAGCAGTCGGATCTGAATCGTCAGCAGTTCGATATCGACCAGCTTGATCTTGACGTCGCCGGCAATCACCAGACCCTTGTCAAGAATGCGCTCCAGAACATCCGCAAGAGTCGAGGAACTGGTTCCATGGGTAATGCTTCTGGGTCTGTTTGGCGGGTTGTTCAGTTGCGGGGTGTTCATGTCATTTATCCTGTTATAAGCGATCGATATTGGGCGCGCCTCGTATTTCCTTGCTAAAGAAGTTTGCCCAGCGGGCCCAGATCGAGATTGAGATCCTTGTCAGTCAGGCCGAATTCTTTTTTCAGCCAGACCATTTGCTTGTCCAACTCAAGAAAGGTCAAGCCCAACCGTTCGATTTCTTCTTCCGTCAGGGAACCGCCCTCGATGCGTCTGATCGCCTGCTTCTCCAGCAATTGGCGCACCAGTTCGACCAGCGTCAACACCAGTTGCCCGAGGCCGTTCTTGACCGACTCCGGATCCAGTGCGATGCGCGGCGATAAGCCGGTCCTTTCGGCCTTTGGCTCATCGGAGAAGAAGAAAGACTCGGGCGCGTTCATTTTCCCTCCTTCAGCAACCTGCCCTGCACCAGGGCAGTTTCAACCGATGTCAGCAGCAGGTTCAAATTCAAGTAGATCAGGTCGATGCCTGCGACCGAGATCACGATTTCGCCCATGGCGACAACGCCCGTGTTGAGCACCCGATCGAGCAGCTCACACAAGGAAGAGTCCTTCTCCACAGCCAATCCCATCACGCAGCTCCCGCGTCCATCGGTCAGTCTTCCTGGGCCAGCAAGCGCTCGTACATGCTACGCGCCATGTGCTGGTTACCAGCACGCTCATGGCCTTCGGCCAGTGCCAACAACTCAGTCTTGGCTGCGTCTGCCTGAGGCGTCTCGGAGTGCTCGTCCACCAGTTTCCAGAACAGCTCGGTCGCCTCCCGGTAGTTTCCCTCTTTGCGGTAATGCTGCGCCATGGTGAAAAGGTGCTCCAGCAGCGGCCGACTCGCAGCAGCGCTGGCAAGGCCTTCGGCCAATGCCGCCAACTCAGCCCTTGCCGTGTCCGCCTGAGGCGTCTCGGAACGCTCTTCCACGAGGGTCCAGAAGAGTTCTTTGGCGCGCTGGATATTTCCCTCTTTGCGGTGTCGTTGCGCAATCGCGAGAAGTCGCTCCAGCAGTTCCCGGCTCATCTCGCAACTTATCTCCTTTTCCGTTGCGCAAACAGCAGCGGTGCCGGGTGAAGCGCCAACCTCTATGGTGACATTCACTGATTCCGTCACAGTCTCGTCTTCGTCAAATTCCACTGCATTCGTCATGACATTTCTCCGTTAAGTTGATAACCCGTCGGCTGCCGCTGATGCCACATAGAGGGCACGGCCGAGTGCGCGCAGCCTCTCGAATCCTCTTGGCTCTTCCTGTCGAAATACCAGCGCCAGGCTCCGATCTGCACACTTCGTCCGATAGCGCTCCAGCACCGACCCCTGCGCGCGGCGCAAGGCTGAGCAGGTAGGGCAGGAAGAGGGCGGCGTCACCATGTTGACAAACAGGATAGGCACCGCTAACCCAAGTCGTTGACAGGCGGCCAGCAGATCGAGCGTCTCCGCATACGCCATCTCGGTGGGGATCGTCACCGCCACCAGCGCCGCCTGCCTGACGTCGATCAGCAGGCGTCGAAACGCTTTCAATTTCTTGGAAAGATCGACCATCATCCCAGAGATCCTGGGCAACCAGAAGACCTCCCGATACTTCAGGAACAGCGCAAAAAAAGTCTTGAGCCATTTTTCGATCAATTCGGGCATTTCCAGAAAACGCAGCAGATGGCCGGTTGGTGCAGTATCCAGCACAAAATAGTCATACCGCTTGCGATCCATCAAGTCCACGATGCGGGTCAAAGCCAACATTTCGTCCAGGCCTGGCGGGGCCACATCCAGCATCCGCTCCATGACTTCCCGGTCGAACGCCAGATCGGCCCCGTTTTGTCCTTGGCCGCGACCAAAGACACCGGTCACTTCCGTCGCGTAGTCCCGTTTCAAGCTCTCATACTCAGCCCGGGCGTCCAACTCGATCACGCTCAGTCCGGGCGCAACCCTGGTTTCCTGTGCGCCAATTTCGCACCCCAGACAGGCGGCCAACGAATGCGCGGGATCGATGGAAAATAGCAGTATTTCTTTACCGCGTCGCTCCTGCGCCAACCGCAGTGCAGAGGCGCAGGCCAGCGTGGTCTTACCGACGCCACCTTTTCCCGCGAACAAAATGAGCTTCATCGAATTAGCAGGTAAAGGCGCAGGATTGCTCACCGGTGAATGCCCAGTGATGGCGCTATTCAACTCGCCGCTGGGTGTTACGGCGGCTAGCGGCCAGTCAGCTTGCGTCAGTGGCCGAGCCTGCTCCCACACGCTCAACAAACGCTCTGTTCCCCGCACTTCGTCAAGAAACAGGGGCAGCCCCCAGAAGGCGTATTTTGAGAACGCCTGTGTAAGCTCCTTGATCCCAAGCATCTGCCTTGACGCCCATTCAACGCAGTCCGCACAGCCGGATTGTTGGGACAGCAAGCGGTTGACGACGACCTCCCGTACCGGCAGGCCAAGCTGCTCCAACTCACGCAGCATCACCTGTGTCACATGAACGCTTAACGCCTCGGCCAGCATCACCGGCACGAAGCGGCACCGTTTGGTCGAGCGCAGCAGCGTCCACAGGTTCTTCAGGTCAGCCAGTGTCTCTTCCAGATAGAGATCGACTGCCTCTTTGCGATAGGTGCCCCGGTACAGCTGTGCCATGTACCGGTACTTCGCCAGCATCGCTTCCAGCGCCGCTATCCAACGGCGCATGAGTGCCGGCAGCCCGAGGAGCTTGAGCGTATGTCCTGCCGGCGCCGTGTCGACCACGATACAGGCGTAGCGTTCCTGCTTCACCCAAGCCACAATCTCCAGCAATGCCATGGTCTCGTCAAGACCCGGCATCGAGAGGTCCAGAAACTGGGCCACATCGGACTGATCCAAAAAGGTACCGCGCAGGGCAATCGTGCGAAGGTGTTCCTGGTGGCGCGCCCGGAAGCGTTCCAAGCTCTGCTGTGGGTCAATTTCGCATAATGCCAGATTATCCGGCGGCGCCGAGTCGGCAAAACAATCCAGCAGCGAATGTGCCGGGTCGGTCGAGACCAGCAGAAAGGGTGATTGCGGACGCTGGTGCGCCAGAGACAGCGCGGCGGCAGAGGCACAGGTGGTCTTGCCAACCCCTCCCTTGCCGCCAAACAGCAGCAAGCGAAGGTCTTCGTCATGCAGGAATTTTGGAACCAGAGCTTGTTTCACCTTACTGCTCCGGGGTCTGAAACTTGTGGTGGGCGATCTATCGGCGCCGGTTCAACTTCCTCTTCAACTTCCTCTTCCTCTTCCTCTTCCTCTTCCTCTTCGTCCTCCTCTTCGTTCTCCTCTTCGTCCTCCTCTTCGTCTTCGCCTTCCTCGCCCTCCGATCCCTCTTCGCGCTCCCGGATCGCGTCCAGGCGGTCGAGCAGTTTGGCCTCTTCGGCCTCAAACTCCTGCTCGGTGATGGCGCCGGTATCGAGCTTCATGTAGAGTTCGCTGAGCGAGCGCGTCACGGCTTCAGCCTCGCCAGCCTGTTCCTTCTGCACCGATTCGTTGATTTCCCTGAAAATCCAAAGCAAAGGCGAGAGCAGCAGATTGTCGAGAATCAGCACCGGCGCCCCTCAGGCCTGCAAGGCCATGCTGACAAAATGATGCGGTGCCCAAGGGCCGTTGAAGTCAAAGGAAAAATTATTGTCGAAGCGGTTGGCGGCTTCAAAGACGCCGTCTTCGAAAGCCTTCTGGGCGCCACGCTCAACCAGGCACGCCAAGTGCATCACCTCTTTCTCTTCGCGCGGCGGGTTCTGCTTGATCTGTGAACAACGCAGGCCGAGAATCTCCATCACGGTGTCTGCGTGCTGCTCGCGGTCCTGGTTCAGGAGATGATCAAAAAGGCGTCCCATTTCGATCTTGTCGTTCTGCGAAGGACCATGTTGTTTGCCAACCATCGAGTCGCGCAATTCTGCAAGATCGGCGTGGCGATTCACCATGTACTCGAAAATATTGGGCACATCGAGGACGACACGCAGCCCTAATTCGACCTTGCCGCGTACCAGCGCCAACTGTTCGGTAAAAGTGCTGCCGTTCTGTTTCAGGATCTGGAGCAGCGCCTTGTTGCTCGCGGCAATGGTTCCAAACGCAACCGGCAACACGGTTGACTCTTCCATCAGCCGCTTGATGACGACGTTGTGGGCTGCTAGGTTCTTGCGCTCGGGGCGGATCCGTTTTTCGGTAATGTCGCTCACCACGGCCGCAAGTGCGCCCTGCGAGACCACATAGACCGGCGCACCATTGATGCCGATATTGCCGTAGACCGGGGGTACCTCTACAACGTCGGCGATGGCGTACAGGTAATGGCCGGGTTCCAGCAATGCTTGAATATTCATGCCATCACCTTGGCCTCGCTCGCTGCGGAGCGCTTCAGATGAAGACTTCGCAGCGTCGCGATGCGACCTCGCGGAACGATACATGGCTGGGCCGGAAACGGATCCTGCCGCAAGCGCCGCAAGGTCATGATTTCGCGCCTGCAACGGTACACCAGACCACGAGCGTCAATGCCCCGCACGATCCGGAACGAGGCCGTATTCAGTGAAGATGCCGGACCCGACGATGTTCGAATTTTCATTTCATCACACTCCTAAATTGACAAGCAGAAAAACGAGCTGGCCGGCGCCGACTTTGAGGTCTGCAAATTCTCAATAAGCCAGGGCCCTGCGTTTGAGGCGGTCGCCGCCCGGTGCGGTATGAATCGGCAATGGCGTTGCTGCCATAGCCTGATTGGCCAGCGTCTCTCCATAGGGTTTCTTAACCGACTTTTGCAGTCTAACCTGCTTGGTTTCGATGTCAGCCACACGCGCCTGAATTTCGCTGCAGCGCTGTTGGGCTCGTTTCATTTCTTTCAGCAAGCGCTGTTTTTCCATTTCGAGCATGGACAACTCGAGCAGGGCGCCAGCGGAAGTTCGCACGCGTCGCCCATCGACGATGCCACCCATGGTCTTGATCTGTTGCACTCCGCGCTTTTCAGTGGCCATCGTATTCCCCTTAAGCGATCTCGACCGCGGGACCGACTTCCAGGTTCACGCCGCGCCGTGCGCCTGGGGCAGGCTTTTTGCCGCCCACGATCGGTACCAGCGCAGGCAGCGGCGGGCAGCAGCGGGAGATGATTTCATCCAGGCGTTCCAGACCCGCAACTTGCCCGTCATGCGTGACTTTGAGGCAATCAGCGTTCAGCACGTCGTGGCACAGTTCGCGAAATGTCGGGTCACTGGCAGCCACCACGCCCTTGCGATTAGCCACGATGCGTCCGAGCATGATGCAGGCACGAATCGTGGGTCGACCGTTGTTGACACCGAGCTTGCGGAATTCGCGCACGATGTCGACAATGGATTTCGAGGCGCGCCAGGGCAGGCCAGACTTGGCCTGGGTGATCGCCACTTCGGTTTCATAGTCGTGGTGCCCAACCTTGATCGTGATCATGCGATCCAGCAGTGCATCCTGAGTCTTGTGGACACCGGCGTACTCTTCCGGATTGCTGGTAAAGATGGCGCTGAACTGCGGATGCACCTGCAGGTAGCCGTCGCCGCTACGCGCGTCAGGGAGTTCCAGCAGGCGCTCTTCGAGAATCGACAACAGCACGTTGTTGGCTTCGGGGCGTGAGCGCGTAAATTCATCGTAAATGAGCGTGAAACCGTATTTGCAGGCCGTTGTCAGCCGGTTGTCGCCCCATTGTTTGGAAACAGTTTCCTCTTGTTTCAGCACCGAGTGGATGTAGTTGTCAACGACCTTGGTCGAGCGGTAACCGGTCTGGCCGCCGATCAAGTCGGAACTGCCAAACTCATCGTCACCGTGGATCAGGATCACCTGGCGACCAAGCTGGGCTGCCACGTGCATCGCCAGCGCAGTCTTGCCGGTCCCGGCCGGTCCGCTGAAATGAATCGGATAGCCGGCGCCGATGTAGTCCAGGGCGCGCCCGGCAACGCCCTGAATGTAGGGCGTTTCAACAAAGCTGGCTTTCTTTTCCAACGTCAGTACTGTCAACTCTTCGGCTTCGCTCATCACACCCACTCCTTGTTTTGGTTAATACTGCTGCGGGGCCTGGCACGGGCAGCGTTTGCCGCGCGAAGCCTGATCCGATTTGTGCCTTAGCGCTTCTTGGCCTTCACGACCTTGGCTTTCGGGCGCACTGCCTTGGCGGCCACAAGCTTGGTCGCAGCTTTCTTCGCAACCGGTTTCACAGACTCACCTCGCGGTGGTGCGCTGGGCCAAGGCTTGCTCGTGACTGGCGCCTCTTTCTTGGCAACCGGCTTCACCGGTTCAACGTGTGGGGTCGCAGCAATCGGCGCCGGTGCTACGCTGGGACTGACTGGCTGCGGGGCGATCCAATTTGATTTGGGCAGTGGCGCTAATGGCCGCGGCATCGTCTTAACCATAGCTCTGGCAACCCGGGGCAACGCGTGTCCACGCGTGCCATGAAAACCGCGCATCAGTTCGGTCAGCGCATGAGAACGATCATGCCGGCCCTTGCTCAGGCCGGCCGCCTGCATCTTGGCCATCTGGCGATGCGCTCTGGTAAAAGCGCGCATCATTTGCGCCACCGCATGGGAGCGCTCGCGCCGGTCCTTGGCCAAACCTGCACCCTGTGCCCTGGCCATGCCGCGCAGTGCCTTGGCAAAATTGACGCGGTCTTTGGTAAATTCGTTGAACAGCGTGGCCACCGAGGTCCCGACCGCCTTTCTTGACTCGACCAGACTGCGGCGCAGCTGGTGGCGCATGCTGCCATGCTCGGAGCGAAAACCTGCGCTCATGGCGTTGGCACTGTGAAGTAGTTCGAGCACTTCGGCCGAGCGATTTGCACGATCAGCGGCCAGCTCGGACTTGAGGTCCAGCGCCATTTCCTGATGGGCCTTGGCAAATTCGGCGCGCTCTTGTGAAAAATCGAAAAACAGGCCAGTCACCGCACTGACGACCGCCTCTCTTGACTCAACCAGATTCTGACGCAGGTTGTCGCGCATGGTCTCATGCTCTTGGCGAAACTCGACGCCCATCTCTGTGGTGTCGTTGCGCATCCCAAGCACCTCAACGGAGCGATCAGCGCGATCCGCAGCCAGTTCGGCCTGCAGCGTCTTGGCCATCAACGCTCGCCCGGCCCGGAAGCCGCGCAATGCGCCGGCAGTCTGTGCCTTGATCTCAGCGACAGCCTGAACGCGATCACGCGCCGCGATGTGTCTTGTGTTGTTGCTCATTTCAATTCACTCCTTGTGGACGGGCAGACTGCTCACTGCTACTTGACTGGATTCACTTTATTAGTTACTGCGCCCGAACGCATGACGCAGATGTTTTCCCGGCCGGAAGGAAGAACCCCCCGACAAGGAAAACAATTTGCACCGACACTTAGGCCGGGGCCGCTGCGCTGGATGTGAGGCCAATTGCTTCGGCATACTTGAGATAAGTCTCAACCGATGCGATCACGACACGCGCTTCAATAGACAGCAGTTCAATGCCGACCAACGATACTTTGACCCAAGCATCAATCACGATACCCTTGTCCAAGATGCGGTCAACAACTTCAGCCAAACTCGAAGAGTCCGTCGATTTTTGTACCTTTGCCATTTCAATCTCCTAACGTATTTCACCCCTCTCAAACACTTTCCAGACACGAAGTACGGGGCTAAACCCTTCGTTACAAGATGTAATGCATTGACTGTGCCAAGTCCTTAGGCAGATCGAAAATCAGCGTAATGAGTTGAGGAATGTCAAAGGATTTGGCCGCTCCACACTGAATCAGCTGCCAATGGTTGTCCCCTCGAACGCTCCATCCTCCACTTTAAGTAAGACGCGCTATGGAGCGGGCGCCATAGGTATGGCGCTTCAAGCTAGAGACAAAACAGTTTGAACCGCATTCAGAATTTCGTCATGACGAAATGGTTTCGTCGCAAAGGCAGCGATAAGGCCCATCGCCATGCTCGCCTGAATCACGCCGTCGTCCTTATAGAAATAGCCCGAAACCAATATCACCGGCGCCCTGCTGATGGCTTCACTCTGAATCCGTCGGGCCAGCTCGACACCGTCGATGTCACCAAGCTTGGCATCGAGCAGAATCAGGTCGCAACGGGAGCGCCCCAGCCACTGCAGTGCCTCGGCCCCACTGCCCACGGTGGCGACGCCAAAACCGCTCTTGGCCAGGATCATTTCCAAAGCCCAGCGGACATCGGCTTCATCGTCGACCACCAGCACCATCGCAACAGCGTCAGCCATCAGGTGTTCGCCATCAAGGGCAGACGTACCACCATCGTGGTGCCCTGGCCCTCCACACTGGTTTCGACCGCGATCATGCCACTGTGCTGCTTCACAATCGTGTGGCAGATCGACAGGCCCAGGCCGGTGCCCTGACCGGCCGGTCGGGTGGTAAAGAAAGGATCGAAAATCCGACTCAGATTGGCCGATGTGATGCCGTGACCGTTGTCGCGCACATAAACCGCCGCCTGGCCGGCCTCACGTCGCGTAAAGACGCTGACGTCACCGCCTTTGGGCATAGCCTGGTACGCGTTCAGGACCAGATTCATGATCACCTGCTGCAGCATATTGGCGTTGCCCGAAATCAGCAGCGCGGTCTCTGCGTAGTGTTCAAGCAAATTGATCTTCTGCAACTTGGTCTGCGGCGCCAGCACGCTGAGCGTCTCGCGCACCACCGTCACCAGGTTCAAGGACTCCGACTGATTGCTCGACGAGGGTCGGGCAAAGCGCAGCAGATTCTCGATGATCGTCGAGGACCGTTCGATGCCCTGCAGGATCTTGCCAACGCACTCTTTCTGAAACGCGGGATCGTTGCTCGGGTCCAGCAGGAACTGGGCGGCCGAGAAACTGACCGACAGCGGATTGCGCAGCTCATGCGCAATACCGCTGGCCATGACACCCAGAGCAGCCAGTTTTTCGCTCTGATAGAGATGCTGTTCGAGCGCCCTTCTCTCCACCAGATCGCGACCGACTGCCACAATGCCACTGACCTTTCCGGCATCGTCCCAGATCGGTGAAAAAGACCAGTCCACCGGAATCAATACGCCAGAGGTTGCGACCATGTTGATTTCGTCGAAAAACTCCGCCACGCCGCCCGCCACCAATTGCGCAATGATGGCCGCCATGTCCTTGCTCTCGTTCGCCTCGCACAAGCCCGCCAGCAATTGGCCCCGGACCACGCTCCTGTGGTAGCCCGAGATGCGCTCGGCCGCCAAATTCCAGCTGGTGATGTAACCTTTTGGGTCGGTGGAGATGACCAGGTCGTTGGCACTTTCCACCACGCTCGCCAGATGCCGCTCGGCCATCCGCACCTTGGCGCTCAACTGCAGCTTCTCGGTGATATCGTCCATCACCAGCATGGCGTGTTCGACCGCCCTGCCGGTCTTGATCGGAATCACCGTGTAGAAAAAACTGCGGATCGGCACACCCGGTGCCCGGTAGCTCATCTGGGCGCCGGGCAATCCGGTGCCACTGTCGAAAACACCGCGGATCTTCGCTTCGAGCTGCGTAAATTCCAGGATCGCATCGGGGAACACGTCGCGAAAGCGTTTGCCGATCGTGTTGGCCTCGGACCTTCTGGACTTCCCCAGAAAGTTCCGGTTGGCAGAGACCACGCGCAGGGATGGATCGATCAAGAGCAGGGAAAAAGGAATGTTCCCGAGCAGCATGTGGTAGAGCTTTTCATACCAATCCTTCCCGGCCGTTGCGCCCTCAGGTGGCCCCTCTGTGTCCAAGCTGCTGATGGGCGAAGCGAACCTTTTCACGTCTGGGCTTCCGAAAGATCGGGACAGAAGTTGTACGCTGGCCAGGGGCCCCGAAGTTCAAGCGCCAAGCCGATCGTCTGGTAGGCATCCTGCTGCTGTGCCAGCGCGGCACGGAAATCGGGCAGGGTTTCAGGGTCGAGCAGGAATGCGGCATTGAAGACCATGCGCTCGGCTCGCCCGGTGACTGCGCTGGCGTGCAGGCGCAAGGTGGCCGAGTCAATCGAGCGCATTGCCAGTGAATGCAGCAGATCCTGCTTGACCCGCGCCAGACCGGCTTCCAGCGCCGTCTCGATCCTGGCGTCGAGCTGCTTCTGCTGCAAATAGCGCAGCCCGGGCGACAGCGACAGCGCAGCGCGGCGCGACTGCACCTCAGCGTCCGCCGCCGCGATGATCTGACGCGCGTCCTCTTCAATCAGATAACCCTTGACGCTCCACTCGCTCTTGTCGATCAGCCTGTCGAGTCCAAGCGTGATGTTTTTGCGGTGGCGCTGCACAAACGCCATCAGGCTGTCGCGCGACCGATAAATGGTGCCGAACTTGACCGGCAGCACCGGTGAGGCGGCCATGGTCCGCGCCACCACCGCCTCATGCCGGGCAGCGCGCTCACCGATCCAGGACAGGGTCTGCAGGTTCTGCTCTGAAAAATCGCCGATCACCACCTCGCCGGCCACCGCTACCACGTCGTCCGCTACCACGGCCGTGACCGGGTAGCGTTCATCAACACCCGCCAGCGGCTTGCCGGCCAGCGCGTGCGCCGCTGAAAGACATTGCGGCCGCGCCAGGCAATAGAGGTATATGCCGTTCAACGCGGTGGCTTCAGGCAGTGGCTCGGTCACGTTCAGGGCTCCTTACGTGCTGCATGAAAATGGCGCGCCTGGATCAGCAGGGGCACCGGCTTGGCAGACTTGGGGCTGCCACCCTGGCTCTGGGTGATGCGCTCGCGAATCGCGTTCAAGGCGGCGCGGTTGCAAATGGCGCCCAGATCGGCACCGCTAAGGCCTGCTGTATCAAGCGCCAGGGCTTTCAGGTCCACTCCTTTGGCGAGCGGCTTGCCCCGCACCTGCACCTGCAAAATAGCCAGGCGCTGCTGCTCGTCGGGCAAGCCGATCTCAATCGTCACATCAAAGCGCCCCGGGCGCAGCAGGGCCGGGTCCACCATGTCGGGCCGGTTGGTCGCGGCCAGCACCAGCACGCCGGCGAGCTTCTCGACGCCGTCGAGCTCGGCCAGAAACTGGCCCACCACGCGCTCGCTGACGCCAGAGTCGGAAGCGCCGCTGCCTCGGCGCGGCACCAGGGCGTCGACCTCGTCGAAAAACACCAGACAGGGCGCGGCCTGCTTGGCCTTTTGAAAGACCTCGCGCACGGCGCGCTCGGACTCACCGACGTACTTGGACATCAGGGCCGGTCCCTTGACCGAAATGAAGTTGACCTGGGTCGCGCTGGCCGCCGCCTGCGCCAGCAGCGTCTTGCCGCAACCGGGCGGCCCACACAGCAGCACGCCCTTGAGCGGCTTGATGCCGGCCGCCTCGAACAGTTCGCCGTACTGCAGCGGCCATTCGAGCAGTTCCCGCAGCATCCGCTTGGGTTCCTCCAGGCCACCCACATCGTCCCAACCGGTGTTGGGAACCTCAACAAAAACCTCGCGCAGGGCGGACGGTTCAACGTCGCGCAGTGCAGCCAGAAAATCGTCCTTGCACAGTTCGAGTTTTTGCAACGACTCATAGGGCAAGGATGCCTGCGCGAAATCTATTTCCGGCAGGATGCGGCGCACGCAGATCATGGCCGCTTCGCGGCACAGCGCTTCCAGATCGGCGCCGACAAAGCCGTGCGTGATGTCGGCCAGCCGCGCCAGATCGACATCGTCAGCCACCGGCATGCCGCGGGTGTAGATTTCAAGAATCGCCAGACGGCCATGCCGGTCCGGAATCGGGATCCCGATTTCGCGGTCAAAACGCCCGGGCCGGCGCAGGGCCGGATCGATCGCATTGGGGATGTTGGTGGCAGCAATGACCACCACCTGACCGCGCGCTTTCAGGCCATCCATCAGGCTCAGAAGTTGGGCTACCACGCGGCGTTCGACCTGGTGCTCGCCTCCCAGACCTTCGCGCTTGGGAGCGATCGAATCGATCTCGTCAATGAAGATGATGCTGG